>CAVKQB010000015.1:0-41055 GCA_963658575.1 Leyella stercorea | reverse complement strand
CGCCGTTCTTGCCTTCTGCAAGGTCTTTCTCTACAATCTGCTCAATGAAATTGAGCCCTCTTTTGGGTACTTCTTCTTCCGTCGTCGTCATAGTTGTGTCAAAATTAGGTTGCAAAATTACTTTTTTTTATCCAAAAATGCGTTATAATCAGCCGTTAAATGGCAAAAAATAAAAAAAATCGATTTTTTTTGCCGAAATGTTTGGTCGTGTAAAAAAAATGCACTACCTTTGCGGTCGCAATTCGGAAGAGAATTGTGCGAGTTTTGATTTACTGCGGAAATAGCTCAGTTGGTAGAGCACGACCTTGCCAAGGTCGGGGTCGCGGGTTCGAGTCCCGTTTTCCGCTCACAACTAAAAGCAGTATGAGACTGCTTTTTTTCTTGACAAATTTGTGTTGCCCAAGTGGCGGAATTGGTAGACGCGCACGTTTCAGGTGCGTGTGTCGCGAGATGTGCAGGTTCGAGTCCTGTCTTGGGCACCACGCGTAGGTGGTGAAATTGGTATACACGCTACTTTGAGGGGGTAGTGGTCGCAAGATCGTGTGAGTTCGAGTCTCATCCTACGCACCAAAACAGAAGGTCGGAACGTTTGTTCCGACCTTTTTTGTGTCCATTTCCGAACGTTTTTTCGATGCGGATTTTCGGCGGACGCTTGCGCTCAACGCAGACGGTGCTGCACAAAATGGCGGCGCACGTAGGCAAAGAAAAATGCGATGCCGGCCGCATTCACCGCCACAGCCAACCAAAAGGCCGAGTGGTAGCCGACCTGCTCCGCAGCCATGCCGCCCAACAGAATGCCTGCACCAACACCCAAATCCCACGAGGTGAACATCGTGCTATTAGCAGTGCCGCGCTGGCAGTTCTCGGCCAAATTGATGAACATCGTTTGAAAGGCTGGAAACATCAACCCATTGCCAATGCCAATGATGAACGCCGCGCTGTAGTAGGCTACCGACTGATGCACAGCGGCGAACAACACGTAGCCGCACAGCGACACCAGCACGCCGACGGCCACATTGTGCGTGATGCGCCCCTCGCGCAACGTGCGACTGCCAAATATGCGCGATAGCATCAGGCCGATGGCGAACAGCGCAAAAAAGGTGCCTGTGCCGCTCGTAATGCCGAGTTCTTCCTTGCCGTAAATGGCCAAATAGGTGGAAAGTATGCCGTACGAAAACGCCAGACAGATGACCGAAAGGCTTTCGCTCCAGCCTTTCAGCAAGAAGAAACGGTCGAGCGATATGGGCTGATTTTTGATGGCCGTGCGCTTGTCGGTGAGCCGGATTGTTGTGTCGATTACAAACCCGATGCACGACGAAACGAGCGACAGCAGAAAAATCGTGTCGAAATCGTGATAAACGTTGTAGATGTAGATGGCCACCGACGGCCCGATGGCTGTGGCTATGTTGTTGCTCAAACCGTAATAACCGATGCCTTCGGCGCGGCGCGACGAGGGCAGCACATCGATGGCGACGGTGCTATTGGCGACGGTGGTTGCGCCAAATGGCGCACCGTGCAACGTGCGCACCACGGCAAACATCAGCAACGAACCCGCCACGAAATAGCCGGCAAACAGCGCAAAAAAGAAAAAATAGCAGACGAGCAGCACCTGTTTGCGCGGAAACGTATCGACTACAAAACCGCTGAACGGACGCACCAGCAACGCCGTGATGGTGTAGCCCGACAGCACAAGCCCAATCATCTGTTTGTCGGCGGCGAACGTCTCGCTCAGGTAGATGGGCAGCAACGGCATCAGCAGCATAAACGAGAAATAGAGCATGAAATTCGACACCCACGCCTTGACGTAGTTGCTGTTCCACAATATCTCCTGCTGTTCGGCCATTTTTTTCAGTATAAAAGTGTGAAAGTGTGAAAGTGTGAAAGTGAAAAAGTTTATAAAGTTTATCAAGTGAAAAGTCTATAAAGTTATTGTGGATTTGGAGATTTGGTTATTTGGGGATTATTCTTAATTCTTAATTGGTATTTAACCCCCTCCGTCGCTACGCTCCTCGTCCCCCTATCCTCGCTTTGCTCGGCAGAGGGACAGAATTGCGCCCAATAACTCCTTACTCCTAATTATCTATAACCTATAACCTCTCACCTATAACCTATAACCTATAACCTATAACCTCTCACCTTTTTCTTGCTACTAATTATCAATTGTCCATTGTCAATTGTTCCCCGATGAGCGTGGCGGCCGATGCGTCGGTGATGGTTACCATTACGAGGTCGCCGATTTTGCTTTCTCTTTTCGGGAAAACCACGGTTTTGTTTTGCGATGTGCGCCCGCACATGTCGGCAGCCGACCGTTTGGAGCGGCCTTCGACCAGCACTTCGAACGTTTTGCTGATGTCGCGGCGGTTCGATGCAAGGCTCAACTCCTGTTGCAGCGCGATGATTTCGTTCAGGCGGCGCACCTTTTCCTCCTCGGCGATGTTGTCGGGCAGATGTTTGGCGGCGAACGTGCCAGGGCGTTCCGAATACTTGAACATGAACGCGCTGTCGAATCCCACTTCGCGCATCAGACTGAGTGTTTGTGCGTGGTCGTCGAGCGTTTCGTCGTGAAATCCGCAGAAAATGTCGGTGCCGATGGCGGCTTCTGGCACGATGCGCCGAATGGCTGCGATGCGGTCGAGGTACCACTCGCGCGTGTATTTGCGGTTCATGGCCTTCAGCACAGCGTTGCTGCCGCTCTGCACGGGCAGATGTATGAATTTGCACACGTTCGGATAGCACGCTATCACTTCGAGCGTGGCATCGCTCATATCTTTGGGGTGCGATGTGGTGAAACGAATGCGCATGTCGGGTGCGGCTTGCGCCACGGTCTCGAGCAGTTGCGGAAATCCGACGACCGTCCCGCCGTTTTCGTAGCGATACGAATTGACGTTTTGCCCGAGTAGCGTTACCTCTTTGTAGCCGCGCTTTTGCAGGTCGGCCACTTCGGCGAGAATGCTCTCCACGTCGCGGCTACGTTCGCGCCCGCGCGTGTACGGCACGATGCAGTACGAGCAGAAGTTGTTGCAGCCGCGCATGATGCTCACAAATCCCGAAATGCCGCCGCCAATGCGCATGGGCAGCACGTTGCGGTAGGTTTCGGTGGTCGATAGGGCGATGTTGATGGCTTTTTCGCCGCGCAAGGCTGCGCCCACAAGGTTGGGCAGGTCGAGATAGGCATCAGGTCCAGCCACAAAATCGACGCCGTAGTCGGCCAGCAATTTCTCTTTCACGCGTTCGGCCATGCAGCCTATCACTCCGATGGCGATGCGCCGTTTTCGGCGCAGTGTCTGCAGGTTTTGCAGCCGCCCAAGTACGCGCTGTTCGGCGTTGTCGCGTATCGAGCAGGTGTTCACGATGATGCAGTCGGCTTCGTCGGGCGTGGCGGTCTGCTCAAATCCGCACGAAAACATGATGGCGGCCACCACCTCGCTGTCGGCCACGTTCATCTGGCAGCCGTAAGTCTCTATAAACAGTTTTTTCATAGTCGATTCGAATGCGAAAATGCAGGTGCAAAAGTACATCTTTTTGTCGAGAAAAGCCCCCTTGCGAAGCCCTGTTGCAACTTTTCTGCAAAAAATCGGACAAAAATGGTTGCCGTTTGAAAAAATATCACTACCTTTGCAACCCGAAATTTCGGAAAAGAAGCAACAATAAAAATCGTATAGAGATGAAAAGAACGTTTCAACCTTCGAACAGAAAGCGCAAAAACAAACATGGTTTTCGCGAAAGAATGGCAACGGCCAACGGCCGCCGCGTGTTGGCTTCGCGTCGTGCGCATGGTCGCAAAAAATTGACCGTTTCGGACGAATACTGCAAGAAAGCCTAATTTTTTTCGTCTTTCGACGAGAATTTTCGACCACAAGAGAAGCGGAGGCGCGCAAGTCTTTGCTTTTTTTGTGTGTGTTGTATTGGCACTTTGAACAAAAACAACTATTTTTGTCTTTCGAAAGAGGAATCTTCAAATCTTCAAAATAGCGAACTATCCCATGAGTCTGAAAGTGATTTGGAATTTTCTGAAAAGCAAATTTTTCTGGATAAACATTGCGGCGGCTGTGGTTGTCGCTTGCGTAATCGTAACGTTGGTGCTGCTCTCGCTGAAAAAGTTCACGCTGCACGGCGAAGAAATCGAGGTGCCCGACCTGCGTGGCCTCTATACCGAAGAGGCGGCCATCGCGCTGAAACGCTCCGGACTCACCTACGAGGTGATCGATTCGGTGTATATGCGCAACCGTTTGGCGGGCGAAATCGTGGAACAGGTGCCGGCCGCTGGCGGTAAAGTCAAACTCGGCCGCAAAATATACCTCACCATCAACGCCACAGCCGAAAAGCAGGTCGCCGTTCCCGACTTGACCAATTTCCCCATGCGCCAAGCCAAAGCCACGCTCGAAGCGTTGGGTTTCCGCATCGAAAAGATTGAGCACCAGCCGTCGGAATTCCCCGGTTTGGTGATGAGCGTGAAGGCCAACGGCAGCTCGGTAGCGGCCGGCGAACGGCTGAACGACGGCAGCAATCTTGTGCTTGTTGTGGGCGAGCAGACCATTGGCGAAACCGCCTACACGCCCGATGTGAAAGGCATGACCGAAGCCGAAGCCGAAGCCTGCATCGCACAAAACCGATTTGTGCTTGGCGCGGTGGAATACGACGAAACGCCCGCCGACGAGGCCGACAAACAGGAATTTTTCGTCTATCGGCAATCGCCGCAGGCAAGCAGTGCCTACGCCACGGGGCATCGTATCGACATTTGGCTGTCGAAAGATGCGAGCAAATCGACCACCAAAGCCAATCAAGGCGGCTTGGACGAAAATTTCTTCGAATAATCTGGTGGAAAATCCCGATTTCGACATAGAGGATTTGACCGACGACGAACTGCCCGCGCCTGAGCGGTTCGAACACCGCCATTACACCGTCGACAAAGGACAAACATCATTGCGTATCGACAAATATCTGTCGGGCGTGATGCCAAACACGTCGCGCAACCGCATACAGGAAGCCGCCGACGCAGGCTCGATAGTGGTGAACGGCAACCCCGTGAAGTCGAACTACCGCGTGAAGCCGCTCGACGACATCAGTCTTGTGCTCGACTATCCGAAAACGGACTATACCATTGTGGCTCAGGACATTCCCATCGACATCGTTTACGAAGACGACGACCTGATAGTCGTAAACAAACAACCAGGCTTGGTGGTTCACCCTGGCTTTGGCAACGCCGATGGCACGCTGCTCAACGCCATCGCGTGGCACCTGCGCGACAATCCGCACTTCGATGCCAACGACCCGCGCATCGGGCTGGTGCACCGCATCGACAAAGATACGTCGGGGTTGCTGCTGATAGCCAAAAACGAAGAGGCCAAAGCCAAACTCGGGCTGCAGTTTTTCAACAAGTCGACCGAACGCACCTACAATGCGCTGGTTTGGGGCGTGGTGAAGGCCGACGAAGGCACCATCGACGGCGCACTCGGCCGCGACCCGCGCGACCGCACGTCGTTTGCTGTGCTGCCCGACGACAATCCGACGGCAAAACACGCCGTAACGCACTACAAAGTGCTGGAACGCTTTGCCTATACCACGCTGGTGCAATGCCGGCTCGAAACGGGGCGCACACACCAGATTCGCGTGCACATGAAACACATCGGCCACACGCTGTTCAACGATGCGCATTACGGCGGCGACGACGTGCTGAAAGGCGTGCGCACCGCCAAATACAAACAGTTTGTGCAAAACTGCTTCGCCGTCTGCCCGCGGCAAGCGTTGCACGCCAAGACGCTCGGTTTCGAGCACCCGACCACAGGCCGCTGGATGCAGTTCGACAGCGTTTTGCCGCCCGATATGGCCGCCCTCGTCGAAAAATGGCGGCGCTACAATCCTGCCCAACCCGATACGGAATAAGTCCGATTTTTTCTTTTTTTGGACAAAAAAATAATGCGAAAAGCCTTTTGCTTTCCGCATCGTCGGAGTTAGGCGACTCGAACGCCCGACCTCTACGTCCCGAACGTAGCGCGCTACCAACTGCGCTAAACTCCGCCACATTGCTTGTCGGGATGACTGGATTCGAACCAGCGACCACGCGCCCCCCAGACGCGTACTCTAACCGGGCTGAGCTACATCCCGTGGCTACATTTCGGGCGCAAAATTACTGCTTTTTGTCGAAACAACAAAACTTTTTCGATTATTTTTTTGCGTTTTCACAATTGCGGCATAACTTGCAAAAATAGTTGGCTCTTTTGCAAAAATCAGCCGTTCGTTTTTCTATTTGCAGGCAGCGCGAATACCATTCCCCTCCGCCTACCGCACACAAAAAAAGGCTGCCGAATTACTCGACAGCCTTTATAATAGGAATGATTTCGTCTGCTAATGCTTATCGGCAGGGCAGGCTCCTATGATACTACTCGTACTTATAGGTAACCACGGGTGTCGATGTGGACGACCAGTTGTGGTACAAGGTGATGCTGAGATTACTATAATGGGGATTCACTATGACAGGGTCGCCAAATTTTGCCTTAACGGCTTTGTCTGCTTTCTCGCCAACCGCCAATACTATCTCTTTTACTTTCTCCTCGCTGGTTTGAGCTTTGAGGCAAACGGCATTTGTGAGGAGGGAATTGTCGCTGCTGTCGAACGTAGGTGTAGCACCGTCTATTTCCTTCAATGCAGCATAATAAATTTCTTGTAAATCCCCTAGAGTAAGACCGGCAGTGCCGGCTGCATCTCCTGTGGTTGAGGAATACTCAATATTAGTCGAATAACTAATCGCTACATCTTTTGTTACTGTTTCATCGCAACCGGTGAAACTAAACAGCGCAACTGCTGCAGCAGCTACTGCGAAGAATACCTTTTTCATTGTTTTGCTGATTTATTTGTTATTAGTTTATTGATGTTCTAGATTGTTTTGTGCGTCGTTTGTTACTTGCGCAGGGCGGCTATTCCGTTACAGGGCGAATGCTTTTGCCGTAGAAGATATAGTCCGTTGTCGATTTGTAGCCGGTGCCACCCGATATGGTAACGCAGCCGGCTTGCACGCCATTCGATTCGCTTGTCCAGTAACTGCCTGTATTGCCTTCGTTATAGTCCGAACTGGTGTAACGGCAGCCAGCAAATGGCAAGAAAATGCTGTGGCCGTTGATTCTGCTCTTCACTTTGTAGCCGTTCACGCCGTTTTCGGTGGTCTCTTTCCAAACGCATTTGGCTGTGTCGAGCAACTCTGCAAATTCGGCTTTTGTCGGCATACGCCATTTGTTTCCCCACTCTTTGTGAGCCACGTCGCCCCCGATGTTATCGCCCGTAAGGCTGAGGCTACCAACGAAGAAATCGGCTGGTTTTTTGTATTTGTCTTTGTCGGCGGCTTGCCAACGTTTGTAGGTGTCCCACGAGTAGGAGTCTTTGGTTTTGGTTTCGCCCCAAGCGTAGTGGTCGCCATAGTCCGACGGCGAGATGGCCCCCACATTCACGGTAGCCCAACGCACCGAGAGTCCCATATCGACGGCGTAATGCTTTCCGACTTTTTTCGAATTTTCAGTTTTTTCGCACGCTGTGAAAACAAGCGCGCAAGCAGCCAACCCCAAGGCTGCCAAAATCTGTTTGTGTTTCATGGTCTATTTTTGATATTAGTTTCGGTTTGGTTTGTGGCGACAATTTTTCTGAAATCGGCGCACGCCGATTTTATTATTGCCGCACGGTGCAAAGATATATAATTTTTTGCGAAATGCGACTTTTTTTTGCTCAAAAGCTGCAAAAAAATCACCTTACGTTCTGTTTGCGCTGGATTGCAGCGGGTTGGCTTTCGCATTTGTAGCGATTGACGGCTGTAACGGCAAAACGGTAGCCGCCGTGCAGCACATCGGCGTAGTCGGACAGGTTCAGGCAGTTGTCGGCGGTGATGGCGAGAATGTTGCGCGGGTCTGAAAAGTCGCCGAGTTCCCGTCCGGCAAACGCATACACCACATAACTGTTTGCGGCGCAGCCAGCCGTGTCGTTTGGAGTGTCCCATTCGAGCCAATGTTGGCGGTGTTCGCGCACGATGCGTACACGTTTCACAGGTGCCGACTGCCCGCCCAACAGGCTGTCGCACATAGGCACCAGCGCAGGGCGCGTGTAGTAGCGGTGCAGGCTGTCGCGCACGCCTTGGCGGTTTTGCATGATGGCCACGGTGCTATAAAACGCTGCGCCCTGTTGTGGCACGTTTTCCAGATAGTGCAGTTGCCGCATCACTTCGTTGCCGTTGCGCCAGGCTGGTTTGGCCGAGGCGTTGCCAAGGTTCGAGGCGTAGAGTCCGACGTAGTAGTTGCGCCCAAAGGTGTGCGTGCTCCACCATGTAGCCAGCGTGGCAAAATCGGCGCTTCGGTGCCCGATTTCCCAATAGAGTTGCGGCACCACATAGTCGATGTCGCCACGTTCGAGCCAGAGCAGAATGTCGGCGTAGAGGTCGTCGTAGTTCGACATGGCGCGTGTTTGCGAGCCGCGTTCGTCGCGCGAGGCGTTGCGCCACACGCCAAACGGGCTGATGCCAAATTCTACCCACGGTTTGATGCTCTTGATGGTGCGCTGCAATTGCGCTATGATTTGGTTCACATTGTCGCGCCGCCAATCGCCTTTGTCGGCAAAACCGCGTGGATTGGCACGAAAATCGGCTTCGTCGGGAAATTCTTGGTTTTTGTACCGATAGGGATAAAAATAGTCGTCGAAATGGACGGCATCGATGTCGTAGCGCGCTACGATGTCGGCCACTACGTCGTTGAGATAGTTGCGCACTTCGGGCAGGGCAGGGTTGAACAGCAGTTGTTCGCCATATTTCACAAACCATTCGGGGTGGCGGAAATAGACGTGTGTCGAATCGAGTTGTGCAAGGCTGCCGTTGAGTGTGGCGCGGTAGGGATTGAGCCAGACATGCACCTCGATGCAACGCCTATGCGCTTCGCGCACGACGAACGCCAGCGGGTCGTAAAACGGCTCGGGCGCAACGCCTTGCTGCCCCGTGAGATAGCGCGACCATGGCTCCAAATCCGATTGGTAGAAGGCATCGGCCGTGGGGCGCACTTGGAAAAATACGGCGTTGAAATTCAACGCTTTGAGCGAATCGAGCATCGCCAGCATGCTCTGTTTTTGCGCCCGCACGTCGGCGGTCGATGGCGGCCAGTCGATGCCCACCACAGTGGCAATCCACGCTGCACGCATCTCGCGTTTGCGCTGCGCCAACAGCGGCACCGCCAGCAGCAGACAGAGTGCCAGACAGGCGAAACGTGGTGCGTAATGTGGGCGTGTCGGCATGGCGTGTCGGGCTATTTCCGCTTCATGTAGTCGCGTATCTGGCGGCGATAGACCACGCAGAGGGCGGTCAGCACGCCCAAAACGTAACCCGCAAGCAGCCAGAAAAAGAGGTAGAAAAGGCGCGAATGCACGGCGGCGATGGACATGCCGTACAGAAAATCGATGTTGTGCGTGCGCTGCTCGATGGCCGACTGCAAGTGGCTGCGTTGGTCTATCTGCTCCAGAATGTCTTCGTGGTAGAGTTGCTTGTTTTCGAGCAGCAATATGCCGCCGTCGATGGTGGCTCGGTTGCCGCTGTTGCTCTTGAAGTATTGGGTGTTTGCAAGGCTGTCCAAACGGGCTATCTCGTGGTCGATGGCCGCCAAGCGCATTTGCTGCGACTGCCGTGCTTGGACTGTCTGTGCCGTCAGGTTTGCTTGACTATCGAAATAGCGTTGCAGCCACGCCTGAACGGCCGCCATGTCGTAGCAACCTTTGGTGGTAACGCGCAGATAGAGCCTGTCGGTCATCACCGTGTTGAGTGTGTCGGTGTTGTATTTATCGGAATTATCGAAATCGACAAAATCGGGCGTGCCGTCGTTTTTGCAGTCGATCCAGTTGAACACCTCGATTTTTTTGATTTTCTTTTGGAGCGAATCGGGCAGGTTCAGGTTGTGTTCGAGCAACGGCGACTTGCAATACAGGCCGAGTTGCCAAAACAGGTTGCGCACCAGCGGCATGGTCTCTTCGTAGGTCAGCACAGTGGCTTCGCTGCGGTAGTTGGTGCGTTCGGGCGTGGTTCGCAGTAGGCCAATCACGCCGAAAACGACCACAAAAGCCAGCACTATCCAGATGTTTTGCACCGAAAAACGTACCAAGTGCAGCAATGATACGCCGCACCACTTGAAAAAACGTCCAATGCTTCGGCAAAAGAGGCAAATCAGGTCGAATAGGTTCATTTCGTTGTGTCCGTTGTCTTCCATAGCGAGCAATTTTTTAGAAAATTTTGGTTATCGTGTTGTGAAATGCAAAGATACAATTTTTTTCTTGTTCCTCGTTTTTAGGCTGCCAGCGTGGTGGTGTGCGCCAGTTTTTTCTCGGCGTAATCCTTGGTTATTCGCAGTGTTTTCACGTCCGACGAGGGCGTGGTGTACATGGCGTCCATCATGATGGTTTCGACGATGCTGCGCAGGCCGCGTGCGCCAAGTTTGAATTCGATGGCTTTGTCGACGATGTATTCCAGCGTGTCGTCGTCGAACGAGAGCGTTACGCCGTCCATTTCGAAGAGTTTGACGTACTGTTTGATGATGGAATTTTTGGGTTCGGTCAGTATCTGCCGCAGTGCTGTGCGGTCGAGCGGGTCGAGGTGCGTGAGTATGGGCAGCCGGCCGATGATTTCGGGAATGAGTCCGAAAGCTTTCAGGTCTTGCGGCGCGATGTATTTCATCAGGTCGTTGCGGTCGATGGCGTTCTGTTCGTTCACCGTGCCGAATCCCACCACATGCGTGTTGAGGCGTTGCGCTATTTTTTTCTCGATGCCGTCGAATGCGCCGCCGCAGATGAACAAGATGTTTTGCGTGTTCACCGGAATCATCTTTTGGTCGGGGTGTTTGCGTCCGCCTTGTGGTGGCACGTTCACTATCGAGCCTTCGAGCAGTTTCAGCAGTCCTTGTTGCACGCCTTCGCCGCTCACGTCGCGTGTGATGCTCGGATTGTCGCCTTTGCGCGCTATTTTGTCTATCTCGTCGATGAATACGATGCCGCGTTCGGCGGCTTTCACGTCGTAGTTGGCCACTTGCAGCAGGCGTGTGAGTATGCTTTCGATGTCTTCGCCCACGTAGCCGGCTTCGGTCAGCACGGTGGCATCGACGATGGTGAACGGCACATGGAGTTTGCGTGCGATGGTGCGCGCCAACAGCGTTTTGCCCGTTCCTGTTGCGCCTACAAGTATGATGTTCGACTTTTCGATTTCGACCTCTTCGGTCGATTTGGGCTGCATGATGCGCTTGTAGTGGTTGTAAACGGCCACCGACAGAAATTTTTTCGCTTCGTTCTGCCCGATGACGTATTGGTCGAGAAACTCCTTGATTTCCACCGGTTTGGGTAGGTGTTCGCCGTCGATGTCGAACGGTTTGCTGCGCAATTCGCGCTCTTTTCTGATGATGTCGTAGGCGGTTTCTACGCATTCGTTGCAGATGTTGCCATCGACGCCTGCAAACAGTAGGCCGACTTCGTGTTCGCTTCGTCCGCAGAAACTGCAATGGTTTTCGGCTTTTTTTGTCTGTTTTGCCATAGGTTTGGTTTTAGTTGTGCGCAGTTATTTTTTGTCGCGTACCAAAATGTTGTCTATCATGCCGTAGTCGAGTGCCTCTTGGGCGGTCATCCAGTAGTCGCGGTCGCTGTCGGCGGCTATTTTGTCGAAGGGTTGTCCCGAGTGGTCGGCGATGATTTGGTAGAGTTCTTTTTTCAGTTTTTGGATTTCGCGCACGGTGATTTCCATGTCCGACGCTTGTCCTTGTGCGCCGCCCATCGGTTGGTGTATCATTACGCGCGAGTGGGGCAGTGCCGAGCGTTTGCCTTTGGCTCCGGCCACCAACAGCACGGCCGCCATCGAAGCCGCCATGCCTGTGCAGATGGTGCCGACGTTGCTACGTATGTACTGCATGGTGTCGTAGATGCCGAGGCCAGCATGTACCGCGCCGCCGGGCGAGTTCAGGTAGATGAAGATGTCTTTGCCGGGGTCGGAGGTGTCGAGAAAGAGCAGTTGCGCTTGTATCACGTTGGCCACATAGTCGTTGATTTCGGAGCCGAGAAAGATGATGCGGTCCATCATCAAGCGCGAAAATACGTCCATTTGGGTAACGTTCAGTTGGCGCTCCTCCAATATCGATGGCGAGATGTAGCCGCCTTCCATGGTGATTTGCGAACGGTATTGGTCGAGTGCTAATCCGTTCATATTCAGATGCTTTGTTGCAAATTTACGAAATTCGTCCATAATCTTTTGTTTTCTATAACCTATAATCTATAATCTATAACCTTTTGTCTTGCTACTTTTTGATGCCATCGCGTTCGAGCAGGGCATCAATGGTGGGCTCTTGGCCGCGGAAACGTTTGTACAAGTCCATTGCCGGCTCCGTGCCGCCGCGCTCCAAGATGTTTGTGCGGAAACTATCGGCGGTTTTCTTGTCGAAAATGCCGTTTTTTTTGAACACCGAGAATGCGTCGGCATCGAGCACTTCCGACCATTTGTAACTGTAGTAGCCAGCCGCGTATCCGCCCGAGAAGATGTGCGTGAAGGCCGTCTCCATCTGCGTTTCGGGCACAACGGGCAGCACTTTCACCTGTTCCATGGCTGCGTTGCCAAATGCGATGACATCGCCGTCGAACGGTGCGGTGAGCGTGTGCCACGCCATGTCGAGGTAGCCGAAACTGAGTTGGCGTGCGCAAGCATAGGCGGCGTGGTAGTTTTGAGCAGCCTTGATTTTGTCAATCAACGCCTGCGGCATCGGTTCGCCCGTCAGATAATGTTTGGCAAATGTGTCGATAAATTCCTTTTCGCTGAGGAAATTTTCGTTGAATTGCGAAGGCAGTTCCACAAAATCGCGCGGCACGTTCGTGCCCGACATCGAGGCGTATTGGCAGCGCGTGAGCATGCCGTGCAGTCCGTGCCCGAACTCGTGCAGAAAGGTTTCTACCTCGTCGTAGGTGAGCAGGGCGGGTTTGTCGGCTGTGGCGCGCGTGAAGTTCATCACGTTCACGATGTGCGGCCGCGAGTCTTTTTTGCCTTCGCGCCATTGCGGTTTGAAGTCGTTCATCCATGCGCCGCCGCGTTTGCCTTCGCGCGGGTGGAAGTCGCAGTAGTAGACGGCCACAAAGTTGCCTTTGTTGTCGAACACGTCGTAGGCATCGACTTCGGGGTGATAGACCTGTATCTTCGGATTTTTCACGAATGTCAGGCCATACAAGCGATTGGCGAGCCCGAATACGCCTTTTTTCACATTTTCGAGTTCAAAATAGGGGCGCAGTTCGTCGTCGCTGAGGCTGTATTTCTCGTTTTTCAGTTTTTCGGAGTAGTAACTCCAATCCCACGCTTGCAGTGTGGCGTAGAATCCGAGCGAATCGGCAAATTGTTGCAGTTCGTCGTATTCGGCGCGTGCCACGGGCATGTAGGCGTCGCGCAGTTGGTCGAGCAGTTTGTAAACGTTTTCTTTGGTCTCGGCCATGGTTTTGTGCAGCGATTTATCGGCGTAGCACGATTTGCCAAAGAGTTGCGCCAAAGCCAAACGTGTGTTCACTATCTCTTTGATTATCTGCGTGTTATCAAATTCGCCGCCGAGGCAACGCGTGTTGTGGGCTAGGTAGAGTTCGCGGCGGATATCGCGGTTGTCGCAGTACTTCAGCAGGGGAATGTAAGTGGTCGGTTTCAGGTCGAGCAACCAGCCGTCCAAGCCTTTTTTCTCGGCGTTGGCGCGCATCATCTGTTTGGTGTCGTCCGACAGGCCAGCCAGCAGGCTTTCGTCTTTGATGAGCCGTGTCCAAGCGTTGGTGGCTTTCAGCACGTTTTGTCCGTAGGTGAGCGTGAGTTCGCTCAGTTTGGCTTTCAGTTTTTTGTAGGTCTCTTTGTCGGCGGCCGACAGGTTGGCGCCGTTGTTGGCGAATCCTTCGTAGATGTCGTCGAGCATTTTGGCCTGTTCTTTGGTCAGTTTCAGTTGGTCGCGCTGTTCGTACACGGCTTTGATGCGCTCAAACAGTTTTTCGTTGAGCAGAATGGTGGCGCTGTAGTCGCTTATTTTGGGCGATAGTTCCAGTTCGATGGCTTGCAGGGTGTCGTTGGTCTCTGCGCTGGTCAGATTGTAGAAGCAACTCGCCACAACGTTCAGCATTTGTCCCGACTTTTCGTAGGCTTCGATGGTGTTTGCAAATGTCGGTGCGTCGGGATTGTTGGCTATCGCGTCGATTTCGGCCAAGCCTTGGCGCATGGCTTCTTCGAAAGCGGGCATGTAGTGCTCGGCCTTAATCTCGTTGAACGGATAGGTGCCGTGCGGTGTGTCCCAATGTTTGTAGTTGAAAAATGGGTTTTCTGCGTTTGTCATGATGCAAAACAATGTTGAGATGAGGATTAAACTGATTTTTTTCATGTTATTTTCTGTTTTTTTTGATTTTTATACTGAAAAATTAGGAATTATTTTGTCCCGAGTTCCTCTTTGTTTTTCATGCGAAAACGTTCTGGGGCGGGCGTTACAAATTCTTTGCGGTTGAACTCTTCGTTGTAGCCAGGGCGAATGATTTTTTTCGGGTTGTTGTATTCGTCGCGGTCGAAAACGCCGTTCGTTTCGGGCTTGGTAACTCCGTCTAAGTACTTGACCATCAGGCGTTCGCCGAGTTTTTTCCACGTTTTGAGCGCGGTTTCGGCTTGCGCGTTCGAAAAGTCTGTCAAAAATTGTACCATATTCGTCGAATCGTACGATTGCGCAAACGAATCGGCTTGTCGCGTGGCGTTTTCGAAGTAACTTTCCCACTTTTCCTGTTCGGCTTTGATGTCGGGCATCAGGTCTGAATAGCGCGTGTAGGCCATGTTGCACACCCAGTTGTTTACCCAAAAAGCCGATGTCCACGAGAAATCGAGCAGGCTGCCGTTGCGCTCGCTGAACGATTCGGGCACTTTCGTCAGACAGCAGTACATCGGCACGTAGAGGTTGCCGGTGGCATCGTCCACGCCAAACCACAATATGCCGCCGATGGCATCGGGCAACCATGCGCGCATTTGCGCCACAAAGGTAAATCCGGTCTGTTGCGTGGCCACGGGGCGTTCGTGATAGTATTCCGTGCCATCGACCTTGTAGGAGAGCGGACTTGGGCGGAACGGCGTGGCGTAGGGGCCGCTTCCCGCACCGACGGTCATGTCGAGCGGCGTGCCTTCGTAGTGGTCGCGCATGCGCTGGCGCATCTCTTTCAACGAAATTTTGTGGTCGGGCTTTATCCACAGCGGCATCCGTTCGAGCGTTTCGCCGTTGATGTAGCCGATGTATTGCCCCATATTGGCGTTCACGGCATTGAAAAATGCCCACACGCGCGCCTCGCACCAGCGTATGCCGCCAAAATCGAGCGGATTGTAGGTGTCGGAGAAACTGAATTCTTCGTCTTTGCCCTTGAAATAGCCTTTTTTGCGTGCGAAATCAATCACGTCGTCGGCATAAACCACGTCGATGTCGGGTTCCGACAGACGGTCGATGTGCTTGCTGCTGATGCTGTTCGGATTTTTGCGCGATTCCAGCGGAAATGTCGTGATGCGCGCTTGGTTGGCGTGTGCCGACACACAGTCGTCGGGCAGGCGGCGTGCCACCCAAACGGCACCTTTGTTGCCTACGCCTTTGCCAATCAGTTCCAAAATCCATACTTCGTTCGGGTCGGCTATCGAAAACGATTCGCCGCTGCTGCAGTAACCGTATTGCGCCACCAAATCCGTCATGATGCGTATGGCTTCGCGGGCGTTGCTGGCGCGCTGCAGTGCAATGTATATCAGGCTGCCGTAGTCGATGATGCCTGTCGTATCGACCAACTCTTCGCGTCCGCCGTAGGTGGTTTCGCCTACGGTCAGTTGGTGTTCGTTCATATTGCCGACCACGTTGTAGGTGTGCGCCGCTTCGGGTATTTCGCCCAAGTATTTTCCCGTATCCCATTCGTACACGGGGCGCATGGTGCCTTCGGCGTGCGTGGCGGCAGGGTAGTGGTAGAGCGCGCCAAACAGCGAATACGAGTCGGCCGAGTAGGTTACCATGGTCGAACCGTCGACCGAAGCTGCTTTCCCTACCAAAAAATTGGTGCAAGCCCAACCCACGCTCGCGCAGGCGGCAAACAGACTGATGATGATCGTTCTTTTCATAAATTTCAAATTTCAAATTGACGATTAGACACAAGTCGCAAGAAAAAGGTTATAGGTTATAGGTGAGAGAACAAAGAACATAAAACAAAGAGCAAAGACTTTTTAATTATCTAATTATTTAATTTCCAATTATTTAATCAATTTTCAAATCATCAAATCCACAAATCCACAACAACTTTATAGACTTTTCACTTTATAAACTTTCTAACTTTCTAACTTTCTAACTTTCACACTTTCACACTAATTAGAACGGATATCCCACCGCAAAGTGCAGCGCAAAGTCGTTTTGCCACGTCAGGTCGGTGCGCCAACGTGCCGAAGTGGTTGTGCCGCTCGGCTCGTAGAGTTTCACGCCCATGTCGAGACGTATCACGAAGTACTCGAAATCGGCACGGATGCCGATGCCATAACTGCACGCAATCTCTTTGTAAAATGTCGAGAATTGAAAATAACCGCCTGGCTGCTCGTCGTAGTCTTTTATCGTCCAGATGTTGCCCGCATCGACGAATAGCGCGCCGTAAATTTTCCAAAACATTTTGAACCGCAATTCGGCATTCAAATCCAAGCGAATATCGCCCGATTGGTTCATGTAGTCCACCGAACCGTTGTTGGCGTAACGCCCCGGACCGAGTGTGCGCACCGCCCAGCCACGCACGCTGTTGGCACCGCCGCTGAAGTAACGCTCTTCGTACGGGAGAATCGATGCATTGCCGTAAGGGAACGCCACGCCCACGCCACCGTGAAGCACAAACCGCATATTTTTGTTGATGTAGTGGTTGTAGGTAACGTCGAAATCGCCCTTGACGTACTGCGAATAGGCGATGTTGAATATGTGATACTGCCCGTCGTCGCTCTTTTTCTGCTTGATGGCGTTGCTGATGCCGTAGAGCAGGTTGCCTGCGGTTGATATGTTGCCGCGCAACGTGTAAAAACTCTGTGTCGTCGAGTTGGTGCGCTTGTTCGAGTTCTGCACGCCCAGCCCGAGCCGCATGATGAAGTGGTCTTCGTAACTGTAGCGTATCGACGACGACGATGTCAGGTATTTCTCGCGGAAGGTGTCGCTAATCCACGGCAGATAGATGTAGTTGATGTCGATAAGGTCGAACACGAAACGGGTGCGGCGCACATTCCAAGCGTATTTCATGCCGAGATTGGCGATGTTGCGCGTGTATTCGGGGCGTTGCTGAAAATTATAGCCTATCGAAAATTCGGTCGTCCCACCAATGCGGCGGCGCGCTTCGGTCTTCATGAACGGCATCAGAAATTCTGGCACAATGATGGCCGCGTTGCCGCCCACTTCGTAGGCGTTGCGCAGCGCACCGATTTTACCCATGGCTTCGTAACTGCCGCGCGCACTCACCTTCAACACTTCGGCACCCTTGAACGCATTTTTGTTCTGATAGGTTACTCCCAACCCGATGCCGAGGTCGCCAGCCGAGTTCGTCCCTTCCAAATCGACCGAGAAGGAGTGCTTTTTCGCCGGCGCCACCATCACAAAACAGGCCAAACTGTCGGTGCCAATCTCGCGAAAACTGATATCGACGTATTTGGTGGCCGGCAACGCATTGAGTATGGCGTAGGTGCGCTCCACACGCCGCTCGTTGTAACGCCTATGTGGCAAAATCAATACTTTGGAAATCAGCGTTTTGGGGCGGAATCGGCTCTTTTTCGAATGAATCACCGTGAATCCTTCGAGCATGGTGGTGTCGAGGTCGGCGCGGTTCAGTTTCCCGTCGTCGCTCATCGAGTTCGACACGTCGTAGATGGTTACACTGCTGACGGTCTGCTTGGTGAACAGCCGCTGCCGAATCGAGTCGTTCTGGCTGTAATTGTCCTGCAGTTTCAGCGTAACGTCCACTTCGTGGTTGGCACTGTCGGCCTCGAATTTCAACGCCTCTTTCTGAAAATAGTAGTAACCGCGTTGCCGTAGTGCTTGCGCCGCATTTTCGCGCTCGTCGGCCAGCATGTCGGCATCGAACAGGTCGCCCGTCTTGGGCAACGCATTCCTGCGCCGGTTCAGGTAGTACATCACCGAGTCGTCGGGAATGTCGATTTTGTACGATTTGATGCGGTATGGCTCGTTGCCCGTAACCACAAACGTGAGGTTGGTCTGGCGGTTCTTCTCCGTGGTGGCTACTTCGACGGTGGCGTCCCAATAGCCTTTGTTTTCCAACTCTTTGAGCAGTTGCTCTTTCGAGGCTTCGGTCAGCAGGCTGTCGTAAATCACCGGCTCCTCGCCAATCTTGCGCAGCCAACGGTCTTTCCACTTGGTCGAATTCACATCTTGTGCGCTGTAGAAACCGAGTTTGGCGCGCCCGATACCCAGAAAACGCGAGTTGGGCGTCTGCCGCAAATAGGCTTGCAGATGGTCGGGTGTCGCCTCCGGCACATTCGATTTGATGGTAACTTTGTTGAGCAGTGTCTCGCCTTCTGGCACATAGCGCATGATGTTGCACGAACAGCAAACCGCTGCTACACAGCAACTTAATATGATGCGACGACGTAACATTTCAGGCACAGGCTACAACTACTGCCAAATTAACAAAATTATGGTGCAAATTTAGCAAAAAATCCACGGATTTCTTATCTTTGCACAACGAAATTTGTACCAAAAACGTTTTTCGCACACCAACGGAAAAAGTCTGATATGCTGTCGAAAAATCAACAGAAAAACATACGCGCACTCGCCCAAAAAAAGGTGCGCGACGAGCAGCGACTCTTCGTTGCCGAGGGCGAAAAACTCGTTGGCGACCTGCTCGGCTTCTTCGAGTGCGAGGCGTTGTTTGCTACCGAAAAGTGCAGCCTGCCGCTCGATGCGCACGCCGTGCAGCGCATCACCGACGACGAGATGCACCGCATCTCGCAACTCGCCACGCCTACAACCGTGCTGGCTGTCCTACGCCAACCACAACGCACGCTCGATGTCAAACGGCTGTCGGGCGAACTCATTCTGGTGCTCGATGCAGTGCAAAATCCGGGCAATTTAGGCACGATTCTGCGCATCGCCGATTGGTTTGGCATTCGCCACGTCGTCTGCTCGCTCGATACGGCCGATGCTTTCAACGCCAAAACGGTGCAGGCCACCATGGGCGCACTGGCGCGCGTGCAGGTGCATTACGCCGATTTGCCAACTTTCCTGACCGATTATCAAACGCTGAATCTGCCCGTTTACGGCACTTTCTTGAACGGCACCAATCTCTATCAACACCAATTGCAGGCGTGTGGCGCCATTCTGCTTGGCAACGAGGGCAATGGCGTGTCGCCAGCGGTGGCAGCGTTTGCTACCGAGCGCATTCGCATTCCCAATTTTCCAGCGGGCGCGCCCACGTCCGAGTCGCTCAATGTGGCGGCAGCAGCGGCTGTGGTCTGTGCCGAGTTCCGGCGGCGCGCGGCCGAATGATACCGCTTTCTGCTACAAATGCGAAGCGCAACCCATCGGGTTGCGCTTCGCATTTATGTTACGATGCTTATTGATCTTGTTCCGTCAATGCACCAGAGTGTTCTTGCTTGTACTTCTCGGCATCTTTCAAATTGTACATGATGAAGTCGCAACGGCGGTTCGGCTCGAAGTCGCCCACAGGGCCAGGCACTTGTCCTTTGCCATACACGTTGATGCGGTCGGCGGCGATGCCGTAGCGTTTTACCAATTGCCGTTTCGACTCTTGGGCGCGCCGCAAACTCAACGGGTTGTTTACCTTCGATGTGCCAACATTGTCGCAGTAACCGATGATGTCGAGGTGCAATTCGGGGTCGGCATACATCTTGCGGGCAATTTTGGTCAGTTCTATCTGCGATTGCAGCGATATTTTCGATTTGTTCGTCTCGAAGTAAACGGAAGGAATCTCGCCCTGATACTGACCGTAACCGAGTATGCGTTCGATGGCGGCTTGGTCGAGTGCTTGTCCCCAAGTGTTCACAAACGAACCTGGAGGCGTGTTCGGCTCGCGGTCGCGGCTGTTGGGCACGCCGTCGTTGTCGTCGTCGGGTTCATTTTCTACCATAGCAATCTCTGTCGTGTCGCCAGCGCACAACGAGGCTATGAGTTGCTCCAATTCGGCGATTTTACGCGTGTTCTCGGCCACCTGACCGCAGCAACCGTCGCCATCTCTGCGTTTCGCATAGTCGCTTGGCGAGAGATTGCGCACGTGCGGCAGTGTCTTGTCTTTCGGGCTGTTTATCTTCCAACGCAAGCCAAGGCTCATGTAGATGGTGTTGTCGTTGGCGTTGCCTTTCTCGGTGGCATCGAAGTTGTCCTTGGCGTGCAGACGATACTCGATATTCAGCGCGATGGCCAGCCAGCGTAGCGGGTTGTACTCCAACATGGCTCCTATGGGGAACGTTACCGCACGGCCTTTTTCTATCGATGGCGCCACTGTTACACCGTCCGTTGGTTTATTGATGATGTTTTTCGTGCCGGGTTCGTAGGCTTTCACATCGTAGAATGCAAATCCCGCACCAGCGTTCAGGTACAAGCCCCACGTTTGGCGGCGGTTGGCGTAGAACATGTTGAGCATATTCAGCGAAAAGCCTAAACTTACTTCGTGCGAAAGGCCGTCGAAATCCATCGGTTCGCTATGCCGACGTTCGAGTTTCGTGGACGGATCTGGCGCGCCGTAATAGTAGTAGTTGGCGTGTCCTCGATACGGGTTGTAGGCGTACTCCAAAAACAGGCCGAATCCTGGATTCACGGTATATTCCACCATGAAGTCGAACGAGCAGTCGGCACCGCTGCGCGGCCACATGTCGTTGTAGTTTTGGTGTTGGTCGCCATCGAGAAACGCTACGCCCACATGCCCCGCTATCGACCAGTGGTTGCACTTGATGCCGTATTTTTGCTTTTCGGGCTTCTCCTTTTTGGTCTTCGCTGGAGTTATGGTTGTCGTCTCCTCGCTCACGGTTTTCTGCTCGACGACGATGAGCGTGTCTTGCGTGTCGGCGTTCACCAGCGTGTCGGTGGTGAGTGTGGTGCTCTCTTCGACGATGCTCACGACGGTGTCGGGTTGTGCCGCTTCGGCCGAAATGTCTTCCTGCACGGCCGCTTCTACAGCATCAATCGTGTCGGCTGCAATCGTGTCGGCCGCTCCGTACGACGAGAGATTGCCGGCGGTTGTCGTGTTGAACTGTGCAGCGGCATATCCGCCCACACCCAACGACAAGATAAGGAGTAACGCTTTCTTCTTCATGATTGTAAAGTTGTATTTGGTTCTTCATAAAACGCCAAAATCCAAAGGCCGTTTTCGCTGCGACCTTTGAAATTCTGGTGTCATTCAGTTTCTATCTACTTTTTTAATAGTGCCACAAGTCCTGTTCGAGGTTCAGTATCTCGTTTTCGATGCGCTCTTGTTCCTGACGGATAGTGCTCGGGTCGGGATATTTGTTCGGGTCGTCGAGCAGTGTGCCGCGCACGTCGTAATCTTTGATGATGTAACTATCGAATTGGCGACTGACAAAGAAGTTGTCGAAATCGACAATCGGATTGACGTTGCGCCCCGTGGTCTTCATAAATTCCATCTGCATGTATGGGCGCAGCCGCTCGAACGGAATCCAACACATTACGCCTTCGTCCACTTCGCCCGCAGGGTCCCAATTCTGGTTGTACTCCTTGTTGTAGACGGGAGCAATCGAGAGAATTTTGTTTCCCAACGTC
Source organism: Leyella stercorea (assembly GCA_963658575.1). GTDB lineage: Bacteria > Bacteroidota > Bacteroidia > Bacteroidales > Paludibacteraceae > W0P28-013. The sequence continues at coordinate 19,288 of CAVKQB010000015.1, read as the reverse complement.
GACGAATGTTTGTCGAAATACCACGTCTCTTGTATGTAGTACTTGACGATGCCCTGCGTGATGAACTCGATTTTCTTGTAGTCATCGGCATAGTCCTCGCTGTCGCCAAACAGACGCTCGACAAGGTCTTTCTGTATGTCGAACAGGTATTTTTCGGTGAATGGCGGCGGAGTCAGTTTGTCGGCAGGCTGCAGATAGCCTTTCACGTCGCCTTGGAGCAACGTTTTGAAGATGACGGCAAACAGATTTTTTTGCGACAGCGAGTCGATGTTCTCGTACGGATAGTAGAGCGGCCAGTTTTGACGCTCACGCAGGTCGATGGCGCGGATTATCGTCTTGCGCCACACGATGTCGTCTATCAGTGGGTTTATGGTAACAAGTTTCGCTTTCACATCTTCTATATCGACCGACACGCGTGTGAACGAGCCGTCGGCATCGAACAAGAAACTGGTGCTGTCCACTTCGCCCGGCCATTGCGCAAAAAGCGTGCCGACGGAACTCAAAAGTGCTACGACTGTTACAAAAAAATGCTTGTTCATAATTTCGTCTCTTAATGTTTATTTGGCTGGTATGGGTATTGGCGGGTACGATAGCGTTGTGGTTTTGTCGCCCACGCAGTTGATGTTCTTGAAGAATATCTCTTGCCCAGGTTTCAACGCTTTCATCAGCGACAATTGGTCGTCGGAGAAGGCGTTGGTGGCCGAACTCTTGGTGGTGTTACCGCCGCGTACTGTTGCTACCATTTCGAAGTTGGCGATGCGGAAGTTGGCTTTCAACAGACCGTCGGCATACTGCGCTATGAATTTTGCAGCCAGCAATTGCTTTTTGTTCGGGGCTTTTTTGTAGCCGTCGATGTTCGGGTTGTAGTCCACCACGTTGCCGTTGTCGTCGGTGTAGCGCAGGAATGGTGCAGGGTCGGGCAGCGATTTCACACGGAAAATGCTGCTACCCATCGATACGATTTTGCCCTCGACATCGGCCGAAACGTTGATTTTCACTTCGGCGTTGCTCGTCGGCTTGCAGATGTAGAACGAACCGTTTTTCGTGAGCGTGCCGCCCGTGATGTCCACTTTTACTTTCGAGTCGCTCACGCCAGGCACCGATATTTTCAAGCGGTTGTTGAAGCCTTTGTACACCACGTTCATATCCTCGTTGGCGATGGTGGCCGATGGCTCGCCCACGGTGTATTCGTCCTTGAACGGATATTCGCGCGGCACACCGTCGTTGCCTTTCAGCACGATTTTGCCCGAGAATGGGAACGTGCCGATGGTGTTACAACTTGCCGTGTACATTTCGCTGCTCAATTTGTTGCTGCCGATGTAGTATTCGGGCACTTTGGTCGAGTCGACCGCCGAAAGCACGATTTTGGCTTTGTATTGGCCGCCTTGCATCACATGTTTCGAGTTCGGAATGACGAACGCCTCGATTTTGTTCACACGGAAGTCGCCGGCATCGGTCTGCGCCTTGAAATACTGAATCAATTCCTGCTCGGTGGTCAAGATGTCGTTCTCGTATTTCGACAGTTGTGTCGTTACGGCGATGATTGGCATCGATTCGAATGTGGCATTGAGCCAAGGTACCATCTCGGTGCCGTGCGAGTTGAGCGACGGCTCTGTGGTGAAGCGTTTTTCGTAGATTTCGGTGTGGGTGGAGTCGCTGCCGAACATCTGTTCCACGAAATGGCGGTAACCTTCGAGCAGACGTTTGAATTCGCGTCCCTTCTCCGAGCCATTCACTTCGTCGTCGCCGATGAAATAGCGGCTGGCGATGTCGGTGTTGTCTTTCGTTACCAGTTTGTATCGATTGACGGTGTCTTTATTTACTTCTATGCCGTCGGCCATCTGTATCATATCGGCTTTCGCTTGGTGTATGAAGTCGATGAGGCTGTCGCTTTTTTGTTGTACCAAGTGCGATTTTTCCAACCATTCGCCCACTTTGGCGGGGTTCTGGTTGTAGAGATATTGCATCTCGTCGTACAGGGCTATGTTTTGCTTTTTGCCGGTTTCGATGTTGGTAATCAAACTGTTGTCTACCATCAAAAAGCCGTTCAAAATATCGGCCGATACATTCAGTGCCAACATGGCGGTCAGCACCAAATACATCATACCTATCATTTTTTGTCTCGGGGTTTCCGGACAATTAGTAGCACCACTCATTTATCTGTGTTTTAGGGTGTTAAACAAAATGTTTGCCGCGCGTTTTAAGCGTTGATGGCGTTGAGCATATTGCCGTAAATGGCGTTCAGATCTACAACTTTTTGGGCGAGTTTTGCGGTCTCGTCCTGATATTTTTCCATGTCCTTGGCGCTGATTTGCATGGCGTTTTGCACTTTGTCCAAATCGCCTGCCACTGCCGTTATTTTGGCTGTCTGTTTTTCGACGGCGTCGGCTTGGCTCTGCACGTTTTTCAGCTGAATTTCGTATACGGAGTTGATTGCGCTCAAGTTTTTGTTGATGGTTTCGGCCTTTTCGACGTATTGTTTCGTGTTTTCTTGCACGGTCGTCATATTCTCGGTGATGCCGTTGTACGAGGCGAGCAGTGCTTGCGAGGCGGCGTCGAGGTTTTGCTGTTTGGCGGCGAACTGCGCAGCGGCTGTGCCAGCCAGTTCCAAACTTTGTGCAAACGAGTCGGTCAGACCAGCCACTTTCGATATGCCTGCAATCTGTTTGGCGGCTTCGCTGATGCTTTTCAGGCCGTCCTGCATGGCTTTCACGTCTTCGTCTTTCAACGGATTGACGCCTGCGCCACCAGCATTTTGTGCGGCCGGTTGTGCGCTTGCGGCGGCTCCGCCAACGCCAACGCCGTTGCCAAGGTGGTTATAGAGTGGGTCTTCTTCGTCGCCAGTCAGTGCGGGGAAAATGTGATTCCAGTGCAAATCGGGGTGCGGGTCGTCGAGTACGCCGATGGAGAACAACAATGCTTCGGTAAACATACCCATCATCAGCATGATGCTGGCTCCTGGCCAGTGCAGAATTTTGAATAATGCGCCGACGATAACTACTGCAGCGCCTAAAGAGTAAACGCATCCTACGACTTTTTTACCTTGTGGGCTGAAATACCATTTCATGAACCCCGTACGTTCTTTTTTTGCCATAATTTTTTTTCGTTTCTTTTTTTGTTATTGCTTGTTTTTTACTATTTTTTCTCCTTATATAAAAGTGGTGTGTTTTATTCGCCGATGTAACTCCGTACGCAACGGAAGCCGATAGCTGGGCTGCGTTTGGTTTGGTATTCGAAGTCGCGTGCGCCGCATTGCAGGTATGCGCCAACGTCTTTCCACGAGCCACCACGAATGACTTTCCGTTTCATTATTTTGGGGTCGTCCTTCTTCGAGTAGTAACTGTAGGCCGAGTTCATGTCGTGTGTGAATGTGGCGGCGGTAGCGTCGTAGGTGTCGGCAGTCCATTCCGAAACGTTGCCGGCCATGTCGAACAGTCCGTAGTCGTTCGGGTCGAACGAGGCAACTTGGCAAGGAATCAGGTAGCCGTCTTCGGTGTAGTTGCCGCGCGTGGGCTTAAAGTTGGCCATGAAGCAGCCTTTCGCGTCGCGAATGTACGGACCGCCCCACGGATAGATGGCCAAGTGGCGGCCGCCGCGTGCTGCGTATTCCCATTCGGCTTCGGTTGGCAGGCGGAATTCGTGCGTTTTGGGCAGCCCAGGAACCGAATTGTACAGTTGGTTGCGCCAGTGGCAGAAGGCCACGGCTTGGTCCCACGACACGCCAACAACGGGATAACGTCCGTTGCTCGGGTGCGAGAAATAGTTGTGCATGGCGGGCTCGTTGAAACTATAGGTAAACTCGCGCATCCAGCACATGGTGTCGGGGTAGATGTTGATGATTTTGCTGCAAACGAGGTCGCTGCGGTGGCGCAACGGCTTGATGATGACCGTATCGACGATGGCGTTGCCGCGCATGAATGCGCTATCGATGCGTACTTTGGCGTTCGGATGGTAACTGCCTGTGTAGGGGTTGAACTCGTTGCCGGGCAGGGCTGCCTGCGTGTAGTCGACCCATTTGTACGAGTAGTTGAGTATGTGGCTGTTGAGCTGCCGTCCGATGGTTTTTTCTTCGCCATTGAAGAACATCTCCTCGACGGCACTGTATTTGGCCTCGATCAGCTCGTCGTCTTCTTTCCACTTGATGCCCCAAGGAATTTTCGCTTTCCAGTTGATGGCGGTGTCGGGGTCTTCCTGTTTGTAGACTTTGTGCGTGGTGAAGTATTTGGCGGCTTCGGTTTCGTCGTCGATGCTGCGCAGTTTGACCAGTGCGATAGAGTCGCGCACCCACGCTACAAACTGTTGGTATTCGCCGTTGGTGATTTCGGTTTCGTCCATCCAGAAAGCATCGATAGATTTGATGGTTTGCTTGGGTTGCATGCCCCATGTGGCTGCTTGGTCGTTGGGACCCATCGTGAATGAGCCGCGCGGTACGAATACCATGCCGTAGGGCGTTGTTTCCGGTTTCGATTTGCCGTAGATGCCGCCCAAAAAACCTTTGGGTGCTTTGGCGCAACCAGTCAGCAGGGCTACTGCTGCGATGCCTACGACGATGGATGATAATTTTTTCATAGTATGCTCAAAATTAGAGTATTCTTACGCTTTTATGTTTGTTGCCTTTTTTCTTGAGGCCGAGCCCGAATTCGTACGCCAAATAGATTTCGTGCGAACCGTGGCTTGCTGTTATTATTTTGTTTACCGGCAGGTCGTAAGCGTATCCGATTACGAGGCCGTTCAGCACTTTTATGCCGAGCAGAAACGATACCGCGTCCAAACGCCCGCCGAGTCCGCCCCAGTATTTGTCTTTATAGTCGAACAGTGCCGTTATGCTCGGGTTCCAACTTGCAAAATCGGTGATAACTAATGCCGACGTTTTGATGGTGTAGTCGGGGTTTTTCAGGCGAAAGTTGTAACTGCCCGAGGCGGTGTAGAGCCGCGTCATGTAAAAACCATCGACCGAGCCGAGGGCGATGTTCGATTCGGGCAGGTGCAGTGCCGATATGCCGACGTGCCACCGTGCCGTGGAGTAGGCTATGCCGATGCCGCAATCGAATCCGACACCCGATGCGCCGCTGGTTGGCACTGCATCGTCGTCTTTCACATGGTAGTCGCTTTCGACCCAGCGTATGCTGTCGCCTTTGAATTTGACGTTCGATATGCCGATATTTGCGCCGATGCTCAAATAGCCATCGCCCAGTTTCAATTTGTAGGCGTACTGCAAATTGACTTGCTGGTTGGAAAACATGCCAAAAATATCGTTTACAAACTGGACGCCTGCGCCATGCCTTGTTTTGCCGATTTTGAACGGTGCGTGTACCGATACGAATGTGGTTCGTGGGGCATTGTCGATGCTGATCCATTGTAAACGCTGCAGCCCCGAGAGCTGCACCATCTGTTGTTCGCCAACAACAGCGGGGTTTATTACCGTTCGGTTGTAGAAGTACTGCGTGAATTGCGCGTCGAACTGTGCGTGTGCCGCAGTGCATGCTACTATGCCGAATACGATCGTCAGGCTTAATTTTAGGCAGTATTTGGTTGGCGTTTTCACCGTGTTTTGCTTGTGTTTTGTTCGGTGCGCTACACCGCTCCTCAACAATACAACTGAAAACATCGCAAAAAATTGCGTGCCGTGGCTGCCTTTTTTTGTTTTTTCCGCCGAAAAACTATTTAGTATTCCTCTTCGTTGAAGAAGAAATCTTCTTTGCTCGGGTAGTCGGGCCAAATGTCTTCGATGCTTTCGTAGATGTCGCCCTCGTCTTCGATTTCCTGCAGGTTTTCGATGACTTCCAGCGGGGCACCGGAACGCATTGCATAGTCGATGAGCTCATCTTTAGACGCAGGCCAAGGTGCGTCTTCCAATTTTGAGGCTAATTCCAAAGTCCAATACATAGCGAATCCAATAATTTTGTTTTTTTGCTACAGAAAGTGGTCTATAGACTATTTTCAACTTGCAAAGATAGTTGTTTTTTTGCGAAAATCAATTTTTTCCTCTATTTTTTTAGTTTGTTGTATTTTCGTAGGATAGTGCGCGTGCCAAAACGAAGAGAAAATCGGAGAGTCGGTTCATGTATTTTTTCAGTTCTGCGTCGATAACTTGCTGATTTTCAATTTCTAAGATGGCGCGTTCGGCACGTCGTGCTACAGCGCGGCAGATGTGGCAGATGGCCGATGCTTCGTTGTCGCCATACACGACAAAATGGTTCAGTTTGGGCAATTTTTCGTTTATCTGATCGATGTTTTTTTCCAAATTTTGCACCATTTTTTCCGAAATTTTGGCGGATTCGTGTAGCGGTGTGTCGCTGGTGTCGGTGGCGAGATTGGCACCGATGGCAAACAGCGTGTGCTGTATGTCGAGTATGATGGCGCGTTGTTCGGGGGCGATTTTTGTTTTTAGCAGCCCGAGGAATGAGTTCAGCTCGTCGACGGTGCCATAGGCTTGTAGCCGCACATTGGTTTTTGGCACGCGTTTGCCACCGACGAGCGAGGTGGTGCCGTTGTCGCCTGTTTTTGTGTAAATCATAATTTTTAGTGTGAAAGTTAGAAAGTGTGAAAGTATGAAAGTTTATAAAGTTTATCAAGTGAAAAGTTTATCAAGTGAAAAGTCTATAAAGTTGTTGTGGATTTGTGGATTTGGTTATTTGAAGATTTGTGATCAGTTGATTATTGTACAAATAAATTTGTCAATGCGTAAATTTGTCAATTGTTTTCAACCCCTACCCCTGCCATTCGGCAGGTACTCCCCCTATTTGCTGCGCAGCAGGGGGAGAGAATGCGCCCAACAACTCCTAATTCCTCACTCCTCACTCCTCACTTCTCACTTCTCACTTCTCACTATCTATAACCTATAACCTATAACCTATAACCTTTTTCTTGCTACTTGCTACTAAAATTGTCAATTGTTTTCAACCCCTACCCCTGCCATTCGGCAGGTACTCCCCCTATCTGCTGCGCAGCAGGGGGAGAGAATGCACCCAACAACTCCTAATTCCTAATTCCTCACTCCTCACTCCTCACTCCTCACTCCTCACTCCTCACTATCTATAACCTATAACCTATAACCTATAACCTTTTTCTTGCTACTAAAATTGTCAATTAGAACGCTACAATGTAGTTTTCTTTTTGCAAGTCGGTGTTGAAGAAGGCGATGCCCATTTGGAATGTGTCGATGGTAACGCGGATTTGCGGCAGGGCTTTTATTTCGTTCCAAGCGCGTTCCATGTCGGTGGAGCGGTGTATGTCGTCGAACACGAATATGGTGTGTGCGTGTGTGTGTGGCAGGCATTGCCGCGTGTAGCGCATGGTGGCTTCGTAGGTGTGGTTGGCATCGAAAAATGCGAGGTCGATGGAGGGCATGGTTTGCAGGGCGCGGGGCAGTGTGTCGTCGATGTTGCCTTCGATATGGCGTATGTTGTCGGCGTGTTCGCAGGCGAAAAGTCGCTGCGCAAACGTGTAGAGTGTCGGTTCGCCTTCGAGCGTTACCACATTGGCGCGCGTGTCGGTTTTGGCCAGATGGAGCGTGGTCAGCCCCAAGTTGGTGCCGAGTTCGAGTATGTTTCGCGCTTGGCAGTCGTTGGCGATGCGGAACAGCAGTTCGGCGTATTTGCGGCGTGTGCTGGCGTTTCGGACTATCGATTTGATGCTGGTTTGCCGTGCTTTGCCTGTGCCGAACCCTTGCAACGCGACGGGTGTGCTGTTGTTTTGCAGCGTGCGCCGCAATGCCCGCAGGTGCGCGAAGGCGTAGAAGGGCGTTTTTTCGTACAGAACGCTGTTCAGCCAGTGAAACGTGTAGGGCGAATGTATGCCGTAGCCGCCGCGGTGGTGTGCGTGCCTGAAATGTTCGCTTCGGGCTTTGATTTGGTGCAGTGTGTTCGTCATGCTATTTCTCGCTGTGTCAATCTGCAAAGATATGAAATTATTTTTATTTTTGCCGTTTTTTTTGTTTTGTGCAACGAAATGACCTGTTTTAACGTCATTTTTTATGAAAACGGGATTTTATTTCGGGAATTTTGTTGTGAAAACTGAGGCTATGAAAGAGATAAAAATCATTTTTTGCGGGTTGGCGGCGTTTTTTGTGGTGGGGGGCTTTTGCGCTTGCACCGAAAAGAACACCGAAGAGGACGATGTCGTGGCGATGGTTCTGACCGTTTGCAAAAATGCTTCTGGCACCGTCTATCTTCTCGACGACGACACGGTTACCACCTACCAGCCGTCGCCTGCGCTTGTGTTGCACGATTCGTTGGTCGGGCGGCGGTGCTATGTGGAGTATTCGTGCTTGTCGTCGTCGGCCGACTATACCTACACGATAAACCTGACCTATGCGCACATCGTTTGCGAAGAGGCGGCGGTGGCGGTGGCTTCGGACGAGGCGATGGCGGCTCTTGGCGATGCGGCGTTGAACATTGTCTGGGCGTGGATTTCGGGGCATTATCTGAATGTGTTGTTCGACTATTACGGCACAAGTTTCGTTGATCACAAGTTTTCGTTGGCACACGACGTGCGTACCGCTACGGCTGCCGATTCGGTATGGACGGTGGAACTGCGGCATCATCTGAATGGCGACGACCCCAACGCCCTGATGAGCGAAGTCGTGTCGTTCGACCTTGTTCCGCTGGCGATGGACAGCGCGGCGGTGTCGCGTTTGCGGGTGAAATACCGCACGTTCGACGGCACCGATGCCTACGCCGATGTGGCGGTGCCAACCTACTTGCGCCGTCAAGCGGTGGCAGCCAAACATTTCGGCGCATTCCTGCCGTAAAAGGCAAAAATCGCTCGATGATATGGGGAAAACGTGGCGTTTTTCCCATTTTTGTTTTTCGGCAAAAAATAAAATGCGGCGTTTGTCGTTATAAATTAAAACATTGTGTAAGATGAAAAGAGTTCTGCTTTTTTTCTTGGCCGTCGTGTGCGCCTTGTCGGTTGTGGCGCAGGCGACAGCGTTGACAGCGACGTGGCCGTATGTGCAGGTCGAAAAGGGCGATTTGACGGGTTTGGACGCGCTTTTTCTGTTCAACGGCATCGCCTCGACGACCGAAGTGCGCTACACCGGCACGGAAACCAACGTGGAATGGCGCGCTTTCGACGGCAGTTTTGTGGCAAATACGCCCGAATTTTCGCCCGAAGATGGCGAAGGCTACATTTTGAACGTCGATGGGCGCGATTCGCTCTACATTTGGGTGCTGGACTACAAAAACTATGTTGCGACGATTACCGGTGTAGAGGTGGTGGAAGCCGACGACAAGTGCGACTACATCAAAATAGTGCCGACCTTTTCTGCTCCCGATTTGACGTATAAGGACAAAAACGGCGCAACGCACCAATTGCCGCGCACGTTCACGCTGTCGTACGATGCGATAACGTTTAGCGGCGACGCGTGGAGCGACCCGATTCCGCAGACGCTGAAAATAAAAACTCCTTTTACCGAAATTCCGCTGGACGCGCCCCTTTGCGACACGCAATTCACGCTTACTGGCGACGATTGGGCGCAGCAGTTGGGCATTGGGCAGCAGTCGGCCACATCGCCGCTCTACCACGCCATAGCCTGCCAAGCGAATCCCAAAGGAACGGTGGAGGAGCGCGCCGCCAAAAACGAGCGCGACCGTTCGGGCAGCGACATTTCGGGTTCGGGGCCGCTTGTCGTGTTTTTCGAAAGTCGTGCCAATCCCATCGATGGCATTTATTACGATTGGCGCATTTATCCGGCCGATAGTCCGTCGGATTATGTGCGTTACAGCGACAAGGACGTGCGCTACAAGTTTTCCGATTCGGGCGATTACATCGCGCGGCTCATGGTAACGTCGGGCGAGTGCGAATATACCGATTCCATCATGGTGAAAGTGTTGGAGTCGCAGTTGGAGGTGCCGAACGTCTTCACTCCCAATGGCGATGGCAAAAACGACGAGTTTCGTGTGGCGTACAGGTCGCTGACCTCTTACAGTTGCTATGTCTACAACCGTTGGGGGCGGCAGGTTTTCCACAGCACCGACCCCGCCATCGGTTGGGACGGCACCATCAACGGCAAGCCTGCGGCGCAGGGGGCGTACTACTACATCATACAGGCCACCGGCACCGATTGGGACAAAAACGGCAAGCCTATCCATTACAAATTTAGTGGCGACATCAATCTGTTGCGCACCAAGCAAGGGCAATAAATCTCGTTTTCGAAACGGAACAAAAAAGAGGGGAGCGTCGATGCGTTCCCCTCTTGCGTTGTATGGCGCGAGCCGTTTGTTACACGGTCGCTTCGATGTTCCAGACGAATGCGCGCACGCCGACTTCCTTGTTGCGGTTGTCGAGTTTTTTCACCGTGCTCAGCAGGTCGGGCACTTGTTCGTCGTTCACCACGGTGATGACGGCCGAGTTCATCTCTGGCCACGTGTGCGTGCCGCGGCGTGGTTCGCCGCCGTTGGTGCCACGGCCTTGCACCTGTTCGAAAAAGGTGAATCCTGTGATGTGCAGTTGGTCGAGCATGTATTCGACACGCTCCGTGTTCGCTTGGTTGAAAACTATCATTACCGATTTCATAATTGTCGAGAATTGGTTTTTATTTGTCGTTTAACTGCATGAAAATGTATTCGCGTTGCTCTTTTTCGATTTTGTCGCGTTCGCCGTGGCGGCTCATGGCGCCGTAAAGCACAGGCACGATGAACAGCGTGAGGAAGGTCGAAACCGTCAAGCCGCCGATGACGACAATGCCCATTGGCCGCCACATTTCGGAGCCTTCGCCCGAACTCAATGCCATCGGCACCATGCCGAGAATGGTGGTGAATGCCGTCATCAGCACGGGGCGCAGACGCGATGCTCCCGATAGGGCGATGGCCTCGTTCAGTTCGTAGCCGCGGTCGCGCATCAGGTTGGTGTAGTCCACCAGCACGATACCGTTTTTCACCACGATACCGACGAGCATCACCACGCCAAGTGCGCCAATCATATCGAGCGAGGTGTGTGTCATCCACAGCGCAAGCACTACGCCCGACAAGGCGAATGGCACGGACATCATGATGATGGCGGGTTTCGAGAACGATTCGAATTGCGATGCCATGACGATGTAAACCAGCATGACAATCAGTGCGAGCAACATGCCCATGTCGGCAAAGGTCTCTTGTTGGTCTTCGTAGTCGCCAGCCAAACGCACGGTAACGCCTTGCGGCAGATCGACGTTGGTAAGCACGCGTTCGATGCTGGTCGCCAATTCGCCGAGCGATGTGTTGTAGGGCGTAACTTTCATGGTTACGATGCGCTGGCGGCTCTTGCGTGCGATGGTGGGCGGCCCCCAATACTCCTGCACGTCGGCAATTTCGCTCAGTTTCACTTTGCCGCCCGTGGCCGTCGGAATGCTGAGGTTGCGTATGTCGTCGAGCGAATTGCGGTTCTCTTCCTGCAAACGCACCACGATGTCGTATTCGTCGCCGTCCTCTTTCAGATAGCCCGATGCCATGCCGTTCACGCGGTTGCGCACGTAGGTCGATATGGTGGCCGAGGTGAGGCCGTGGCGTGCGATTTTCTCTTTGTCGACAACGATTTTCAGTTCGGCACGGTCGTCGTCGCGGTCGATATTGATGTCGCGCGCGCCAGGCACACTGTCTCTCACAAGGTGTTTCAAGTCTTCGGCCAAACGCGATGTGGTGTTGAAGTCGTAGCCGTAGATTTCGACATCGACGGTCGAGGCACTGCCGCTGCCGCCCATGCCGCTCGAAACGTTACAGGTGTAGTCGATGATTTCGGGGTAGCGGTCGAGTTCTTTACGCATCACTTCGGCTATTTCGAATATCGAACGTTTGCGCTCCCACTTTTTCGAGCAACGTATGGTCATCGAAATTTTGTTGTTGGTGGTCGACGAGAATATGGCGGCCACGCCGGCGTCGTCGTTCGAACCGGCCGAGGTGCTGATGAGCAGGATTTCTGGCACTAGTTCGGTGAAGCGTGCTTCGAGCATACGCGCCGTTTTCAGTGTCTCTTCGATGCGCGTGCCTTGCTGCAGTTTCACGGTTACGCTTACACGCCCGTTGTCCTGTTGCTGCATGAAGTCGGTACCGATTTTTCCAAATATCATCGGCAACAACGACACGACGAAGAATAACATCAACACGATGATTGTCAGTGCTTTGTGGTTCAGACAAGCGCGCAATGCTTTGGCGTACCAAACGTCCACTTTGTTCAAAAATCCGACGATGTACCGCTGATACCAGCCCTCTTTGTCTTCGACTTCGATGAGGTTGCCTGCCTCGTCGACGCGCACCTCTTTCGATTTCAGCATCTTGGAGCAGAGCATCGGCGTGAGCGAAATGGCTATCACGGTCGAGGTGCAGCAGACGATGGTAACAATCCAGCCCAACTCCTTGAACAGAATGCCCGCTTGCCCGCTCAACATGGTGAGCGGCACAAACACGGCCGCCAGCACCAGCGTGGTGGCGATAACCGAAACCCACACTTCGTTGGTGGCGTAGATGGCGGCCTCGCGCGGACGCGAACCGCGGTCGATGTGCTTGGTGATGTTCTCCAACACCACGATGGCATCGTCCACCACCATACCGATGGCGATAGAGAGCGAACAGAGCGAGATGATGTTGAGCGAACTATCGACAAACTTCAGGTAGATGAACGCCACAATGAGCGATATTGGTATGGTGAGGCTGATGATGAGCGACGCGCGCCATTTGCCAAGGAAAAACAGCACTACCAACACCACGAACAGCAGAGCGTACAAAATGGATTCTTCCAACGAACTGATGGAGTTTTTGATGTTGTCCGACGAGTCGTAAATCACCTCCACTTTCACGTCCGAAGGCAGTGTTTTTTGTATCTTGGCCATCTCTTTTTGTACGTCGCGGCACACTTGAACCGTGTTGCCGCCCGTCTGTTTGGTGATGATCATACGCACACACTCGCGGCCGTTGGTCTTTTCGTCGAGCGAAAGGTCTTTGATGGTGTCGCGCACGGTGGCGATGTCGCGCACAAAAATCTGCTTGCCGTCGGCGGTGGTCATCACGGGAATGTCGTTGATTTCGGAACTTTCGACATATTCGCTGCGCACTTGCAGTTGGTACTGCTCTTTTTCCATTTTCACCGTTCCCGACGATAGGTTCAGGTTGTTTGCGCTGATGGCCGACCCGACAGCCTCGACGGTCAGATTGTAGGCATCGAGTTTCTCCTGATTCAAATCGACGTAAACGTAGCGTTCGGGCGAGCCCGACAGCGAAATGTTGCCGATGCCGTCCACGCGGTTGATTTGCGGCATCACTTCGTCGTTGAGCAGTTTGTCGAGTCCAGCATAACTCTCGTCGGCGGTGATGGCATATTGAATGATTGGCATCGAACTCGAGCTGAATTTGAAGATGAACGGGTTGCTGCAGCCGCTTGGCAGGTTGTCCTTGGTCATGTCGATGTACGAACGCACGTCGTTGATCACTTCGTCGAGGTTGGTGCCCCACTCAAACTCCATCAAAATCAGCGACATATTGTCTTTCGACGACGAGGTGATGGTCTTCAGTCCGTCCACCGAGTTGAGGCTGTTTTCGAGCAGTTTCGATACATTGGTCTCTACTTCGCTCGAACTGGCGCCCGCATAGGTCGTCAGCACGGTAACGTAGGGCGGGTCCATTTCGGGGAATTGATCGATTGGCAGCCGCATAAAGCAAAATATGCCAATAATCATCACCGCCACGAAAATCAAAATCGTCGTAACGGGCTTATTGATAGCGGTTTTGTAGATACTCATGGTTCTCTGTTTTTTGTCTGTTGGTTTGCCTGCGGTCTATTCTACCACGTTCAGTTTGGTGCCGTCCACAAGTTTGGCCTGTCCCACGGTAACGAGTTCGTCGCCTTCGGATATCTCGTCGGAGAAAATTTCGGTCAGTTCGTCGAAACGTTGCCCCAGCGTTACGCCTACGCGCTTGGCGGTGCCATTGTTGTTGATGAATACATAACGGTCGTTGGCGCCTATCAGTTTCAACACGGCTTGGTACGGCACAAGCAGAGCGTCGGCTTTACCAACATCGACGGTGCTGCGCACAAACATACCAGGGCGCAACAACTCTTTCTTGTTCGGAATGCGCAGTTTGGCTTGGAAGGTGTGCGTGGTCGGGTCGATGGTCGGGTAAATCACTTCGATAACCGATTCGAACGTTTGTTCGGGATAAATCTCGGAACTCAACAGCACTTTCTGCCCCTCTTTCACGTTGCGATAGTATTGCTCCGGAATGGCTATGAGGGCTTTCAGTTGGCTTATCTGCGTCAAGGTCAGAATGGCTTGACCGCCGTAGAGTTCGCCGTCTTCGTAGTTTTTGGCCGAAATCACGCCGGCAAACTGCGCCTTGACAAAGGTGTTCGTCTGCAAAAAGTCGATGCTCTCTTTCGTCTGGTCGTAACTCAGTTTCGTCTGGTCGTAGGTCTGCTGCGAGATGCTTCCGGTCTCTTTCAGTGCGTCCATACGCGCCAACTCTACGCCCAAATTGGCAAATGTCAGTTTGGTGGTGTTGTATTGGTTTTGGTCCATGCGCACCAACATGTCGCCTTTTTTCACTTTGTCGCCCACTTCTACGTAGATGTGCTCAATTTTGCCCGTCAGCGAGGGGGCAATGTTCATCGTTTCGTAACCTTGCAGGGTGGTCGAGATGTTCAGTTTTCGTGTGATTTCGCGCTTCTCTATGGGTTGCGTTTTCACTTGTTCTACACGCTGTTCGGCGGCAGAGTCGGCGTTTTTGTCGGAGGTGCCGCAGCTTGCAGCCGCCAAGGCGACGCAAACCAATGTCAAAACTTTAGTCGTTTTCATTATTGTCTGTTTTTTTGTTTGCTTGGGGTTCGAAAAATTATTTGTTCAAGAATTTTGTCAGTTCTACTTGGGCGTTCACAAGGGTCAAAATGGCCTGCACATAGGTCGATTGCGCCGAAATCAAATCGTTGCTGGCGTTGGTCAGGTCGAGCGACGAGGCAACACCGTATTCAAACTTGTTGGCCGTGCTGCCAAAAACGCGCTTGGTTACTTCGATGTTTTCGCGCTCGTTCATGTAGGTTTCGTAGGCGTTCGATAGGTTGAAACGCAACTGCTGGTTCTGAATGCCGAGGTTGTCGGTGGTCTCGTCAAACGTGTTTACGGCAGCCTGATAAGCCAACTTCTTCTCGGTTACGGCAGCCGCGCGTTTGCCGCTCGACCAAATCGGTACGCTCAACGATACGCCAACGGTGTGCGGTGGCGACATCGAGAAACCGCCATCGCCGAAGTCCTTGCGGTACGAGTATTGGTAGTAGGCCGAGAACGTCGGCGTGTAGGACAAACCGGCCATGGTTACGTTTTTCTTGGCCAATTCCACATTTTTCTGCAACAGTTGGTAGTCGTAGTTGTTGTCGATGTCGAAATTTTCGTGCAGCAGGGCGAGCGCGGTTTCGGCCGACAGCAGTTCGTCGAGCGTTTGCGACAGCGTCAATTCCGTCTCGGCGTTCAACCCGAGTAGCACTTTCAGCGAGTTGCGCGCCAACTCCACGTTGCGCCGGTTCGAGTTGATGGAGTTTTTCAGAGCGTTCACCTTCACGGTTATCTGGTCGGCGGCGGTCTGCTCGGCGGCACCCACTTCTACCGAACGTTGCGTCATCTGCTCCAACCGTTCGATGTTGGTCAGGCTCGAATCGAGCAGCGTTACTATGTCTTCGAGCACCAAAACGGTCATATACGAGGTGGTAACGTTGGCGCGCAGCGTGCTTTCCGATTTTTTCAGCGAAATGTCTTGCATCTCGATGGCGAGGTTGTTCAACAGCGCACCCATTATGGCTTGGCCGTTCAGCCCGATGGAGGCGGTTACATTGGTGTTGAGGTATGGCAACATCGCTCTCGACATGCCGCCAAAATCGATTTCGTAACCCAACATATTGGTGTAACCAACCGTACCGTCTACTTGCGGCAACATGGCCGCTATGGTTTGCCAGCGTTGCGCGTAGGCCTGCCGCACTTCGAGCGAGGCGTTTTGCAGACTTTTGTTGTTTTCGACGGCATATTGTTGCGCTTGCTCAAGCGTCAGCGACAGTGTGTCCTGTGCCGACAAACCCGTGCAGACTGCCGCAATGGCCAAAGTCAAAATTGTTTTTCTCATCGTTTCTTTCGATTTGTTACAAAACAGAGAATTTCGAAAATCCTCCCTTTAAGCGTATGGTTGAATGATTTTGTTTTTGTTCGTCTGATAGTATTCCCAGCCCTTGTCGTTGGTCAGCAGCCGCAATGTACAGTCCATCATGAAGTCGATGGTCTGCAAATGCGTGCGATGCACGTCGTTGCGTATCGTGCTGAATCCCTGCCACAACTTCGTGTCCAGATACGCCGACATGGCCTCGATGTCCATATCGTCGCGGAACAGCCCCTGCTTTATGCCGATGCGAATCCAATCGCAGGTGTGCGCCCATGCGTGTTGCTGCATCTTTTGGTTGTGGCTCTCCATGATGGCGGGGTAGTATTTCTGCAAGTCGTAGAAAAAGTTGATGTGCTGCTCGTACAGGTCGGTCTCTTTCATCTCTTTGATGTCGTCTATCATCTCGTCGATGACGTTCTTGCTTTTGCTGATGCGCGCGTCGCGTTCGGCTTGTTTGCACCGCATCGCGTCGAGCAACATCTCTATCAACTCCTCTTTTTGGCTGAAATGCAGGTAAAACGTCTTCTTCGATATGTGCAGACGACTGCAAATATCGTCTATCGTAACGCTACGTAGACCATATTTTAGAAAGAGGCTTGCCGCCGTTTCTACTATTTTTTGCTGCATATCCATAGGGGTGCAAGTCTGAAACTGTGTGTTGCTGTTGGTGGAATGT
The DNA here is from genome assembly GCA_963658575.1 of Leyella stercorea. Classification (GTDB taxonomy): domain Bacteria; phylum Bacteroidota; class Bacteroidia; order Bacteroidales; family Paludibacteraceae; genus W0P28-013. Next base: position 2,503 of record CAVKQB010000015.1, on the reverse strand, counting down.
ATTCTTTTTTTGTGAGGGTGGTTGGAAACTAAAAAAGTTTCCGAGTTTCCTCGTCTTTCATTATGCCAATCACAAAAACTGTGCCAAACTTGTGCCAATTCGTTTTTGACCAATTATTTTTGTCGAAACGAATAATTTTTGTACCTTTGCCGACGAAAAATTGTTGTACGATTATGGGAAAAGAGGTTGTAAATACAGGAATCACGCACAATGTGCTGGCTTTCGGCACTAAGGTGAAGGGCGTTGTAACGGCCGATGGCGATTTTCGCATCGATGGCGAAGTGGAAGGCGATTTGACGTGCAAAGGCAAAGTGGTGATTGGCCCACAAGGCTTGCTGAAAGGCAATCTGATTTGCCAAAATGCCGAAATCATGGGGCGTTTGGACGGCAAAGTTGTGGTATCCGAACTGCTTTCGCTCAAACAGACGGCGCGCGTTCTTGGCGAAATCAAAACCAAAACTCTGATGATAGAGCAAAACGCGCTCTTTACCGGCACTTGCGATATGGGGCATGCCGCCGCCGAAAACAAAAAGTAACGCAGCCATTCTGCATATTACCAAAAAGAGTCGGACTTCTTTCGAAGCCCGACTCTTTTTTCTATGTCTGCTGCATTCAAATAATGCTGAATGCTACGTCCATCATTTTTGTGAATGTGGTTTGACGCTCTTCGGCGGTGGTGGCCTCGCCCGTCAGTATGTGGTCGCTCACGGTGCAGATGCAGAGTGCTTTGTTGCCTGTAACGGCTGCGTTCATATACAGCGCAGGGCTCTCCATCTCGTCGGCAAGCACGCCCATCTTTGTCCAGTTGCTGCGTTTGCTGTGCTGGTTGTAGAAGATGTCGGCCGCAAAAACGTTGCCCACATGGTAGGTGTAGCCGAATTTTTCGCACGCATCGACGGCGGCGCGCACAAGTTCGAACGACGCAATCGGGGCGTAGGTGCCAGGCAATTCGTATTGGTCGGCATAGTGGCTATCGGTGCAGGCGCCCATGGCTATCACGATGTCGCCCACATGGACGTGCATTTGGCGTGCGCCGCACGAGCCAACGCGGATAATGGTTTTGACGCCATAGAAGTTGTACAATTCGTAGGTGTAGATGCCAATCGACGGAATGCCCATGCCGTGCCCCATCACCGAGAGGCGTTTGCCTTTGTACGTGCCGGTAAAGCCGAGCATGCCGCGCACGTTGTTGAATTGAACCGGATTTTCCAAAAAACGTTCGGCCATCAGTTTGGCGCGCAACGGGTCGCCAGCCATGATGACGGTTTCGGCGATTTCGCCGTACTTTGCCCCAATGTGCGGGGTTGGTGTGTTCTCTCCCATAGTATTATTTTTTTCGTGTTTTTCTGTTCTGCAAATGCGTGCAGTCGCAACTACAAAGTTACTGCATTTTTTCTGATACACAAAATTTTGACACAAAAAAACGCAAAACTTGTACTAAGTCTTGCGTTTTGTGCTGATTTTGTGCGTGTTTAGCGGCTGTAGCCTTTCAGAATGCCGCGTGGCGAACTGCGTACAAACAGAATTATCTCGTCCCGTTCGGGCGTGGCGGGCAACGTAGTTTCGATGGCTTCGATGGCTTGCGTTACGTTCATGTCCGATTGGAAAATGGTGCGGTACATGTCCTGTATGTTTTGCACCTGTTCGCTGGTGAACCCGCGCCTGCGCAGCCCGATGGAGTTGATGCCGGCGTACGAAATCGGGTCGCGTGCGGCTATCACGTAGGGCGGAATGTCTTTGTTCACGCGCGAACCGCCTTGTATCATCACATGTTTGCCGATGTGCGAGAATTGGTGTACGAGCGTGCCACCGCCAATCACGGCGTAATCGTCGACTACCACTTCGCCAGCTAGTTGTGTGCAGTTCGACATGATGATGTTGTTGGCCAAGCGGCAGTCGTGCGCCACATGGCAGTAGGCCATCACCAGACAGTTGTCGCCAATCACGGTTTTGCCTTTCGAGGCGGTGCCGCGGTGCACGGTTACGCATTCGCGCAGTGTGGTGTTGTTGCCGATGATGGTGAATGTGTTTTCGCCTTTGAATTTCAAATCTTGCGGAATGGCGCCAACGACTGCACCAGGGAAAATGCGGCAGTTCTCGCCGATGGTGGTGTTCTCGTAGATGGTTACGTTCGGGCCGATGTGCGTACCCGCTCCGATGGTTACGTTCTTTTCTATCACGCAAAACGGCTCGATGACAACATTGTCGGCTATTTTTGCGCTGGGGTGAATGCTTGCAAAAGGTTGTGTCATAATCAGTTTAATTAGTGTGAAAGTGTGAAAGTGAGAAAGTTTATAAAGTCTATAAAGTGAAAAGTCTATAAAGTATTTGTGGATTTGGGGATTTGGTTATTTGACGATTTGGTTACCGACAATTTGAAATCTGAAATTTGGAATCTTTTCTTGCGACTTGATACTTGTGTCTTGCTACTAATCTATGCTCTTTGTTCTATAACCTATAACCTATAACCTATAACCTATAACCTATAACCTATAACCTATAA
>CAVKQB010000014.1:0-42106 GCA_963658575.1 Leyella stercorea | reverse complement strand
AAATAATTGGAAATTAGATAATTGAATAATTAAAAAGTCTTTGCTCTTTGTTCTCTCTAAAAAAAGTAGAGCCGTCATAGTGTGGCGGCTCTACGGTTGGTCGATTGGTTTATCAAATGCCCAAACTTTGGCGAATGGCTGGCACGCGCGCTTCGGCTTCGGCAGTGGCGCGGTCGTAGTCGCTTGGCGATTTCATCTCGGCAGGAATCTCGAAATAGAATTTGATTTTCGGTTCGGTACCCGACGGGCGCACAGAGACTTTCAGGCCGTCTTCGGTGAAGTACTGCAGCACGTTGCTGGTGGCGTTGAGCGACATCGTGATGTCGCTTTCGACCCACTGACCATTTTTCAGTTCGCGCTGTTTCAGGCTTTGGAAGTCCTTGGTTTTCACCACTTTGCTGCCAGCAATTTCGGTAATCGGGTGTTCGCGGTAGTTTATCATCATCTGTTTTATCTCTTCGGCACCCGATTTGCCTGGCCGCACGACGTTGATGGTCGTTTCGCGCTGGAATCCGTATTCCATGTAGATGCTCAGCAGGTATTCGTAGAGCGACATGCCGTGGTCTTTAGCCCAAGCGGCTATTTCGCAGATGAGGCAGATAGACGATGGCGAGCATTTGTCGCGCACGGCATCGTAGGGCAGAAATCCGAACGATTCTTCGCCGCCGCCGATGTATTTGCGTTTGCCTTCCCACTCGCGTATGCGGTTGGCAATCCATTTGAAGCCGGTGTATTCGTCGGTGAGCGTTACGCCTTCGCGGTCGGCTATTTTGCGGATAAGTTCGCTGGTTACAATCGTCTTGACAACATAATGTTCGGGGCGCAGTTTGCCGAGTTTTTTCATGTTGTTGATGATGTAGTGATGGTACATGATGTTGGTTTGGTTACCATTGATGATGACCCATTCGTTTTTGTCGTTGCGGCAAACGATGGCGATGCGGTCGGCATCGGGGTCGCTGGCCACCACAAGGTCGGCATTGAGTTTGGTACCAAGATTCATGCCCATGGTCATGGCTTCAGCGTTTTCGGGGTTGGGCGACACGACGGTCGAGAAGTTGCCGTCGATAACCATCTGCTCTGGCACGACGTGTATGTTTTGGAATCCCCAACTGCGCAGGCACATCGGCACGATTTGGCGGCCGGCTCCGTGCAACGGCGTATAAACGATGTTCAAATCTTTTTGGTGATTGATGGCTTCTTGGTCAATCATCACGGTTTTCACGGCCATCATGTAGTCGTAGTCCATTTCGCCGCCGATGATTTGAATCAGGTCTTTGTTGGCTTCCCATTTCACATCGTCCATCTTCACTTTGTTCACTTCGGCTATGATGCCAGCGTCGTGCGGCATCAGCACTTGCGAGCCGTCCTCCCAATAGGCTTTGTAGCCGTTGTATTCTTTCGGATTGTGCGAAGCGGTTACGTTTACGCCGCCTTGGCAGCCAAGCCGACGAATGGCGAAGCTCACTTCGGGTGTCGGGCGCAGACTCTCGAACAGATATACTTTGATGCCGTTGGCCGAGAATACGGCAGCCACCGTTTCGGCAAACATGCGACCGTTGTTGCGGCAGTCGTGCCCGACGACCACGCTCACCTGTCTCACGGGATTTTTGTAGCCATTCTCGCGCTGCACTTTCAGCAGGTAGTTGGCATAACCTTGTGTGGCTTGTGCCACAATGTATTTGTTCATGCGGTTGGTGCCGGGGCCCATGATGCCGCGCAGGCCGCCCGTACCAAATTCGAGCGTGCGGTAGAACGATTCGATGAGTTCCGTTTTGTCGTCGGCCTCCATCATGGCGCGCACTTGCGCTTTTGTCTCGTCGTCGTAATTGCCGTCGAGCCACGTTTGCGCAGTAGCCATCACTTGTTTCAGTTCTTCGTTTTCCATAATACTTGTTTTTTAAGATTTTATTATTGTTTGTTTTTGATTCGTTATTTTGATTGTTGCGAAATTCGACCGCCCACTACTCTACTCGCTAAATGATGTACGTTTTCAGCAGTTTGGCATGTCCTTGTGGGACGAGTGTCAGTTCGTCCATTTCGGCGGGAATCAGCACGGTTTCGCCCACGGCCAGTTCTATCTCGCCGCCGTCGTAGCAGCAGCGTGCGCTGCCTTCGAGTGCGGTGAGCAGCACAAACGAGTCGAGAGCGACCAACTCCATCGTCTGTTCGTGCGCGAGCGACACGATATCGACGGCGAAATAGTCGCACGTTATCAACCGCTGTGGCGCGCCGTCCAGTGCTGGGTGCGGCACGATTTTCTCGTTTCCCCACTGTTCGAAATCGATGGCATCGGCGGCCAAATCGGTGTGCAGTTCGCGCTGTTTGCCGTCGGCATCTACACGGTTGTAGTCGTAGATGCGGTAGGTGATGTCCGAGGTTTGCTGCACCTCCAAGATGACGCACCCCGCGCCGATGGAATGCACGCAGCCCGCTGGAATGAAAATGACATCGCCCCGTTCGACGGGAATTTTGTGCAACACGCTTTCCAGCCTATTTTCGGCCACGAGTTGCAGATATTCGTCCTTGCCGATGGCACGCGTAAAACCCGCCACGACAAATGCGTCGGGGGCGGCATCGAGCAGATACCACATTTCGGTTTTTCCCGAACATTGGTGGCGTTCGGCGGCCAACGCATCGTTGGGGTGCACCTGTATGGAGAGGTGCTGCGCCGAGTCGATGAGTTTGACCAACAGCGGGAAGTCGTTGCCGTAGCGTTCGTAGACATGGTCGCCCACCAGGTCGCCGAGATAGACTTCGACCAGTTCGCTGAGCGTATTGTCTTGCAGGAAGCCGTTTTCGACCACCGATTCGTTGCCTTCGACAGCCGATACGTCCCACGTTTCGCCCACGCGACCGTCGGTTGTGCCAGCATGGCGGCAGTAGTTTTTCAGTTTGTCGCCGCCCCACAGTTTGGTTTTGTGTATCGGCGTGAATTTCAGCGGATAAAGCATCGCATTCTACAAAAATGGCTCAACAATCGGCCGACACGGTGCCGGCGCAACATTCCAATCGACAAAGTTAAGATTTTCTGCGCACAAAAGCAACTTTTTTCGTTTTTTCGACGTTTTTATTTCGTCCAACTCTCTACCAATTCCTTGGCGGGATTGGCCAAACCGAGTTTGTTTTTCTTGTTGTAGCCGCACAAATCCTGATGCAACTTATTGGGATTCAGGCCTTTGAGTTTTTCCACTGTGTCGTAACCAAGTTTTTGCAGCGGTTCTACCCATTCGGTCGGAACGCCAATTTCGGCGTAGCGTTCGGGGCTGTCTTTTTTCTGCACTTTTTCGGGTTTCATCGTGGGGAACAGCAGCACTTCCTGAATGGTCGGCTGGCCAGTCATGAACATGGTCAGGCGGTCGATGCCGATGCCGATGCCCGACGTGGGCGGCATGCCGTATTCGAGTGCGCGCACAAAGTCGTGGTCGATTACCATGGCTTCGTCGTCGCCTTTGTCGGCCAGTTTCATCTGTTCTACGAAGCGGTTGTATTGGTCTATCGGGTCGTTCAGCTCGCTGTAGGCGTTGGCCAGTTCTTTGCCGTTCACCATCAGTTCGAAACGCTCTGTCAGCCCAGGTTTCGAGCGGTGCATTTTGGTCAGCGGCGACATTTCGACGGGATAATCGGTGATGAATGTGGGCTGAATGAATGTGCCTTCGCAAAATTCGCCAAAAATTTCGTCGATGAGTTTGCCTTTGCCCATCGTGTCGTCGATTTCCATGTTCAATTTCCGACAGATGGCGCGGATTTCGTCTTCCGATTTGCCTTCGAGGTTGTAGCCGGTCTTTTCGGCGATGGCGTCGAGAATGGGCAGACGGCGGTACGGCGCTTTGAAATCGACCTCGTGGTCGCCGATTTGCACTTTGGTGGTGCCATTGACTGCCACAGCGATTTTTTCGAGCAATTGTTCGGCAAACGACATCATCCAGTTGTAGTCCTTGTACTGCACGTAGAGTTCCATGCAGGTAAATTCGGGGTTGTGGCTACGATCCATGCCTTCGTTGCGGAAGTTTTTGCCAATCTCGTAAACGCCCTCGAAACCGCCCACAATCAGACGTTTCAGATAGAGTTCGGTGGCGATGCGCAGGTACATGTCCACATCGAGCGTATTGTGGTGTGTGATGAACGGACGTGCCGATGCGCCTCCTGCAATCTGCTGAAGGATAGGTGTTTCCACTTCGGTAAATCCTGCCTCGTCGAAAATGCGCCGCATGGTGCTGATGATTTTGGCGCGTTTCACAAAGGTCTCTTTCACGCCTTCGTTCACGATTAAATCGACGTAACGCTGGCGGGCGCGCAGTTCGGGGTCGTCGAATTTGTCGTAGGCCACGCCGTCTTTGTATTTCACTATCGGCAGTGGGCGCAAGCTCTTGGCCAACACCGTCAGTTCTTGCGCATGTACGCTGATTTCGCCCGTCTGTGTGCGGAACACGAAGCCACGAATGCCAACGAAATCGCCGATGTCGAGCAGTTTTTTGAACACCGTATTGTACATTTCGGGCTGCGCCTCGGTGTTTATTTCGTCGCGCGACACATAGACCTGAATGCGACCTTTGGCGTCCTGCAGTTCGATAAACGAGGCTTTGCCCATGATGCGGCGGCTCATGATGCGGCCAGCGATGCACACGTGGCGTTCGGGCGCGCCATCGACAAACTGTGCTTTGATGTCGTCAGAATGAGCATCTACCGGATATTCCGCTGCCGGATAGGGTTCGATGCCCATGTTGCGCAAGGCGTCGAGGCTCTGCCGACGACCTATTTCTTGTTCGTTCAGTTCCATACCTTATTTTTGATTTCTATTTTTTCAATGGTGTGAATTTGGTTATTTGATGATTTGGTGATTTGGTTATTTGATTATTTGATTGATTCGACAATCTGAAATTTGAAATCTGAAATTTGAAATTTCGTCTTACGCCTAACTCCTAACTCCTAACTCCTCATTTCTCACTACTCACTACTCACTACTCACTACTAACTACTAACTACTAACTATAATCTTTCTCGCGCCTAATCCAGTGTCAGAATCACTTTTTCGAGTTTGGCGAGGGTCTCTTCGAGGGTGAGCATGCTTTCGCCGCCAGCGGCATTCAGGTGACCGCCACCGTTGAAATGCTCCGATGCGATGGTATTGACGGGCACATTGCCCTGCGAGCGAAACGAGAGTTTCACCTTGCGGTCTTCCTGCCGCACAAACACCGACCGGCAGATGCCTTCGATCGAGAGCGGAATGTTGACAAAGCCTTCGGTGTCGCCCACTTTGAAGTCGAACCGCTGCAACTCCTCCTTGGTAAGGCTGATGACGGCGGTGTGTTGCTCGTGATAAACCTTCATCTTGTTCACCAAGCAGTAGCCCATCAGCCTCATGCGACTTTCGGAATAGTTGGTGTACACTTTGCGGTAGATGGCGTCTTTGTCGATGCCAATTTCGAGCAATTCGGAGATGATGGTGTAGATTTGTGGCTGTTGCGAGGCGTACGAAAAATTGCCGGTGTCGGTCATCATGCCCACATAGACGGCTTCGGCGCACGCTTTGGTGATTCTGCTACTCTGCCCCATCTGTGTCATCAGGCAATAAACCAATTCGCAGGTCGATGCGATGTCGGGATACGAGATTGTTACATGGGCGAAATCTTCGGGATCGATGTGGTGGTCGATGAGCAGGAGTTTGGCTTTGGTCTGTTCCAAAAATGGTTTCACGCCGTTCACCCGTTTGCGGTTGTTGAAGTCGAGGCAGACGACCAAATCGGCTTCGGTGATGGCTTTCTGCACGGCTTTGTGGTCGGCTTCGCAAATCAAAATTTCGGAGGCACCATCGAGCCACGCAAGGTATGCGGGGAAATAGTTGGGCAGAATTGTCTGCACCTCTTTGCCTGCCGCGCGCAAAAAGTGCCACATGGCCAGCGACGAGCCTACGGCATCGCCGTCGGGCGACATGTGCGAAACGATGGTTATGCGTTGTGCTTCGTCGAGCAACGTGCGGGCTTGCGCCACTAGTTCGTCGGAAATTATCTTCGTCATCATATCTCTTTTATCTCGATTCGGAATTGTTTAACTTGCAAAGGTAATACAAAAAACGCACTTGGCAAAATTTCGGCTACCCAAAGGCCAACAAAAGAGAGAGCCACAAACATTTGCGGCTCTCGTGTGTATCGCTCTCGGCGTTGGTGCTTACTTGGCGCGCTCGATGTACGAGCCGTCGCGTGTGTCGATGCGCACCTTTTCGCCGGTGTTGATAAATAGCGGCACGCGCACCTGCGCTCCCGTTTCGAGTGTGGCGGGTTTCAGCGTGTTGGTGGCGGTGTTGCCAGCCATGCCGGGTTCGGTGTAGGTTACTTCCAAATCGACTTTCACGGGCAATTCGGCATAGAGAATGGTGTCGGTCGACGAGTCGTAAACCACATCAACAATCATGCCGTCTTTCAGGAAATCGACGCCTTCGATCTGGTCGTGTGCGATGGTGGCCTGTTCGTAGGACTCCTGATCCATGAACACGTAGTCGTTGCCCTCTTTGTAGAGGTATTGGTACTGGCGGCGTTCGACGCGCACGTCTTCGAGGCGTTCGCCAATATTGAAACGGCGTTCGAGTACGTTGCCCGATACTACGTCTTTCAGCGTTGTGCGCATGATGGTGTTGCCCTTGCCGGGTTTAACGTGCAGAAAATCGATGCAGAAATAGAGTTTGCCATCCATGCGGATGCAAGTTCCTTTTTTGATGTCTTGTGAGAGAATCATACAATGTTTTGAGTTATGGTTTTCAATGTTTTTTGGCGTGCAAAGGTAAATAAAATTTCTGATTTACAGCAACATCGGTGCGCTAAATTTCTCCAACGCTCGCACAATCGCCTAATTTTCAGATATTTAACCTAAAATTCCGAAATCGGCTGTCTCATTTTTTCTTTGCTTTGGTTTTGTTTTTTTCGCATTTTTCGAGTTTGCTTTCGAGCGAGGCTATCTCTTTTTCTTGGTTCGAGATGGTTTTGAGCAAGGCGTTAAGTTCCTCGTTTTCAATCGAACTTGGGTATTGTGCGTTCACGCGGTCGATGAAGTCGCTCAGCACGTTCATGTAGTTCATGAATGCTTCGTAGGGCGATTCGTACGAAATCGGTTCGGCCATTATCATGCCGTTCGAGTAGTGTTTTGTGGTCATGAAGAAGAAGTGCGACGTGTCTTGCAGGCGTTGCCAATCGATTTTTATCAACAGGTCATTGCAGAGGTGTACGCGCTGTGCGATGCCGTAGAGTTTGTTTAGGGCTTCGTTTTGCAGTTCGTTGCCGCACCATGCGCTCAGGTCTTTTTCTTCGTCGGCCCACGACATGGGGTGCATCACCGATATGGTGCCGACGGGTTTGGCTTTGGCCGCCACTTCCGATGGTGTGGCGAAGGCTACGCCGTTGGCCATGGCGTGGTATGGCAACGCCTTGAAGAACTCGAAGATGCCGCTGTCGCGATGGTTCAGCACGCCCAACGCTTCGTAGCCAAGGAAAATGTTGAACACCTCTTCTTCGGCCGGCGAGGCATTTATCCACCCGATGAATTTTTCGGCGGTGAGCGGATATTCGTTCCAATTCCACTGCGAGAAGCGGTAGTTGATGTCGTCGCTCAGTTTGTTGTCGCGCACGAGCAGTTTCACTTTGCTGTTGTTGGCGTGGCTGTAGACGTAGTGCGGACTCTTCCAGCCCATGATGTGTTTTGCGCCTTCGATCATGATGGTTTTGTAGCCCATTTTAGCGATGTTTTCGCCGATTTCGTCGCTGTAAATCAGGGCTGTATTGGCAAATACGGTGGGCGTTTTGCCAAACAACTGTTTGATTTTGTTGGTTTGAAGTTTGGTTTGTATGGCAAACTCGTCGTTGTCGTAGATGGCGGCCAGCGAGTGGGCGTTGGGCGTGGCGAGAAACTCCACGCAGCCCGTTTTGGCCAACTCTTGGAGCGAGTCGATAACCTCGGGTGCGTAGCGTTCGAACTGCTCAAGAGCCAGCCCCGAAATGGCGAACGACACGCGGAATTTGCCGTTCGAGCCTTTAATCATCTCGAGCAGCGTGCGGTTGGCCTGCAGGTAGCATTGGTCGGTATTTTGGCGCACAGCCGTCTCGTCGGCGTAGTCGTCGTAGTAATAGTGGTCGTTGCCGATGTCGAAAAAGCGGTAACGCTTCAAATTCGACCGTTGATGCACACGAAAAATAAAATTGATTGTTTTCATATTGGTAAGGATTTGTTTCAGATTTCAGATTTCAAATTAGTAGCAAGATATGAGGTTATAGGTTATAGGTTATAGGTTATAGGTTATAGGTGAGATAACAAAGAACAAAGAACAAAGAACAAAGAATAAAGACATTTGATTAGTAGCAAGACACAAGTAGCAAGTCGCAAGAAAAAAGGTTATAGGTTATAGGTTATAGGTTATAGGTGAGAGTAATTTCAGATTTCAGATTTCAGATTTCAAATTAGTAGCAAGATATGAGGTTATAGGTTATAGGTNATAGGTTATAGGTTATAGGTGAGATAACAAAGAACAAAGAACAAAGAACAAAGAACAAAGAATAAAGAATAAAGACATTTGATTAGTAGCAAGACACAAGTAGCAAGTCGCAAGAAAAAAGGTTATAGGTTATAGGTTATAGGTTATAGGTGAGAGTAATTTCAGATTTCAGATTTCAGATTTCAAATTAGTAGCAAGATATGAGGTTATAGGTTATAGGTTATAGGTTATAGGTTATAGGTGAGATAACAAAGAACAAAGAACAAAGAACAAAGAACAAAGAATAAAGAATAAAGACATTTGATTAGTAGCAAGACACAAGTAGCAAGTCGCAAGAAAAAAGGTTATAGGTTATAGGTTATAGGTTATAGGTGAGAGTAATTTCAGATTTCAGATTTCAGATTTCAGATTTCAAATTAACCAAATAACCAAATCATCAAATCACCAATAACTTTATAGACTTTCCACTTTATGAACTTTATGAACTTTATAAACTTTCTCACTTTCACACTATTTATGGCAAACCATGTCGTAGATTTTGCGCACTTTTTGGCCGGCGTACTCCCATTTGATGTTGTTCACCTCTTCCAGGCCGTTGCGGTGCAGGGCTTCGTACATGGCGGGATATTTCACTATGGCGTGAATGTAGTCGGCCATGGCATCGATGTCCCAATAGTCGGTTTTGATGGCGTGGTTCAGAATTTCGGCGCAGCCCGACTGTTTCGAGATGATGCTCGGCGTGCCACACTGCATCGCTTCGAGCGGCGAAATGCCAAACGGCTCCGACACCGACGGCATCATGTACACGTCGCTCTCGGCCAACATCTCGTACACGGCGCGCCCTTTCAGAAATCCCGTGAAATGGAACTTGTCGGCGATACCACGTTGCGCCACAAGACGAATCATCTGGTTCATCATATCGCCGCTGCCGGCCATGACAAAACGCACGCCGTCGGTGCGGCTCAACACGCGCGAGGCCACCTCCACGAAGTATTCCGGTCCTTTTTGCATGGTGATGCGCCCAAGAAAGGTTACTACCCTATCCTTGCGTGCGCTCTTGTGCAACTCGTTCACAAACGGAAGCGGCTCCACGGCGTTGTGCACGGTCGTTACTTTATCGGGATTTTGATGATACTTTTCGATGACCGTGTTGCGTGTCAAGTTCGACACCGTAATGATATGATCGGCGGCCTCCATGCCCTCTTTCTCGATGCGGTAAACGTCGGGATTTACATTGCCTCGACTGCGGTCGTAGTCGGTGGCGTGCACATGGATAACCAACGGTTTTCCGCTGATTTGTTTGGCAAAACGCCCTGCTGGATAGGTGAGCCAATCGTGCGCGTGAATCACGTCGAACTCGCGGCTATGCGCAATGACGCTCGCCACCGCCTCGTAGTTCGATATCTCCTCCAGCAGATTGTCGGGATAGCGTCCCGAAAAATCGACGCAGCCGATGTCGTTCGTGCCGATGCGGCGGAAATCGTACTTGATGCCGTTGCGTAGCTGGAAATACTCGTCGGGGTGCATGCGGCCGCCAAGCCGTTCGTTCACTTGGTTCCAGTTCACGTCCTTCCAAACGATAGGCACGTTACATGCACCGATGATGTGCAGAAAACTTTGGTCTTCGTCGCCCCACGGTTTCGGTATCACGAACGTGATGTCCATGTCGGGCTGCAATGCCATGCCTTTCGTCAGGCCGTAACTCGCTGTGCCTAAGCCGCCAAGTATGTGCGGTGGAAACTCCCACCCAAACATTAGTGCTTTCATAGTATATTTTTGTCAGTTATTTTTTCTTATTTGATTATCAGTTGTTCGGTAGTTACTGGCTCGCCATCGATTATGAGTTTCATGAAATAAGTCCCCGCAGGCAATCCCTGTAATGCAATTTGAGTTGTTGGCTCGTCGGCATCGACCGTGCGCACGCGGCCGTAAAGTTCGCTCCACAACTCGAGCGTGTAACAGGCCGTTTCGGACGATTGCAGTGCCGCCACACCATTGTCTGTCCGCGTTATGGACACATCAAGCATTCCGCCTGCGGAAACAGGGTTTTGATAGGCCAACGATGCGCCTGACATCCCGCTTGGCAGCCTAAAATAATAAGTCTGCGTTGTGGTGGACAAGCCGCAGTTTTCGGTAGTGCACGACACTTCCGCCGTTACCGTCTGCGGCTCGCTTATTATTAGAGGGAAATACCTGCCGCGCCCCAAGCGTTCAAACTCTTGTGTGCTCGACGACACCACCCAGTGGATGTCATTATCCGGCACATCGGCACAATTCACCACCACCATGCGGTAGGAGGTACCAGCATTCGACGGAACCATGTGAAGCCCAAGGGAATCGTACAACGCTATCTTGGGCGCGACGTGTCCGATGTACACGTCCTTACTCGCCGTATAGGACTGCCCGCCAAACGACACGGTGGCCGACACCACCGCCGAACCCGTATAGTCCAACGACACGAAATTGGGGTGCTGCGACAGGTCATCCCCTTTCCTCCCCCGTTTGTACACCACCCTTGAAGTGCCTTGCCCACGCTTGATGGAATACGGATACGTTGACTGCAGTGTATTGTAATTCTTCCATTTTATGGTTGCGCCCGTAGGCACGTTCTCCAGCGTGTAAACCGCCGTGTCGCAAAACTGGGACGGTCCCTGAATGGAAATATCCACAGCTGGATTCAAATCATAAAGCACATAGGCCTCATTAAACACCCCGTTATTTACCAAATCGTAAGTTACCCAAAAGAAGCCGTTATCGCCACCACGGCTTCCCCAAGAATTTTGCACCTTGAACATCCTGTTCACATTGTCATACCCAACAACACAACAAGCATGGTATCCATCGTTATTTGAGCGTTCATCATTCCGCCAAATTCCATCCGAATACCACATACTGTAAAATGACGAAGTTACATACACACCAACAACAATCGGATAACCTTTGGACAACAAACTACAAATGTTTGTTACAGATTTTTCATTTACACGCCCATAAGACATAGTATTATACGCCGCCTGCCGTAATATTGACGCGTTAGGCAATGCCGAACACGACGAAGCATCGTAGGACATACTTTCAATAGTGCATATGCCTTTATCACGCACCAAGTTGAACGCATTGCTAAAAGAAGCCCCCCTACTGCAATCACTTGACAACTTGGCTTGATTATAGACAAAGCTAGGACTCATCGTTGATAGTGTCCAATCGCCATATTTTTGATACACTAATATACTCGCTGCAGCATAACCAACCGCCCAACCAGTACACGACGGCTGCCCTCCTTGACTAAGGGCTGGGGGAGCATCCAAGTAGTATTGAGAAGCAAATACTTGTTGAGAATTATCACTACTCACACTCTGTATTAATGAATCCACATTCACCATGGGCGTAGAATAATGGGCGTTTCTATCATACACAAGCCCCATTGCACAATTATTTTGCCCCATTGCAAAAGTGCAACAACTAAAAAGAAACACCACAAATATCAAACGTTTCATAATACTTATGTAGTTATATTATTACAAATTCCTTGACCACACTTTATAACCAATCCCAACGGTATAGGGATCATCTTTTGTGTACAAAGTATCGTTCTCGATTCGATAGTGAAGTTCAAAAACACTATCATTTTTCACATCTGTAAAAACAATATAGTCATAATCGACCAAATCCACAGGGCTTGTCTTTGTGATAACTTTCATCGTCCCGTTTCCATTCATGGCACCATTTATCAAATACGCCCACTTCAAATCGTGCGAAAATGACAAAGTTTCATTTTCCCCAGTTTCTTCAGGCGTTATAGGGCCGTATTCTATCGGCCTACTGACAACCGTATATTGCCATTGCCACGTTCCAACAAGATTCGTGTCGAAAGTTTCACGTGGCACATCCTTCTTCTCGCACGCCGCCAAGCACAAACCCAACACCGCCACAACCAAAAATAGTTTTGTCTTCATAATGTTTTTTGTTTATTTCACTATTTTGCCAATGCCGAAGTCGCTTATTTGCTGCTCGTTGAGCGATGCCACGAAATCCTCCATCAACTTTTTGGCGCGCAGCACTTCGGCTACCGTGGGCGCGTAACTCATGGCACCGTGTCCGCGGAAAGGCGGATTGCCGTCGTACAGTTCGGAGAGGCAACCTACGGTCAGTTCGGTCAAATCGCTCTCGAAACCGGCCAAAAGGCGCATCAACAAGGCTACGCCGCTCATCTTATGCACGCGCAAGTAGGCTTCGGCAAACGCCGCTGTCGTCCATGGCCAAACGGGACCGTTGTGGTAGTTGCGGTCGCGTTCGAGTTGACCGCCGATGTAAATCGGCCGGTACATGCCGCTTTTCGGGCTGAGGCTGCGCAGACCTTTTATCGTGAGCAGTTCGCGCGTGATGATGTCGAGCACCGACTTTTGTTGCTGGCGTTCGAGCGGCGAATAGGGCAACGACACGGCAAAAATCATGTTCGGCCGCACCTCGCAGTTGTGGTAGTCGCCATCGACATAATCGTCCAGATAGATGCCGTTCCAAAAGGTGGCCACAAACGACTGCCGCATGATTTCGGCCTGATAGTTGAGCAAGTCCGACACGTTTTCGCTGCCAAGTTCGGCTGCAACGTCCGATGCAAATTTCAACGCATTGTACCACAGCGCATTAATCTCGACCACATAGCCCGTTCGTGGCGTGATGGGCACACCGTTTTCCATGGCATTCATCCATGTCGATGGCTTGTAGCGACCGTCGGTATAGAGCAATCCATTGTCGTGGACAAACAGGTTTGTATGCTTCTGCCGGCGAATGAAATCGACCACATCGAGCACGTGCTGGCCATACTTTTCGGCAGCCTGCCGCAACGATGTCGCTTGGGCATATTGCTGAATGTCCCACACAAACCACAGCAGCACATCGGGCGAACTGACCTCCTTCAGTTGCGTGCTTTTCGGCTTGCCATCGATGTAGTCGCGCACAGCGACAACGCCAATCTCCATCATTTTTTCGAACATATCGGGTTCGCCCACAGCCAACGTTGCGCCAGGGAGAGCCACAAACTCGTCGCGAGCGCGGTATTTGAACCACGGATAGCCCGCCAGCAGATAGTAGCCGTCCTCTTTTTTGTTGTAGAATTGGTGTGCGGCATTTTTCAGACAGGTGAAAAAGTCGGTGCGCCCCACGCGCTTGGCCACTTCGTCGTCGAAGAGTTTTTTCAGGCGGCGCACAGCCACAGGCTCCGTTCCAGCCGAAAAGATGACCGTTTCGCCCTTTTTGATGTCCAACTCGAAATAGCCTGGCACATACAAATCCTCGCTGTATGCGTAGCCGCGCTCCTGCTCTTTCAGATATTCGATGCCCCTGTACCAATCGGCTTGCGGCACAAATGTTACCTGTTTGTTGGTCTGCATCACTAGATTGGGATAACCATTGTACAGGCAGCACGAGATGCCGTTTTCCACCTCGTTGCAGGTGCGGTTTATCGTGTTGTTTTCGTGCGTCAGTTCGTTCACATTGCGGAATGCGAGAAATGGTTTGAGCCGCAATTTCGTGGGCGAATGCGCTTCGAGCAGCGTGTAGCGCACCAGCACACGGTTTTCGAACGAGACGAGTATTCGCTCTTTTTGCAAAATCACGCCGCCCACACGGTAGATGGTGGTCGCCACCGAATCGATGTGGAACTCACGGATATATTTGTGCCCGCGCGGGCTGAAGTAATCGCCCTGATATTTGTGAATGCCAAGATTGAACTCTGCGCCGTGCTGTATCACCGTTTCGTCGCACGACGAGAGCAGCACATGGTTGTCGCGGTCGAGCGTTGGCACCGGCACCACCAACAGGCCGTGGTACTTGCGCGTATTGCAGTCGATAATCGTCGTGCTGGCGTATGCGCCCGCTTGGTTCGTGCGCAGCATCTCCTTGTCGAGCGATTTTTCGAGGTTGGTCAGCAGCGTCTTGTCAAATTTTAAGTAACTCATACTCAATATGTTAAGTCTTTTTCTAAATGCGAACGTTTCATTTTGGCAATTTACACAAATAAGTTCACATGCACAAACATTTCATTATGTTGTACAGCATAATAACGAGGAGCGTTGCGCGCCACAAAAGGCAGGCTTTCCGAGCCGAATTCAGTCCAATTTCAGGGCTTCGGTGAGTGTCAGAAGTTCGTCGGGCGAAAGCCCCAAGGCGGTCAGCGTAGATGTGTCGGCGGCAAGCGCGGCAAAAAATTCGGCAGACGGCTCGTAGAGGGCAAGGCTGTGGCGATAGCAGGCCAACGCGCGTTTGCGCTGCCCCGAAAGCAGATAGGCGTGCGCCATGTTCAGCCAGTCGTCGCGGTGAGGCGTGGCAGCCGTCAGTTTTTCGTATTGCTTAATCGCCTTGTCGAACTGGCCATCGAGCAGATAGCACCAAGCCACCGCACGGCGGCACGTGGCATCGTCGGGCTGCAGATTGTCGGCGCAAAAATAGGTTTCGATGGCGGCTTTGTAGCGTTTCAGTTCCACCAGACAATGCCCTTTTTGCAGCAAAATTTTGAAATTGTCGGGCTGCATTTTTTCGCAAACGGTGTATGTTTCGAGTGCTTTGGCCGCATCGCCCATGCGCCGTTGGCAGAGTGCCAGCCGCCGCAACGTCCAGAAATTGTCGGGCAGATAGAGGTCGGAACGGGTGTAAGCGTCGGCCGCTTGGGCGTAATCGCCCATTTTTTGGTAGCAGTAGCCCAATTTTTGCAGCAGCCGCCCATCGTGCGAACTGTCGGCGAGCAGTGTTTCGAATTGCGCCGCGCTATCCGCCCAAAGTCCTTTCGACAGATAGTATTCGGCAATCTGCGTGCGTGTGGCATTGTCGGGGAAAAGTCGTGCGAAAATGTCCGTTTTGTAGAACGCCCAAACCGCCGCCAACGGATTGTCGAAATCGGTGCGCCGCGGGTGCTGCGTGTAGAGCCGATACAAATCCTGAATGTACTGATTAGCAATGTTTTGCGATGTAATTTCGGGGTGAACGAACCGCTCGTCGTCGAGCATTTCTTGCGCCTGTTCCGACTCGGCATCGATGCCATTGAGCATCACTTTGCGCTGATTTTCGGGCACTTGCGTCAGGCTCAAGCAAAACGAGTATTTGTCGGAATTGCAGATATACGGCATCTTCATGATGGCGGCAAACACGTTGCGGCTGCCCGACAAAGTGGCGGCTACGCTACTGTGCGCGGCATCGAACGGCAACAGCCAATTGGACACAATGCCGAAAAACGGATAGGATTTCAGTTTGGCAAACGTGGCCGCATACACGTCGGAGCCGTCGAGTTGCATCTCGCTGAATTCCTGCATTTTATCGGTCAGGCCGGTGTCGTCGAACACCTCCTGCCAATCGGTATCCTGCGCCTCGTCGTCGTCGCGCGAGAGGATATGCTCTATCTTGTCCGAAATTTTGGGCGTGGCACGCACCATGGCTGGCATTATCTCGTTGCGAATGCGGTTGACGACCGCCTCCGTTTCGGACGTGCGCACCAGTTGCAGATAGGCCGATTTCAGCGCGCTGCGAAAATTGGCGTCGTCGATAAGTGCCGACAATTGGGCAGAAACGGCCGCATCTATCGCGATGCGATGCGTATGAAACGCCAACACCAGCACCACGCCCACCACGGCACGCTGCTCCACCGCCGTTTGCGGCGCACGACAACTATCGAGCAACAATGCCATTTTGTCAGAATCGTAATAACGCAGCACCGACAAAGTGGCGGCCGACACGACCAGACATTTGGAACGTTCGTTGGCGAGCGGATTTTCGAGCCAATTGGTCAGAATGCGACGTTCGGAATTGTCCCAGCGTTGCGACATCCACACCACGTCGAACAGGCGGCGTTCGGCCGATTCCAACGCTTCGCCCTGCGCCGACAGGCATTCGGCGCACAAATCGGGCAGCGACCGCGGCGGAGCCAAACGCATCGCATCGTAGGGCAAACGCGTCGAAAACCGCTGCAACAGTGTTGCTTTCGCAGCATCGGCCAGACTGTAGATTTGCTCCACCACGCCAGCATAAATGTCGGCACGCTGCGGGTCGTCGATGCCCAACACCGCATAGCGCAACAACTGACGATAGACCTCGCGCTGCTGCTCGCAGCGTTCGCGCAACGCCCAATCGCCCGCCGCATCAATCAACGACTGCAGGTCGACAAAAGCGTCGGCAAGGCGTTTTTGCCGCACAGCGTCCAAAATTTGGCCGTATTGTTTGAGTGTGGTGCGTTCGTTCATAATCCTTTTTTGTCTGATGGTGCGCAATTTTTATGCAAAAATAGTCTTTTGGCGCGTTTTTCGCAAATTTTCGGTGCAAATTCTGCATTTTCGTAAAAAAGTGCTATCTTTGTAGGTTAAACCGACTACATTTCGACAAAGCATGACCACACGAGAAGAGATAGAACAGTTGCGTGCCGAACTGAACCAGCACAACTACAACTATTATGTGCTCAACACCCCGACCATCAGCGACTTCGAGTTCGATGCCAAGATGCGCGAACTGCAACAATTGGAGGCGGCTCACCCCGAATTTTTCGACCCGAATTCGCCCACACAGCGCGTAGGCAGCGACCTGAATGCGGCTTTCGTGCAGGTGGAACACCGCTACCCGATGCTCTCGCTGGCCAACACCTACTCCGAAACGGACGTGGCCGAATGGTACGAACGTGTGCGCAAAAGCCTGAACGAGCCATTCGAAGTGGTGTGCGAACTGAAATACGACGGCACATCGATTTCGCTCATCTACCGCGATGGCGCACTCGTGCAGGCCGTTACGCGTGGCGACGGCGTGCGTGGCGACGACGTTACAGCCAACGTGCGCACCATACGCAGCATTCCACTGCGCCTGCACGGCACCGACTATCCCAAAGAGTTCGAAATTCGGGGCGAAATACTGATGCCGTGGGCTGTGTTCGAAAAACTGAACGCCGAACGCGAAGCGCAAGAAGAACCGCTCTTTGCCAACCCGCGCAACGCTGCCAGCGGCACGCTGAAAATGCAAAATTCGGCCGAAGTGGCACGTCGGCAACTCGACGCCTACCTCTACTATCTGCTCGGCGAAGAATTGCCAGCATCGACACACTACGAAAATCTGCAAAAAGCGGCTTCGTGGGGCTTCAAAGTGTCGAAAGCCATGAAAAAATGCACGTCGCTGCACGAGATTTTGGCATACATCGACTATTGGGACACCGAGCGCAAGAATCTGCCCGTAGCCACCGACGGCATGGTGCTGAAAGTCAATGCATTGCGGCAGCAGAAAAATTTGGGCTACACCGCCAAATCGCCGCGCTGGGCTATTGCCTACAAGTTCCAAGCCGAACGCGCCTGCACGCGCCTCAACTCGGTGAGTTACCAAGTGGGACGCACTGGCGTGGTTACGCCCGTGGCCAATCTCGACCCTGTGCAACTATCGGGCACCACGGTGAAGCGCGCCTCGCTACACAATGCCGACATCATCGCTGGGCTCGACCTGCACATCGGCGATATGGTGTATGTAGAAAAAGGGGGCGAAATCATTCCGAAAATCACAGGCGTTGATGTCGATGCGCGCATCATGATAGGCGACAAAGTGGGTTTTGCCAAGGTCTGCCCCGAATGCGGTACTCCGCTCGTGCGCGACGACAACGAAGCGGCGCACTACTGCCCCAACGAGGACGGCTGTCCGCCTCAAATCAAAGGAAAAATGGAGCATTTCGTCAGCCGCAAAGCCATGAACATCGATGGTTTGGGCGAAGAGACCATCGCCCTGCTCTACGACAACGGTCTGCTGCACAATGTGGCCGACATCTACGAACTGAAAACGCCCGATTTGGCGCGGCTGGAACGCCTCGGCGTGAAATCGGCACACAACATACGGGCAGGCATCGAAGCATCGAAGCAGGTGCCGTTCCAACGCGTGCTTTTTGCCCTTGGCATACGCTATGTGGGCGAAACCGTGGCAAAAAAACTGGCAACTGCATTCCGCAGTATCGACCGCTTGGCAGCCGCCACACTCGACCAACTGATGGCCGTGCCCGACATCGGCGAGAGCATCGCACAAAGCGTGCTGGCCTATTTCGCCAAGCCAGAACATCGGCAACTCGTAGAGCGGCTGCGTGCGCACGGTCTGCAGATGGAAATGGCCGACAGCGACACGCCCGTTTCGGACACGCTGCAAGGCATGTCCATCGTCATCAGCGGCGTGTTTACACACCACTCGCGCGACGAATACAAAGCCATCATCGAGCAGCACGGCGGCAAAAACGTAGGGGCGGTATCGGGTGCCACAAGTTTCATCTTGGCGGGCGACAACATGGGGCCGGCCAAACTCGAAAAGGCCGAAAAATTGGGCGTGAAAATCGTTGGCGAAGAGGAATTTCTGAAAATGATAGGACAATAAAACGAAGCAAAAACTATGGGTTTACGACTGAAACTATTCGGCTACTGCGTGCGCAAACATGCCAAACGCCACATGCGCCAAAAGCAGTTTGTGGACTACGCACACGCAAAAAAAATACTGCTTCTGTACGAAAGCGACCCGACCGAAAACCGCGCATTCATCGACGAGGCGGTGCGCGCCCTGCACGCCGACGGCAAGCAGACCGACGTGGTGAGTTATGTAGCGAAAAAACAGTGCGAAAAGCCGTCGGAAGCGCACTTCGTAGTGCTGGACAAGGCGCAAATCTCGTTCTGGGGGAAACCGCAGAAAGCAACGCTGAACGCCATCGCAGCGCAGCAGTACGACCTGCTCATCGACCTGACACAAACTTTCTGTTTGCCGCTGCAATATGCGCTGCTCTACGCCAATGCAAAGTGCAAAGTGGGCGGCGACGTGAGCCAATACGGGCTGATAGATTTTGCCGTGAAAGTTACGCCAGCCGCCGAAAAAAAGCAGCACGAACACGCCCTGTGGAACGCCATTTTGCGCTATCTGAAAGAAATTAAACAGTGCGAAACAGTGTGAAAGTGTGAAAGTGTGAAAGTGAGAAAGTGAGAAAGTTAGAAAGTATGAAAGTGAGAAAGTTTATCAAGTGGAAAGTAGGGACGCTACGTGCCACGTCCGAGCAATTTGAAATTACTCTCACCTATAACCTATAACCTAGTCTTTGCTCTTTGCTCTATATTCTTTGTTCTCTCACCTATAACCTATAACCTCTCACCTTTTTCTTACTACTAAAAAAATCTGAAATTTGAAATTTAGAATATATGAACCAAAATAAACTTACAGGCATGGGCGTGGCGTTGGTTACGCCTTTCAAGAAGGACGGCAGTGTCGATTATGCGGCGTTGGGGAGGCTCGTCGAGTACCAAATAACCAACCACGCCGACTATTTGGTGATTTTCGGCACGACGGCCGAAACGCCCACACTCACCGACGACGAAAAACGCGACATCGCCCGTTTCATCATCGAAAAGAACGGGAAACGCCTGCCAATCGTCATGGGCATCAGCGGCAACAACACGCGCACCGTGGTCGAAGCCATCAAAAACACCGACCTGTCGCAAGTCGATGCCGTGCTGAGCGTGGTGCCGTACTACAACAAGCCGTCGCAAGAGGGCATCTACCAGCACTACCGCGCCATCGCGCAAGCCACCAGCACGCCCATCATCTTGTACAATGTGCCGGGGCGCACAGGCGTGAACATGACCGCCGAAACCGTGCTGCGCCTTGCACGCGAATTTCCGAACATCGTGGCCATCAAAGAGGCATCGGGCAAATTTTCGCAAATCGACGAAATCATCAAAAACAAACCGAAACATTTCATGGTCATATCGGGCGACGACGGCATCACCTTCCCACTGATAACGCTGGGCGCAGTCGGTGCCATTTCGGTGGTAGGCAACGCCTTTCCGCGCGAATTCAGCCGTATGGTGCGGCTGGCCATGCGTGGCGATTTGGCCGGTGCGCGCGACATACACTACCGTTTCACCGAACTGATGGAACTGCTCTTTGTCGATGGCAATCCGGCGGGCGTGAAGAGTCTGCTCTCGATGATGGGCTTCATCGAAAACGAACTGCGGCTGCCACTGGTGCCGACCACGCTCAAAACCACCGAACGCATGCGCGAAGTGCTGGAGCAAATCAAAGCGATAGAAGAGTAAGCCGCCCGCCATGCGCCGCATCATCGCCATATTGCCGTTTGCTTTGCTGCCGCTGTTTGCGGCGGCGCAACTCAACACCGACCGCGTGCTGGCCATCGGGCGCAATGCGCTCTATTTCGAGGATTATGTGCTGTCGATACAGTATTTCAATCAAGTTATCAAAGCCAAACCCTATCTCACCGAACCCTATTTCTACCGCGCCATCGCCAAAATAGAGTTGGAAGATTACCGCGGT
Organism: Leyella stercorea; assembly: GCA_963658575.1. Taxonomy (GTDB): domain Bacteria; phylum Bacteroidota; class Bacteroidia; order Bacteroidales; family Paludibacteraceae; genus W0P28-013. Next base: position 21,324 of record CAVKQB010000014.1, on the reverse strand, counting down.
GCCGAGCAGGACTGCAACGCCGTCATCGAACGCAATGCGTTCATGCCGCAAGCCTACTACGCGCGCGGATTCGTGCGTATGCGCCTCGAACGTTATGCCGAAGCCGAAGCCGATTTTTCGCAGGCATTGGAGTTTGCACCCGAAAATCCGATTTACACGCTCAACCGCATCGAAGCGCGGCTGCAACTCGAGCGGTACGACGAGGCCTTGACCGATGTCGATGTGCTGCTGCGCCACAACAAACAATCGGCCGACCTGCTCTACGAACGCGGCCGCATACTGCTGGCCAAAGGCGACACGCTCGATGCACTTAACGATTTCGACCAATTGGTAGCCACCGACAAATACAACCCCGACCTATGGGCTACACGCGCCATCGCCCGTCTGCAAACAGGCGACAACAGCGGCGCACTCGCCGATTACAACGAAGCCATTCGGCTCGGCACGCAAAATGCAGGCTACTACATCAACCGCGGATTTCTGAACTACGAAGCCAAAAACTACCGAGGCGCGCTGGCCGATTTCGACCGTGCCGTGGCACTCGACCCAACCGACGAAACGGCGTGGTTCAACCGTGCACTGCTGCGCTCCGAAGTGGGCGACCTGAACAACGCCATCGCCGACCTGACCGAAGTGCTGAAACTCAAGCCCGACCACGACAAAGCCATCTACCAACGCGCGCTGGTCTATGCCGAACTCTACGATTGGCGCAACGCCGAAACCGATTTCAGCACGCTCATCGAACGCCACCCAACCTTCGTGCCAGCCTACTACGGACGCGCCCAAGCTTACGAAAAAATGGGCAAAAAACGCGCCGCCTTCGACGACTACGACAAGATAGAACAACTGCGCCAAGAGGCCAAACAACGGCAGCAACAAGGCGACGAAATAGACACAAGCCCCGAATTGGCACAACAAGATGCAAATTCGGAACGCGCACGCGCACGTCTGTTCGATGCCGCCACGGGCAACACCGCCACCGCTACCATACGCGGAGCCATACAAAACACACAAATGGACGTGTCGAGCGAGAAAAACTTTGTGCTGTCGTACTACCAAAAAGAGGATCCCGTGCGCAAAAACGACCATTACAGCACGCTCGTAAGCCAACTCAATGCGCTGCATGTGCTGCCAGCAACGCTCAAAATCGTGAACCGCGAAATGCCGCTCACACAAACGCTCATCAACCACCATTTCCGCTCGATCGACGAACTATCGCGGCGCATCAATGCCACGCCCGACAACGCACTACTCTACCTCGCCCGCGGCATCGACTATGCGCTGGTGCAGGATTTTGCCAATGCCAACGCCGATTTCTCGCGCGCCATCTACTTCGATTCCGACATGACACTCGCCTACTTCTGCCGCGCAAACATACGCTTCAAAGAGTTGGAATTCAAATCGAGCAACAGCGACGAAAATGCACAATCCACCGAACAGTATGCCAACAATTTCGAAATGATAATGCGCGACTACGACAAGGCACTAGAATATGCGCCCAACTTCGCCTACGCTTGGTTCAACCGAGCCAACGTGCTCTGCGTGCAGAAAGATTTTCAATCGGCCATACGCAACTACACCAACGCCATCGAAAGCGACCCCGACATGGCCGAAGCCTACTTCAACCGCGGGCTGACGTACATCTACATCGGCGATACCGAACACGGCGTGGCCGACCTGAGCAAAGCCGGCGAACTCGGCATATATCAGGCCTACAACTATCTGAAACGCATGAGACAATGATTGATTAGTAGCAAGATGTGAGTAGCAAGTAGCAAGACAAAAGGTTATAGGTTATAGGTTATAGGTTATAGGTTATAGGTTATAGGTGAGAGAACAAAGAACATAGAGCAAAGAGCAAAGACAATTATCTAATTACTCAATTTCCAATTATTCAATTAATTTTCAAATAACCAAATAACCAGAAACTTAGAAACTTAGAAACGTGCGAAGCACGAGAAACAATCTTCAAATCTTCAAATTTTCAAATAATATGAAACAACCTCCCCCTTTGGGGATAAGAGGGGGGCTATATTTACAAACTCCGCGCTCACTTTGGCATCATTCTTGCAACGAAAAAGATAAGATAAAAACAGACCACTATGATAACTTTCAATCTGAAATGCTACACCTATTGGGGGCAAAACGTTTTTCTGCAAATCGAGGGTAAAACCGTTGCGATGACCTACGTTGCCGACAGCCTGTGGCAATGCCCCTACGAGCCGCAAGGCAAACCGACGACCTACGCCTACTTCGTTCTGAACCCAGAACAAACGCAAATCGTAGAATCGCCCGAACAACGCCTGCTGCCCGCACTTCCGCCCGACGCACAAGTGTTCAACACGTTTCGCTATCCATCGACGGCACGCGTGTTTCGCACTACGCCATTCACGGCGGCTTGGTGCGCGCACCACACCAAACGATTGCCCAAAATCGGTGCCGACGAGACACTGCTGATTGTCAATGCGCCGGCCGTCGAGGCCAATCAAGGCGTTGGCATCTTGGGTTCGACACGCACATTGGGCGGTTGGGATGCACGCCATCTGCTGCCCATGCAAGCCACCGACAACGCCGATTGGTTCGTCAAACTCAAAAACAGCGCGCTGCAAAACTGCGAATACAAATTTGTGGTTTACGACCTTGCATCGGGCGAAATCGTTCGCTGGGAAAACGACGGCAACCGCCAATTGCACTCCATCGACGGCGCGACGGTGCTTTCGGACAATTTCAGGCAAGATTTCCGCTGGAAAGGCGCAGGCACGGCCATTCCCGTGTTCTCGCTGCGTAGCGAGGGCGATTGGGGCGTGGGCGAATTTCACGATTTGAAACAGATGGTCGATTGGGCGCACACCACGGGACAAAAACTGATTCAGATTCTGCCCGTGAACGACACCACCAACACCAAAACCGATGCCGATTCGTATCCGTACAGCGCCATTTCGGTGTATGCACTGCACCCCATGTACCTGCATTTGGAGTCCATCGGCAAACTCAACAACGCCAAAACCGAAGCCGCTTTCGACAAACGCCGCCGCCAACTCAACGCCAAAACGTTCGTCGATTATGCCGCCGTCAATGCGCTGAAATGGGAATACATCAGCCTGATTTTCGAGCAGGAGAAAGCCAAAACTTTTGCATCGGCAGAATACAAGAAATTCTTCGCCAACAACAGCCATTGGCTCGTTCCGTATGCCGTATTCTGCGTGCAACGCGACCAACACGGCACCGCCGATTTCCACCGTTGGGGCGACATGGCCGTTTACGACGCTCAAGCCGTGCAACGTTTCGCCACGCAACACGCGCAACAGACCGAACTGCACTATTTCGTGCAATTTCATCTGGCCAAACAGCTGTCGGAAGTGCGCGACTACGCCCACACACACGGCGTTGCGCTCAAAGGCGACCTGCCCATCGGCATCAGCCCCAACAGCGTCGATGCGTGGATGTATCCGCACCTGTTCCACCTCGACAAGCAGGCCGGCGCACCGCCCGACGATTTCTCGGCAACGGGGCAAAATTGGGGCTTCCCCACTTACGATTGGGACGAAATGGCCAAAGACGGCTTCGCATGGTGGAAAAACCGTTTCACAAACATGGCCAACTATTTCGACGCTTACCGCATCGACCATATTTTGGGATTTTTCCGCATCTGGGAGATTCCGCAGTCGGCCATCTGGGGACTGCTCGGCTACTTCAATCCGGCCATGCCGATGTGCATAGGCGAAATCGAAAACTACGGGCTGCATTTCGACCACGAGCGCATGCTCAAACCCTACATCACGCCGCAAATGCTGGCCGAACTTTTTGGCAACCAAGCCGCCGCCATCGCCCAGAAATACTTCGACCAACAGCCGAACGGCACGCTCCAATTCAAACCCGAATTCGACACGCAACGCAAGTTGAGCGACCATTTCGGTGACAAGGAACGCACCCTGCGCGACAAACTGCTGGAACTACACACCGAAGTGCTTTTCATCGAAGATGTGTACCAAAAAGGCAAATTTCACCCGCGCATCATGGTGCATAAATCGCGCACCTTCGCCGCGCTCGACGAACGCGAACGGCACATCATGGAGCAGATATACGAAAACTATTTCTACCACCGGCAAAATGAATTTTGGCGCATACAAGCACAGCGCAAACTGCCTGCACTACTGCGTGCCACCAACATGCTCGTCTGCGGCGAAGACCTCGGCATGGTGCCGGCCTGCGTGCCGCAAGTGATGAACGACATGCAGATTCTCAGCCTCGAAATAGAACGCATGCCCAAAGATTTCGCCGTCGAATTTGTCGATCCGCAGCGCACGCCGTATCTCTCGGTATGCAGCACAGGCACACACGACACATCGCCGTTGCGCAGTTGGTGGCACGAAAACCCCGAAGCCACACAACGCTACTACAACAACATGCTGCACTGCGAAGGCAAAGCCCCCGAAAGTTGCACGCCGGCCATCGCCGAACAAATCGTAACACGGCAAATGAGCGGCAACAGCCTGCTCGCCATTCTGCCGCTGCAGGACTATCTGGCCATGGACGGCGCACTCCGCCTCTACGATGCCGATGGCGAACGCATCAACGACCCAAGCAACCCACACCACTTTTGGTGCTATCGCATACATCTGACACTCGGCGAACTGCTCAAAGCCAAAGATTTCAACCGAAAGATGAAACAGATAATCGCCGCCAACGGTCGTTGAAAAAGATGAAAAAACTACGCAAAATCAACCTTGCCGTTGCGGCTGTATGCGCCGTTGCGTGCCTGCAAGCGCAATCGCTCGCCGAATGCGAACAGCAGATAGCGCGCCTGTTCGATGCCATAGAGCAATCGACCGACGCTCGCGCCAACTTGCTCCACAACGACACCATCAACGCCATCTTCGCCCACGCCTTGACATGCGACGGAGCCTTCAGTTACCCGTTCAGCAGCCTGAAATTCGTTGGGAAAACGCTCTCCGACGACGGCCAACTACGCATCTACACTTGGAACATTCCTATCGACAGCGGCTTCGTTTACAACGGTTATGTACAGAAAAGCAACGGCGAATACCATCGCCTGACACAATCGGAGATGCCATTCGCGCCCTCTGAAAGCCAAACATTATCGGCCGAAAATTGGTACGGAGCGCTCTACTATCGGGCAATTGCCTACAAATACAAGCGGCAAAAGGTCTATCTGTTGCTCGGCTGGAGCGGCTCGCAGGCGCACACGCAACACAAATTCATCGATGTGCTGTGGTTCGACGGCGACAACCACGCGCAACTCGGACTGCCCATACTCGCCAACGACGGCCAAACGCTCTATCGACGCATATTCGCATACGATGCCGACATCGCCATGTTTCTCGACTACGAGCCGAACAAACGACGCATTGCGTTCGACCATCTGTCGCCCATCAAGTATTTCGACGACGACACAGTTACGCTCGGCCCCGACATGTCGGTCGATGCCTATGTGCGCCGCCTGAAATGTTGGGATTTGCAGGAAGACGTGCGCGCCAAAAACAGACGATAATTTTAGGTGAGAGGTTATAGGTTATAGGTTATAGGTTATAGGTTATAGGTTAAAGATTAGAGAAATACAGAAACGCGCACAGCGCAAACAACTTTTCAAACTCGGAAAAATATGCACAAGGCAGGTTTTGTAAATATCGTCGGCAATCCGAACGTCGGCAAATCGACACTGATGAACGCACTCGTCGGCGAACGCATCTCTATCATCACATCGAAAGCGCAAACCACGCGCCACCGCATCATGGGCATCGTCAATGGCGACGACTTTCAGATAGTCTATTCCGACACGCCCGGCGTGTTGAAACCCAACTACAAACTGCAGGAGTCGATGCTCGAATTTTCGAACTCCGCGCTCACCGATGCCGACGTGCTGCTCTACGTTACCGACGTGCTCGACTCGGCCGAAAAGAACGCTTTTTTTCTCGAAAAAGTGCAAAAAATGCAGGAGAGCGTCAAAATCATTCTCGTCATCAACAAAATCGACCTGATAGACCAGCCGCGTTTGGAAGAGTTGGTCGATTTTTGGCACAACGAATTGCCGCAAGCCGAAATTTTCCCGTTGTCGGCCATGGCCAAATTCAACATCGAGCCGCTGTTCAAGCGCATCAAAGAGTTGCTACCCGACTCGCCGCCGTTTTTCGACAAAGATGCGCTCACCGACAAACCCGAACGCTTTTTCGTGAACGAAATCATACGCGAAAAGATACTGCTCAACTACGACAAAGAGATTCCCTACTCGGTGGAAGTGGCCGTCGAATCGTTCAAAGAGGACGAGGCGTTGCTACGCATCAGTGCCGTCATTTTCTGCGAACGCGATTCGCAAAAAGGCATTCTCATCGGCAAGGGCGGCAGGGCGTTGCGCAAGGTCGGCATCGAAGCGCGCAAAGACATCGAGGCATTTTTCGGCAAAAAAGTGTTTCTCGAACTCTTCGTCAAAGTTGAACGCGACTGGCGCAACCGTGAACAGAAACTGCGCGGATTCGGCTATCAACTCGAACACAAATCCGACAAAATCTAACAACCGCTCGACAAAAAATTTGCAGAACCCGTTTCAAAACCATACCTTTGCAATCGGGTAAAACGCCGAAAACATTTTTTCCCGACGCACTGCCCTGCCAAAACCGAATTATTATTCACCTTTAATTGTTTATTTTATGAAAAAATTATTTCTGACGATGTGTGCCGTTGCGGCCATCATCACCTGCGCCTCGTGTTGCGGCAAAGCCTGCGACAAACAAGAAGCCGAAAAACCTGTTTGCGAACGTCCCGAAAAAGCCCCTTGCTGCAAACTGACCGAAGAGGAGCGCGCCGCCATCGACGAGATGAAAGCCAAGTGGGAAAAATTCGACGAACTGGCCGAAGAGGAGCAAGCGGCTCTGATTGCACAACGCAAAGCCTTGGTCGAAAAACGCATTGCCAAATGCGAAGAGCACCACGCTGCCGAAGTTGCTCGCCTCAAAGAGCACGAAGCCAAATGCGCCGAAATCAAAGCCAAATTCGAGAAAATCGACGAGTTGAGCATCGCCGAACAGAAAGCCCTGCTCGAAGAAATCGACAAACCCTGCTGCAAAAAAGACGCCCCGAAATGCTGCAAAGGCGACAAACCTTGCTGCCACAAAGGCGAAAAGCCTTGCTGCAAGGGCGAAAAACCAGCTTGCGACAAGAAATAGTCTTTTTCGGAGATTTTTCAACACAAAAAAGGCGGAAATGCACGGTGCATTTCCGCCTTTTTGTATCGTCAAGTGCGCGTTATTTGCGTTTTTGCTTGGCCTCGATGCTGAGTGTGGCGTGCGGCACGGCGCGCAACCGTTCTTTCGGAATCAGTTTGCCCGTCTCGCGGCAGATGCCATACGTTTTGTTCTGAATGCGCACCAAGGCGGCCTGCAGGTGCTGTATGAACTCCATCTGGCGTTGCGCCAACCGTCCGCACTCCTCTTTCGAGAGGGTCGTTGCGCCCTCTTCGAGCGTTTTGAACGTGGGCGACGTATCGGTTACGTCGTTGCCGTCGGAGTTGTTCACATACGAACTGTACTCGTTGTATTCGTGCAAGGCTTTGTCCAATTTTGCCTGAATAAGCACGCGAAATTCTTCCAACTCTTCGTCTGAATATCTTGTCTTCTCTGCCATGGCTATTGTTTTTTTAAGGTTTCGGCAAATGTACGTTATTTTGTCGGCATAGATACGTTTTTTGTCGAGAAGTTATCAACAGGCATTCATTTTGTCATGGCTGCCTTCACTTTTTTGAACAGATTCGATGCGAATACGAAGTTGTTGAGTGTTTCGTTTTCGGCGGTAAAAATCTCCTCTTTCGAGCCTGTCCAAGCGATTGTGCCTTTGTCTATCAGCACGATATTTGCGCCAAATTCCATCACCGAGTTCATGTCGTGCGTGTTGACCACCGTTGTGATGCCGTACTCGTTGGTGATGTCCTCTATCAGGCGGTCGATGACGAGCGACGTTACGGGGTCGAGTCCTGAATTTGGCTCGTCGCAGAAAAGGTATTTCGGATTCAGTGCGATGGCGCGCGCGATGGCCACACGTTTCTGCATGCCGCCCGATATTTCGGACGGAGCGAGGTTGTAGGCGTTCGGATTCAGATCGACACGTTCGAGGCAAAATTTGGCGCGCCGCTCCATCTCGATGGCGGTCATGTTGGCAAACATTTCGAGCGGAAACATCACGTTTTCGAGCACCGAGAGCGAGTCGAACAGGGCGGAACCTTGGAAAAGCATGCCCACTTCGCGGCGCAGCAGTTTCACCTCCTTCGGTGACATTTGGGTCAGATTGCGGCCGTCGTAAAGCACTTCGCCCGAATCAATGGGGAAAAGTCCGATAACGCTTTTCATCAGCACCGTTTTGCCCGAGCCGCTCTGCCCTATTATCTGGTTCACCTTGCCGTGCATGAATGTAGCGTTGATATCGCGCAACACCTGCTTGCCATCGAACGATTTATTGAGATTATTGACTTGAATCATTTTGTTGAATTGACAATGGACAATTGTTTGAAGATTTGAAAATTTGAAAATTGATTGGATAATTGATTAATTGTACCCAACAACTCCTCACTCCTAATTCCTAATTCCTAATTCCTAATTCCTCACTACTCACTACTAATTTCTCACTTCTAACTAATTAAGCATCAGTTGCGTGATGACGATATCGGCCAGTAGCATGATGATGCTGCTTTTGACCACGGCGTGCGTGCTGGCGTGTCCCACTTCGAGCGCGCCACCGTAGGCGTAGTAGCCATAGTAGGCCGCCACCGAAGCGATGATGAAGCCAAAAATGACAGATTTGACCATGCTATAGGTGAAATAGAACGGAATAAAGGCGTACTGCAAACCGTAGATAAAGTCGTCCATCGTTATCATGTCGGTGAAGCGCGCCACGCCCACGCCGCCCAGCAGTCCGATGACCACGCAGAGCGTTACCAACACGGGCATGAACACCACCAAACCGACGATTTTTGGCAAAATAAGGTAATTGGCCGAATTGACGCCCATGATTTCGAGCGCATCGATCTGTTCCGACACGCGCATCGAGCCAATTTCGGAGGCGATGTTAGAACCGACTTTGCCCGCCAGCAACAGACACATGATGGTGCTCGAAAATTCGAGCAGATAGGTATCGCGCAGCATCAGACCTGTGGTGTAGCGCGGCAGAAGCGGATTTTCGGTGTTCAGCACCACCTGCATGGTCATGATTACGCCCATAAACACCGAAATTATCAGAATCAGAAATATGGAGTCGTAGCCCAATTTGATAATCTCTTTGGGCAGTTGCCGCCAAAACATTTTCCAATTGTCGGGCTTGGTAAACGTACGCCCCATGAGCATGGCGTACCGCCCTATCGATTCGATTCCATTCATTGTCGCATCAGTTTTTTTGATGAGTACAAAGGTAGTTATTTTTCGGCAAGTAGCGGAGCTGAAAATCTCTTTTTTTCGTGCCGAGAAAAAAGTGGTGCGGAATTAGCAGTTTTTTTTGTATCTTTGTAGATTGTATGCGGCACACGCCGCAACTATCGATAAAGCATTGAGATTCAAAGAGTTAAAACTTGCGATAGTTCTTTTGACCGTTGGCATTTTGCGCACCTTTGCTGCCGAAAATGCGCCGACAGATTCGTTGCGCACCATCGCGAATGCCCTCGACACGGTAGAAAACGCCCTCGACACGATGGCGGCGGTGCCATCGCAGCCCGATTCGACCGTGCAAATGCCCGCCAAACGCGAGCAAAACGACGACATCGACGCGCCGATACACTACCACTGCAACGACTCCATCATTTTCTACGGCACTGGCATCGGATTTCTTTATGGCAGCAGCAACGTGCGCTACGCACAAGACCGCCCCATCGAACTCGAAGCCGAAATCATACGCATGAGCATGGACAGCAGCACCGTGTATGCCATGGGAACGACCGACAGTCTCGGCAACGACATCGGTTTGCCGGTGTTCAAGGACGGCGATCAGCCCTACTCGTCGAAAGAGATGTCGTACAACTTCCGCACACGGCGCGGTTTCATACGCGGTGGCGTAACGCAACAGGGCGAGGGTTACATTGTGGCCGACAAAGCCAAGCGGCTCGAAAACGAAGACATGTTTATGCAGGGCGGCAAATACACCACCTGCGACGACCACGACCACCCGCACTTCTATTTGCAACTGACCAAAGCCAAAGTGCGCCCCGGCAGCCACATTGCGGCGGGTCCCGCCTATCTGGTGCTGGCCGATGTGCCGTTGCCGCTGGCTGTGCCGTTTGGATTTTTCCCATTCACATCGAGTTATTCGTCGGGCATCATCATGCCATCGTACGGCGACGAGATGGAACGCGGCCTTTACCTGAAAAACGGCGGTTACTATTTTGCCATCAACGACCACATCGACCTCGAACTGACGGGCGAAATCTACACCAAAGGCACTTGGGGCGTGCAGTTGGGAAGCACCTACGCACTGCGTTACAAATTCAGCGGCAACTTCCGCGCCACCTACCGCGAAGATGTCTATGGCGAAAAAGACATGCCCGACTATCAGAAGTACCGCAACTTCAAACTGACATGGACGCATCGGCAAGACCCGAAAGCGAGCCAATACTCGACCTTTTCGGCTTCGGTCGATTTCTCGACAAGCGGCTACAGCCACAGCAACGTGAACAACTACTACAATCCCGCCGAACAATCGAAAAACATCACAAGTTCGAGCGTCAGTTACACGCAACGTTTCCCCGAAAGTCCGTGGAGTCTGTCGATAAACGCCCTCGTATCGCAGCGTTCGCAGGATTCGACCATCTCGCTTACATTGCCAAATCTGACGGTAAACATGAGCCGCGTCTATCCGTTCAAACGCAAAAATCCCGTGGGCAAAGAGCGATTCTACGAGAAAATCTACCTCTCGTACAACATGACCTTTGCCAACAGCATATCGTGCAAGGAGAGCAAATTTGCCCAATCGAAATTCACCAAAGACTGGCGCAACGCCATCAACCACAAACTGCCCATCGCGGCCTCGTTCACGCTGTTCAAATACCTGACCGTTACGCCGAGTTTCACGTTTCAAGACCGCATGTATTTCAGCAAGGTGAACCGTTCGTGGGACAAGCAGATGCAGCAAGAGGTGCTCGACACCGTTACCGGTTTTTACAACGTGTACGATTTCACGGCGGGCATCAGTTTGCAGACCAAACTCTACGGCTACTACACGCCCATACGCAAACTGTTTGGCGACAAAGTCGATCGCATTCGCCACGTCCTGACGCCGTCCATATCGTTCAACTACCACCCCGATTGGGAGGACAAAATATGGAAATTCTACGACACTTACGACAAAGTGATTGTCGATAAAAACAACGCCGACAAGGTGCGCCACGAATCGGTAACCTATTCGCCCTACTCGAACGGCATGTACGGCGTGCCCGGGCGCGGCATGCAGGGCTCGCTCAACTGGTCGCTGAGCAACAACGTGGAGATGAAGGTGAAAGACCGCAAAAAATCGGAAGAGATGGGCACCACACAATATAAAAAGGTGAGCCTCATCGACAACTTCACCATTTCGGGCGGCTACAACTTTGCGGCCGACTCGCTGCGGCTACAAAACTTCAGCACCAGCCTGCGACTGAAACTGACGAAATCGTTTTCGTTGAACCTCGCCGGCTCGTGGGACCCCTACAAATACGGTCTGAATAGTTACGGCAATCCGGTAAGAATCAATGAGTTGCGCGATTTCCCAAGATTTTTGGGAACCGGCACCTCGTTCCAATACACCATCGACAACAACACGTTCAAAAAGAAAGACAAGAGCAAAAATTCCGACGAAGAAGAAGAGCGCGACCCGATGGCAACCGATGTCAATTTCGATATGGACGAGCCGTCGAACATCGACAAAGATGGACAAAAAGACAAGTCGGCCGAAGCAACCGCCGACGAAGACGGCTACATGAAACCCGAATTTTCGTGGAGTTTCACGGTGAACTACTCCGTGGCGTGGCGCACAGGCAGCACATTCGACTACGAAAAGATGGACTACAAGCGCGAATGGACACACAACCTCAGTTTTTCGGGACACGTGAACCCAACGCCCAAATGGCGCATGAACTACAGCGGCTCGTTCGACCTGAAAGAACTGAAAATCACGCAGATGACCTTCTCCATCGTGCGCGACCTGCACTGTTGGCGGCTTTCGGCCAGCGTGTCGCCGTTCGGACTGTACAAATCGTACATGGTTACCATCGGCGTGAACGCCTCGATGCTACAAGACCTGAAATACGAAAAACGCAGCGACAACAGCCGCAATGCCACATGGTTCTAATTTTTTTAGTAACAAGATGAAATTAGTGTGAAAGTAGGGACGCGCCGAGTGCGTCCAAGCAATTTGAAATCTGAAATCTGAAATTTGAAATCTGAAATTAAATAAACATTATGAAAATCGCAAACAACCTACTTGTGTCGGTCGACTACAAACTGTATGTAAAAAACGACGACGGCACCATGGAATTGATGGAAGAGACTCAGGACGGACAGCCGCTGAAATTCTTCTACGGCATCGGCATGATGCTGCAAAAATTTGAAGAGAATTTGGCAGAACTCGCCACAGGCGACACGTTCGATTTTATGATTCCTTGCGCCGATGCCTACGGCGAATACGACGAAGAAAGCGTCATCGACCTGCCACGCAAAATTTTCGAAATCGACGGTAAAATCGACGAAAAAGGCGTTTATCCGGGTGCGATTGTGCCGCTGGTCGATAGCGAAGGTCAGCGCATCAATGCCGAAGTGGTAGAGGTAAAACCCGATGCCGTCAAAGTCGATCTGAACCACCCGTTGTCGGGCGAAGACCTCTATTTCAAAGGCACTGTGCTCGACGTGCACGAGCCAACCGAAGAAGATTTGCGCGCCATGTCGGGCGGCTGTGGCTGTGGCTGTGGCTGTGACAACTGCGGCGGCAACTGCGGCGGTTCGTGCTGCGATTAAAAAGTGAGAAATGAGGGATTAGGAGTGAGGAGCCGCAATTTCAAGAACAAAGAATATAGAACATAGAGCAAAGACATTTGATTAGTAGCAAGACACAAGTAGCAAGTCGCAAGACAATTATCCCATCAACTAATCAACTTTATAGACTTTTTCACTTTATAAACTTTTCACTTTCATACTTTCACACTTTCACACTTTCGCACTCAAAAAAGATGAACACTTTCGGGCACATATTCCGTTTCACGTCGTTTGGCGAATCGCACGGCGAAGCCATCGGTGGCATCATCGACGGCTGCCCTGCTGGTCTGAAAATCGACATCGATTTTGTGCAATCCGAACTGAACCGCCGCCGTCCTGGACAATCGACACTCGCCACACAACGGCACGAAAACGACCGTGTGCAATTTCTTTCGGGGCTGTTCGACGGACAGACGACTGGTGCGCCCATCGGCTTCGTCATCGCCAACGAAAACCAGCGCGCCGACGACTACGAGCCGCTGAAAAACCTATTTCGTCCCGGCCACGCCGACTACACCTATCGTGCCAAATACGGCGTGCGCGACTATCGTGGTGGTGGGCGCGCCTCGGCACGCGAAACCGCAGTGCGTGTCGTTGTGGGAGCGATAGCCAAACTTGCGCTACAGCACGTCGGTATCGAGATAGCGGCCTACACGTCGCAAATCGGCCACATCGCTGTAACAAAGCCATACACCGCGCTCGACCTGCGTGCGGCCGAGAACAATGCTGTGCGTTGTCCCGACGAGGCGGCAGCCGCACAAATGGCCGCCGCAATTGCCCAATGCCAAACCGACGGCGATTCGATAGGCGGCATCGTAACTTGCATAGCGCGCGGCGTGCCCGTCGGATTGGGCGAACCCGTTTACGGCAAACTGCACGCCGAACTTGCCGCCGCCATGCTATCGATAAATGCCGCCAAAGGGTTCGACTATGGCGGCGGATTTTCCGAAATCGGGCTGCGCGGCTCCGAAGCCAACGACGTTTTCACCGTCGAAAATGGGCGCGTCGCCACGACCACAAACCATTCGGGCGGCATACAAGGCGGCATCTCGAACGGTGCCGACATCTACTTTCGTGTGGCATTCAAGCCCACGCCAACCATTGCCAAGCCACAGCAAACCATCGATACAGAACTGAACACCGTAGAATTTGGCGCACACGGTCGCCACGATGCCTGCGTGGTGCCACGCGCCGTGCCCGTGGTCGAAGCCATGGCGGCCATCGTACTTTTCGATGCCTATTTGGCAGCACGCTGCGCACGCATGTAAAAATTTCCCAATTTATTCGACCAAAACAAGCAAAAAAACGCCACAAAATGCACTTTTATCCGAAAAAATTTGGATAATCGAAACAAAAGCCCTATTTTTGTCGGCAAATAACCCCAAAAACGCAAGCCTATCGTAGCACACCTACTTCTTTGACCAAGCGAAAAAAGTATGGAAATTCTGCAATCTTTGACCGACGAACAGTTGGTCAAAAGTTACGAGCAAGGCTGTAACAAAGCGTTCGAGGTGCTTCTGAACAGGCACAAAGACCGGTTGTACAACTACATTTTTGGCGTTACGCACAACCGCGATTTGACCGAAGACATCTTTCAGGACACCTTTTTCAAGGCCATCACCACCATTCGCCAGCACCGCTACACCGAGGTTGGGCGTTTCTTCTCGTGGCTGTCGCGCATTGCGCACAACCTCATCATCGACCACTACCGGCGCGAGGAGAGCGAAAACACCGTTTCGACCGACGAAAACGACACGTTCGACCTGCTGAACAACGCCAAACTCTACGACGAAACGTTCGACAGCCTCACCTACGAGGCCGCGCTCATCGACCTGATGAAACTCATCGATTGGCTGCCCGACAACCAACAGCGCATCGTGCGTATGCGTTTTTGCAAAAACATGAGTTTCAAGGAGATTGCCGAAATCGAAGCCATCAGCATCAATACGGCACTCGGGCGTATGCGCTATGCCGTGCTGAATCTGCGCAAATTGGCCGACAGACACCATATTGTGGCCAGTTTCGAGAAGAGCGCGTAAAACGATCGCCCCAAACCGCATACAAAAAAGCGGATTTCCACACTGTGGAAGTCCGCCTATTTTTTCGTAGAAATTGCCTCGAAAACTACCGCTTCAAATCGAACAAGTAGGCAAACGACACGTTGAATTCGCCCATGGTAACGCGTTTTTTCGTGCCCGACGGCAGCGAGAGCGTCCAGTTGTAATCGCTCTTGTCGAGGTTGTTGAAGCCGTGATGGTAGCCTATCGACCACGAATAGTTGCGGTATTTGGCGCGCAAGCCTATTTCGGCACCGATTTCGAAGCGGTAGAGCCGCCCTTCGTTCTTGCTGCCGAATATATTTTCGTCGTCGCGCATCACAGGTTTTTGCCACTCGGTATCTTCCCACGCAATGTCTTTGCCGTGCAGCCCCACATTGAACGACGGACCGAAATAGAGCGCGAGCGTCCATTTCCTGAACGGAAAATTGACGTAGGCGTGCACGGGGATATTGAGAAAATAGAGTTGGCGTTTGAATATGTGGGCAGTGTCGGCTTGTTCGGCCAAGTGCAGGCGGTATTTCGTTGTGCGCAGATTGTAAGTGGCCGCCGCCTCGATGCCCCAGCGGTTGGTGATGTCCCAATCGAACAACACGCCCACCAAGAATCCCGAGCCTGGCGTTGCGCCGAAATCGACCACATCGCCGGTGGTGGAATTGAAGCCCCACGACAGTTGGTAGCCAGCCACGCCGCCCAAACGTTGCGCTGTCGCTACGGCGGCGAACAGAGCCAAAACCACTATCAATGCTGTTCGTTTCATCGCAAAAGAGATCAATAATTTTTCACTTCGACCAGTTCCAAATCGAAAATCAGCGTGGAATAAGGCGGGATCACGAAATTGCCGTCGGAATCGGCCGAGCCGTCGCTGCCGTAGCCCAATCCGTATGGAATGTAGATGCGCCAACGCTCGCCGTCGGTCATCATGCATAGCGATTCTTGCCAGCCTTGCACCAATCCGCCGACGTAGCACCACACAGCAGTGTCGCCCGACGATTCGAATTGGGTGCCATCGATGAGCCAACCCGTGTATTTTACGCGCACCGACGAGGTCGGTTTGGGCGTGTAGCCCGTGTGATAAACCGGATACACCACCCTATACAGCACGCCCGACGGCGACACTTTGTAGTAGTCGGCACTGTCGGCTTTGATGCTTTCGATTTTATCGGTGTTCAAACCGCGCCACACTTTGAAGTCGTTTTTCGAGCAACTGCAAAGCGCCAATAATGCGCATAATATGACGAACGGTTTCCGTAGCACAGTTCCGGTGGGCTTATTCGGGCGCAAAGATAATCATTTTTTCTGAAAAAGAGCCCCGTTTTCTACAAAGGAGCGTTTGGCACGATTAAACGCAGAAGCCACTCGACGACCAGCGGCAACGCCCAGAGCCAGACGGCCACCACTTGCGCCAAACGCCCGCGCGTGCGTTCGTCGGGAGCGAGCAACGCCCCCACGCCGCCATACACAATGATATAGTTGTAGAACGCCAAAAAATAGAGAAACGATGCCGACGTGAACGCCAACAGCAACTCGACGGCAAAAATCGGCACCATGCCGAACGCCGCCAACAGAGCGGTTTCTCTGTGCGGAATGTCGATTTTGAAAAGCCAAGCCGCCAGCGATGGCAGGTATCGGAGCGACAGCCACCATGTGGTCAACAACGCCAACGCGCGGAAAAAGGCCGCCAGCAAAGCCACGGGAAATGCGCCATCGTCGAACAACAGAAAGCCGAAAAATTTGGCCACAGCGCAACAGCCCACAAAAAAATAGACCAAACGGGCGACGGTGCGTTCGTTGGCTTCGGCGAGTGCCTGCCAAGCCCCGTTGGGTTTGGCGAGAATCTGCGCCGCAAAAGTTACGTTACGCTTGGCAAAGAGCCAATATGTAAACAATTTTTCTCTCATTGTGCCGATACTTTGCTTTTGAACCACGCTATTTCGTCGGGCCAGCGAGCCTCGTCGGGCGTTTCGAGAATCAACGGCATATCGTCGAAGCGCGGGTCGGCGGCAATCATCTCGAAAAGCCGACTGCCAATCAGCCCCTGCCCTATCGATTCGTGCCTATCGACGTGCGATGCCAACGCTTTTTTCGAATCGTTGATGTGCATACCACGCAGATAGTCGAAACCGATGATGGCGTCAAATTCGTCGAAAACGCGTTTGAACCCTTCGGGCGTGGCGATGTCGTAGCCAGCGGCAAACGTGTGTGCCGTGTCGATGCAAACGCCCACGCGGCTTTGGTCGTCCACGTGGTCGATGATGGTGCGCAGATGTTCGAACCGAAAACCGACGTTCGAGCCCTGCCCTGCCGTGTTTTCGAGCACAGCGGTAACGCCCTGCGTCTGTTGCAACGCCAGATTTATCGATTCGGCGATGCGTGCCAAACAGTCGCTTTCGGAGATTTTGTTGAGATGGCTTCCGGGGTGAAAATTCAGGCGGTCGAGGCCGAGTTGTGCGCACCGCTTCATCTCGTCGATAAACGATTGGCGCGATTTTTCCAAGCCATCGGCATCGGGCGAACCAAGATTGATGAGGTAACTGTCGTGCGGCAAAATCTGCTTGGCGGTGTAGCCGTACTCGGCGCAGCGCGACTTGAACAGTGCGATGGCCTCGTCGGTGAGCGGAGCCGAAAACCACTGCCGCTGATTTTTGGTGAAGAGCGCAAAAGCCGTTGCACCAATGGCATGCGCATTTTTGGGGGCGTTCTCCACCCCACCCGATGCGCTCACATGTGCTCCAATGTATTTCATTTTTTTGAGTGTGTGAAAGTTAGAAAGTATGAAAGTGTGAAAGTGTGAAAGTGTGAAAGTGTGAAAGTTGATTAGTTGATCAGTTGATTGGTAATTGGGTAATTATCTTTGCTCTTTGTTCTATATTCTTTGTTCTCTCACCTATAATCTATAACCTATAACCTTTTTCTTGCGACTTGCTACTCATATCTTGCTACTAATCTAAAAAAAATATCTTGTCGATGTGCGAACTGCGGCTGAGTTGGCCGTGGTCGAGAGCGACACAATCGAAGCGTGCCACATTGCAGAGCGTGCGTTCGGGCAGGCGGTAGATTTTTTGGCGGAAAACGTATCTTATGCCGTCGCGGTCGAGTTCCAACACCGACAGAAAGCGGTCGCCCGAACGCAGCGACGATTTGAACGACATCTCGAGGCGCGCCACCACAAAATCGAGCCCTTCGTCGTGCAGATGCGCAAAACTGACATCGTGCGCCGTCAGAAATTCGTGGCGCGTGTGTTCGTAGTAATGCTGATAATTGGCATTATTCACGATGCCCTGCAAATCGCACTCGTAGTCGCGCACTTTCAGTTCAAGTTCGTATGTGTTCATTTCAAATGTTCTTTTTGTCATTGTCAATTTTTACGCATCAGCGTGAGTCCGTCGCGCAGGGGCAAAATCACCTTTTCGACACGCGGGTCAGCAGCCACAAAATCGTTGAACTGCTTGACGGCGATGGTCTGATGGTCGCCCGATGGCGGATTTTCGATGAGCACTTTGCCGTCCCACAGCGTGTTGTCGGCCAAGATAAAACCACCGCGCCGCACACGCGGCAAAACGAGTTCGTAATAGTCGCGATATTCGCGTTTGTCGGCATCGACGAACACCATATCGAATGTGCCTTCGAGCCTCGGCACGACTTGCCGCGCATCGCCAATGTGCAGCGTAATCAGTTCATTATAAGGCGATTGTGCAAAATTTTGGCGAATAAACGCCTCTAATTCGTCGTCGATTTCTATCGTATCGATGCGCCCACCAGCGGGCAATCCTTCGGCCATGCACAGTGCCGAATAGCCCGTAAACGTGCCGATTTCGAGCAGACGGAGCGGCTGCGCCATGCGCACCAGCATCTTCAAAATGCGTCCCTGAAAATGCCCCGACATCATGCGTGGATTGATGGTTTGCAAGTGCGTTTCGCGAGCCACCGCAGCCAAAAAATCGGGCTCCGCATCGCTATGGCGCGCCATGTAATCGTCTATCAGCGCATTGTAGTCGTCGAATTTAGCGGCTTGCTTCAGTTGCATAATCAGCAGTAAATCAGCATTGTACGTTTATCGGAAGCAAAAATATCGGCGGCCACCTGCCGCAATTTTTCGGCCGAGATGGCGGCTATCCGTTCGTGCCTCTCGGCGTTCGACAGACAATAGCCCACCCGCAAAAACGATTTGGCCATCGACAAAATCAGATTTTCACGGTTTTCGTCGGCAATCAACTTTTGACCGTCGAATTGGCATTGGGCTTTGTGCAACTGCCGCTCCGACAGCCGATTCTCCTGTAATCGACGCAACTCGCTATCAATCAAGCGCATACAGCGTTTTTCATTGCCTTTGTCGCAGCCGAAATAGACGCTCCAAACGCCCGTATCGACATACGAAGTCAGATTCGACTCAACGGTGTAGGCCAATCCGTTGCGTTCGCGCACGGCCATATTCAGGCGGCTGCTCATGTTCGGCCCGCCCAAAATGTTGTTGAGCAACAAGAGTGCAAAACGGTCGTCGTGCGTCAAGTTGTAGGCGCGATTGCCCAGCACGCAGTGCGTCTGAAACGTGTCGCGCTGCTGGCGCACTATTTGCGGCGCATAGATTTTCGGCGGTTGGCGTACAAACGTGCGATGCGTGGCTGGTGCGTCGAAATAGCGTTCGCCCCAGCGCACCATCTTGACAAAATCGATTTGCCCAAACAGGTAAAACACAAGGCTATCGGTGGTGTAACAACGCTGCACAAAGGCGCGCATTTTGGCCGAATCGATGGATTGCAACGACGTCTCGTTGCCCAAAATGTTATGCCCAAGCGACGAGCCGCCGAAAAGCAAATCTTCGAAATCGTCGAAAATCAGTTCGGCGGGCGAATCGTTGTAAAGTTGAATCTCCTCGACCACCACGCTGCGTTCGTGTTCCAATTCAGCATCGGGAAAAGTGGAATGCAGCACGACATCGGCCAGCAACTCCACCGCGCGTTCGGCTTGAGTCTGCGGAACAATGGCGTAAATGTAGGTCTCCTCTTTGGTGGTATAGGCTTCGAGTTGGCCGCCAAACGACTCCAAACGGCTGATTACCTGCCAACTTTTGCGGCGTTCGGTGCCTTTGAACAGCATGTGCTCCACAAAGTGCGCCATGCCTTGCTCGTCGGGCTGTTCGTCGCGCGTGCCAGCATCGACCACAAAACCGCAATAGACCACGGGCGATGCAGCAGGCACATGTAGCAGGCGAATGCCGTTTGGCAAAATATGCGTCTCGTAAAACATTCCGTTCGTTCTTGCGTAACCAATCTGCAAAGATACGAAAATAGTACGAAAGTATGAAAGTGTGAAAGTGTGAAAGTTTATCAAGTCTATAAAGTGGAAAGTTTCTGTGGATTTGCAGATTTGGTTATTTGGTTATTTGGTTATTTGAGGATTTGAAGATTTGAGGATTTGGTTATTTGAAGATTAAGGCGTTTCGGTTACCGACAATTTGAAATTTGAAATTTGAAATCTGAAATCTGAAATCTGAAATTTTGTCTTGCGACTTGCTATTAACAAAAAAGAGCGCGGCCGTTGGCCGCGCTCCCATTGTCAATTATCAATTGTCCATTATTCACATACCGGGCGCACCGATAGTCCATAGTAGCGGTCGAAATCATTACTATCCACGCTGCCCGAGTAAGAGAACATGTACCACGCATAGTTCGAGTTGTGGCTACTGAGCGAGCTCGACCAATAGCGGCCGTACGAGCCAGCGCTACCAAGGGTTTTGTCGTAGATCCAGCCTGCGGCAGGCAGGAATATGCTCTTGCCGTTCGAGGCTTTCACTTCGTAGCCTTTCACATCGTTCTTGGTTGTCCATGTCCAAGTGCAACTATCCATCAACTCCTGCCATTCGGCATCGGTAGGCATGCGCCATTCCTTGTTCCACTTGGCAGTAGCGACATCGTCGGCCGCTTCGAGCGTGGTAAGACCGTCAGTGGCATTGTACTTGGTCAAATTATTTTCCGTGCCATATTTGTAGGTACCCCACGAGAAATCGCTCTTTGGTTCGATTTCGCCCCAAGCGTAGTAGTTGCCGTACTTTTCGGGACTGGTTGCACCCACGTTGCAGGTTGCCCATTTCACGCTCAAGCCAAGGTCGACAGCCTCTTTGGTGTCGTTCGCGGGGTCGTTGTCGTTTTTCGGCTCGTTGTCTTTGTCGCAGGCTGCAAAAAGCAGTGCTGCACAGCATAGGGCTGTAAGAAATTTAAGTTTGTTCATTGTCAAATGAGATTAAAAGGATAGTAAAAAGTGGTTAATTTATT
>CAVKQB010000013.1:0-46761 GCA_963658575.1 Leyella stercorea | reverse complement strand
AAAGTATAAAAGTGCGAAAGTATGAAGGTGTAAAAGTATGAAAGTTAGTGAGAAATTTTTTGGCGCGTTCTCTCCCCCTGCTGCGCAGCAGGGGGAGAGAACACACTCAAAAACTCCTCACTCCTCATTAACTATAACCTCTCACCTTTTCTTGTGTCTTGCTACTTGTGTCTTGCTACTAGAAAAATTTGGAAATTGGATAATTAAATAATTAAAAAAATCCTGCTGTAAGACATATTTTTACCCTGCACAAAACCGACCGACTGAAAAAAACAGCCCCGTTTTTATGTTTTACAGCATAAAAACGCGTGCGCTATTACAAATTGTAATTTTTTTGCCTACCTTTGCTGCGATAATTGTTTTTTTAACCACAAAAATTTTTCAGTATGAAACATTCTACTTTTTCTAAATGCTGCGGCAGCGCACGCCTCCTGTGCCTGCTCGCGCTTGTGGCACTCACAGCAAACGTAGCCAAAGCCGACCTCATATTTAGTGAGAGTTTTGATTACACTACAGGAGATCTGTATGGACAAGGAGGCTGGGCAAGAATGGGCGCTAAGACCGAGAAACCTATTCAGGTAATAAGCGACCCTCTTACATACGCAGGTTATCAGACTAAGGCAGTGGGAGGGGCTGCTAAAACAGTTGCTTCAAATAAGCAAGCACAAGATTTGATGAAGCGTATAGGGCACCTCGCCAATGTAGATGGTAATGTTGCCTATATCGGAGCACTCCTCAAGGTAGACACAGTGGGCACAAACAATTTTCTTGCAATATGCGATTCCGCTGCTACTTATTCCGTTGTAGATGGGAAAAGCCCGAGTGAAAAAATTAAGTTGTATGCATTAGCCGGTTCTACAGATAACAAATTTAAGTTCGCCATTGGAAAAGCTGGTGGTACCAACTGTGTAAATTATGTAAGTACTGAAGCAGAGTATGACTTAAAAAGCACCTATTTGGTCGTTATAAAGTATGAATTTGTTGTTGCTCCAGAGGATAAAGATTCAGCGAAAACGAGACAAGATGACCGTGTTTACCTTTTCGTTAATCCCGATTTAACAGCAGAGCCGACCACAGAAAATGCAGTGGTTACACTTTCTGGTACCACTTACGGCGACGATATTTCATATCGTGGTGCCAATGCGATTGCACTCAAACAAAGGCAGTATTTATCTACAACTTGCCCGACAGTAACTGTGGATAATATCCGCATCGCTACTGCATGGAATGACCTATTGACCGAGAGCAAGCAAACTACAACGCCGACTATCACGGTCTCCCCAACTGCGCTCGACTTTGATGAGTTGTTGGTAGGTAATGCCAAAAAACTTACATTTACCGTTTCGGGCAAAAACCTAGAGGAAGCTATTACACTGGAGAGCAACAATCAGGAGTTGGTACTCAACCCGACTACCATTACAAAAGACGATGCCCAAAAAGAGGATGGTGTCGAGGTAACGGCTACTCTGACGGCTGCCACTGCTGGCAAGCAGTCGGCCACGATTACACTCTCTTCGAAAAACGCAACGGCAAAAACCATTGCCGCCTCGTGGACTGCCTATGCTGTTACCGAAGTAGAAACTATCGACGCGCTCAAAAAAGGCGTAGCCGCTGATACAAAAGGCGAAATTCCTTTCAAATACACGGGCGAAGCCGTGGTTACCTACTCCGAAGCGAGCGCTACTCAAACTCAAGTGATGTACTATGTAGAAGATGCAACGGGTGCTGTACGCATCGATGAATGGTATGAGGAGTCGCCCACGATCGACCTCAAGGTGGGCGATAAAATCCAAAACGCTATTGTGTTCAAGGGCGAAGATGCCGACCAAAGCGGTCAACCACTCATATTCATGACCCAACCTACCGTTGTCAGCAGCGGCAATGCACTGACCCCGCAAGTGGTAACGCTCAAGCAGTTGCAGACCAACGCTGCCGACTACCTGTTGGAATTGGTGAAAGTCGAGGGTGTGGCGTTCGACCTTTCCGCAGAGAAAAATTACATAGTGGGCGACAATGCCATCTCGCAGAGCGATGTTTCGGCGGTTGTCAGTCTTACTGCCGACAACGCGCTGGTGAATACCGCCAAACCTGCTACCGCCGACATCACGGGCATTTCGTACTACACCACTGGTAACCATATCCGTGTGCGCTCGGCCGAAGATATCGTAGCAAAAACGACCCCGACGGCCATCGAGACCATCGCCCTCGACCAACTCACCGACGAATGCGAGATCTACACCGTTTCGGGCATGCGCGTACACACGTTGCAGCAGGGCATCAACATCATTCGCCAAGGCGACAAAATTTACAAACTCTATCACGTCGTCCGCTAACCACCAACTACTCCCGCAGGCACACCCATCGGTGCGCTTGTGGGGGTATTGTATCTTGTCATTTTTGTGCAGTTTAGAGGCCAAAAACTTGTAATTTTGTGCAGTTGGCGAGCAAAAAACTTGTAAATTTGTGCAGTTCAGAAGCCAAAAACTTGTCATTTTGTGCAGTACACTTGTGTATGTTGCTGATAATTAGTACCTTTGCAGCGTGATTAAAATCTATCTCGTGTATGAAGGACTTGGAGCGTATATTGTTTAACCAGAAACAGGAGTTGGCAAGTGTGGATACGACGGCAATCTGCCCGCGCAAAGAAGAGAAGGAACTGCTGCTGAACAGCCCGTTGGCACAGGTCGTTATCGGTGTGCGTCGCAGCGGGAAATCTACCCTCTGCCAGAAAGTATTGGTCGAAAGTGGTATCTCGTTTGCGTATGTCAATTTCGATGATGAGCGATTAGCCAATGCAACAAGCAACGACTTGGACGACATACTGCAAATGCTCTATGGTGTCTATGGGAACTTCACCCACCTGTTTCTAGACGAGGTGCAGAATGTGAAGAGTTGGGCATTGTTCGTCAATCGACTGCTGCGGCAGGGGCTACACTTGATACTGACAGGTAGCAATGCCAATCTGTTGAGCAGTGATTTAGCCACACACCTTACGGGACGGTATCATCTGATAGAGTTGTTCCCGTTTTCGTATGCGGAGTACTGCCACATAAAGCAGGTAGATGTAACGAGCAAGACCACACAAGCCTACGGGCTGCGTAACCATGCGCTGCTGAACTATATGATGGAGGGCGGTTTCCCCGAACTGACGAAATCGCCGGAGATAAACAAACACGACTACCTGATGTCGCTCAAGCAGGCAATTATTACCAAAGATATATGCCGCCGCTATCGGGTTAAGTATCAGCAGACTATCTCCCGTCTTTCGGCACAGGTGTTGGACTGGTTCGGACAGGAAAAGTCATACACCGATATTACTCGGGAGTTGGATATTCGCTCGGTGCATACCACGATGAATTATCTTGCTTACTTGCAAAATGCCTATATCGTGTGTATGCTTTCTCGCTTCTCGCTCAAAAGCACCGAGCGCAATAGTTACCACAAGGCGTATGCTGTGGATAATGCTTTCTTGTCGCAGCACGAGAACGCCTTACAAACAGAGAGTTACGGGCTGCGACTGGAGAATGTGGTGGCTATTGAACTGCTGCGCCGCCTCCATATTGAGTACGAGCAGTTGTACTACTTGCGCGGGCGGGATTATGAGGTGGATTTCGTAGTGGTAGAGAATTTCCATGTGCGGGAATTGGTACAAGTAACCTACGATTTCACCGAGCCGACACCAAAACTCTTCAATCGGGAAGTTGATGCGCTGGTTAAGGCTTCGCAACTGACACATTGTGATAACCTGACGCTGATTATGATGACAGGCGAGGCGGGCGATATAGAACGCAACGGCAAGACTATTCACTGTGTATTGGCTGCCGATTGGTTGCTAAACAAATAACTATCCCGCACTCAAAGCGTGTGCTGGGAGTAAGGGAGCAAAAATATATAACGAACTAAAAACAAGCAATTTATGAAAAAATTATTGGGCATTCTCTTTCTGATAGGGACGGCGCTTGTGGCACTCCCCGTCTATGCCACCGACAACCTCATAAGCAACGGCGATTTCGAGAAGGCGACAACCAAAAAAACGGGTTTCGGCGTTGACAATGTCGAATTTACCGATTGGATCTTCGGCGGGATTGGCGTGCTGGCCATAGAAACCGACGACGTTTACGAAGGCAAACAGGCCTTGAAGGTGAACGGAGCAACGATTGCCACGTCGCTGCAACAAGATGTTACTTTGTACGAAACCGAGACCGTTGGCCAGAAATACGAACTCATCATTCACTACAAAACCATCACCGCCGCCGAAGGCGATGTGTGTCTGAACAGTGAGTGGCAGTTCAAAAATACGGACTACGCCGCTCACGATGCCGACGTGCTACAACAAGTGTTGCCGTTGAGCAACGATTGGAAGGAATTGAAAGTGCCGACCTCGTTCCCCGAAGGCGCGCGGAAACTTCACGTCAGCGTCAGTGTGAAGCAAGGCAATGTCGTGCTGTTCGACGATTTTCGCTTGGTGCGCGTCGGCGACACGCCCACGGCCATCGAGAACACCGAAATCGACCTCAATGCCGACGATGTCGAGATTTACACCATCGCAGGGCAGCGCATCAACCAACTGCAGCATGGCCTCAACATCGTGAAACAAGGCAACAAAATCAACAAAATTTTCTTGAAATAACCGTGGCGGCCAAGCCGCAATTTCAAGAACAAAGACAATTTGTTAGTCGCAAGACACATGTAGCAAGTCGCAAGACGAATTTAGTGTGAAAGTTTGAAAGTATAAAAGTGCGAAAGTAGGGGCGCATCACATGCGTCCGTTGCGGATTGCAAATCCGCATAATACAGCGAGCACGGGATTGCAAATCCCGTGCGACCAGATAACCAAAAACTTAGGAACAAAAATTGCGGTAGCAATTTTGAGAAACAATGAGAAACGTGCGAAGCACGAGAAACAATCTTCAAATTTTCAAATCTTCAAACATAAAAATAATGAAACATCTTCTTTTCCCACTTATTTTGGTCCTTGTGGCGTTGCCATGCTGGGCAGACGACGACACCACCACCGAAGCCTCGTTCAGCGTTACGCCCACTACCACGCGCGACACTATCGCCAACATTGGCGACAAGGTGCTTGTAACAGAATTTTCGGTAACACAGCAAAACATGGAGTCGAGCATCGAGGTGAATTTGATTGGCGCAAACAGCGCACAATGGACACTCGAAAAAAACGAACTGACCAAGGCCTCCGAAACGGTGAAAGTATGGTACACGCCCACAAAAGCAGGTAAACATACGGCGTATGTTTCCTTTGAATGCGCCGATGCAAAGAAAAGTTACACCATGGTGTCGCTGGCTGGTGCCTGCATCGACCCCGACAATGCGCCCACCATCACGCTGCAAGCCGATGCACTGCCGCAATTCACGGCGCAAGTGGGCAAATCGGCAACCGACACCATCAAATTCACCACCGAAAACTGCATCGATTTTGTCTACGCCAGCATTTCGCCTGCCGGCACAGGCTTCACCATCGATCGCTCGATTTTTCTGAAAAACACGCCCTCTGAACTTGTTGTCGATTTCAGTCCGACCAAAGAGGGCACCTTTTCGGCCACTGTCAGCATCGCAACACGCGGCGGCACGACACGAACCGTGTCGGTTACTGGCGTTGCAACAGCGGCTGGAGCCGAAGATCAGGATTGGGCTACGGTATTCAATTGGGATATGAACAATCCGCTGCCGCTTCTGCGCGAAGATTTCGAGAGCCTCACCGACGACGACCACAACAAAACGCTCAAAATCGACCGTTGGCAGAATGTCGTTCGCCGTGGTTCACGCCCATGGTGGGGATTTCTCGAACGTAGCGTGCCGCTGGTTGGCGACATCGAAGAGCGTTGCGCCAAAGCCACAGGGTTTGTGTTTGGCCAAGAGAAAGCCGACTCCGCCGAGATGTGGCTCGTAACGCCGCCACTCGACTATGTGAACGCACAATCGAAACTTTTCACCTTCCGTGTGCGTGGCGACTATATGTTCGACAACCACACCAGCACCATCGGCCTCTACTACATCGATACGGTGGCGGGCGAGAATTTACTGATGCAGAAAATTGATGTCGATATGCCTTCGACCGACGACCAAAACGGCGAGTGGTTCGAGTTTCACGTCGATCTGACGGGACAAAACATCGCCGACGTGTTCTTCATGGGATTCCGCTACAATGGTCAGGTCGGCAACATGAATTCGGTGGTCTACTACATCGACGATGTGTCGTGGGGACGCACCGACATTCCAATCATCAACACCGACAGCACGCAGATGACGGCCATCACCGCACCAGCCACGCCCACAACGCTTGGTACCGTTACCGCCACCACCAAAAATCTCGAAGAGCGCATAAACCTTACGCTGGGCGGCGACCACAAGAGCAAATTTTCGCTTTCGACCGATACGCTTGGCACTGAAGGCGGCGAGTTCACCGTTTCGTTCCAATCGGACGATTTGGGCGTGCACGAAGCCTATGTGAAACTCGCGTCGCGCGGAGCCGCCGACAAATATGTGCCGATGGCAGTGTTGGTGAAAGAAGGCACGGGCATACACGCCGCCACAGCACAACAAGTGCTTGTTTGGGCAGCCGATGCCACGCTCCACATCGAGGCCGACGAGCCGCACCAGATGGCCATCTACACCGCCGACGGCCGCTGCGTTTGGCACAACCGCACCGCATCGGCCATAGTGCCGCTGCCAGCGAGCGGACACTATCTGATTGCCATCGACGGGCAAACGGTGAAAATGACGGTGCGCTGAAAAACGCCACTGCAACAAAACAAGCGGAGCGACTTTGGTTGCTCCGCTTGTCATATCGCGCTTTTTGCATAACTTTGCAGTGTCGTTGAGTCCGACAGCCATGCAACTGCTGAAAAAACTACATCTGCCAAGTCTGCCACTGCGCATTTCGTGCGTAGCGATTGCGGCGTTGTTGTGGTTTCTGCCCGATATGTGCAGGCTGTCGGTGCCGTACACGCACTGCGATTTCACATTTTTGAACCATTTCGTATGGTTTTCGCTGCCCATTTTTTGGGCGCATTTCGTGCAGTTTTGGGTATTGCTGGCACTTGCCATTTGGCTCGAAACGCTCTGCAATCGCCGCCATGTGCTGAATGTGCGCAGCGGCGTGCCATTTTTGCTGTTGCCGCTGTTGGCCGCATGCAGCGTTCATGTGCAGTTTTTCGACGCTTCGACAGTGGCTTTTGTGTTGACGGCCTACGCTGTGGTGCAACTGCTATCGATGTACAACGAGAAGCACGAATGCGTGGGCGAATCGTTCAAAATGGGCATCGCCCTGATGTGCGCCTCGGCGTTCGACCGCGCCTACGTCTGGATGGTGGCGGTGTTGCTTGTGGGCATGGTCGTTTTCAGCACGCTATCGGCACGCACACTCTGCACGTTTATCGTGGGTTTGCTGATGCCGCTATTGCTGCTGGCGGAGTGTTTCGTGCTTGCCGACGCTTGGCCGACGCTTTGGCAGGCTCTTGCCGCGCCGCTGTTTATCGACACCATAGCATGGCCGGCTTTTGCGTGGTCGGAGTGGGGACTGATTGCCGTTGTGGCCATCGCCACCATGGTTGCCGTGGGCAACTATGTAACGTCGAACACCATCTACAGCCTGAGCGTGCGGCTCAACTACACGTTCGTCGGCATCGCCCTGCCGCTGACGGTGATTTGGGCGGCTTTCACGGGCTGGGGCAGTCCACGGTTGTTGCTGCCGCTACTCTTCTCCACACTGATTATCAGTTTCTACCTCACCAACAACCAAAACCGCGCGGCACACGCCGTATTCATCGTGCTACTGGTCGGCTGTCTGATTTGCCGAGTGGTATCGCTTTTCGGGCTTTGATTGGTTGCGCTACGCGCAGTTTCTAATTGTTTCTCAAAATTGCTATCGCAATTTTTGTTTCTAAGTTTCTCGCGCTTCGCGCTGTTAATAGTGTGAAAGTTTGAAAGTATAAAAGTGCGAAAGTAGGGGCGCATCACATGCGCCCGTTGCGGATTGCAAATCCGCTTAACCCCGCCCGAAAAACTGACGTTTTTCTCGTCCCCTTGAAAAGGGGACAGGTTCGCGCCCAAAAAACTTCTCACTCCTAACTCCTAATTCCTCACTACTAAATTTTCTTGCGACTTGCTACTTGCGTCTTGCTACTAATTTGTAGTTAATTGAAAAAAAAGTTGTATCTTTGTCAGTTAAAAAATACCCCTGCATGAAAAGAGAGGAGAAAAAATTGATTGATGCCATCGTGGCGGGCATGCAAGAGAAGAAAGCCAAACGCATCGTTACCGTCGATATGACTAAATTGGACGCGCCGTGCCAGTATTTCGTCATCTGCGAGGGCGACTCGAACACGCACGTATCGGCCATCGGCTACAATCTGAAGGACTATGTGCGCGAGCACGCCGGCGAAAAGCCCTTTGCCACCGACGGTTTCGAGAATGCTGAATGGATTGCGCTCGACTACGGCAGCGTCATCGTGCATCTGTTTCAGCGCGAAGCGCGCGCCTTCTACGACATCGAACACCTGTGGGCTGATGCCGACATCAAGGAATACGCCGACATCGACTAAACACGACAAAACACTATGGACAACACTCCGCAACAGCAACCATCGAACAAGCCGAAGCCCTTCAAACCACGATTCAGTTTCTACTGGATCTACTTGGCCATCGGCATCTTCTTCATCGTGATGTGGCTCAACGGCGGCACCGTGTCGCGCCCCGTGTCGTTCACAAAATTCGAGGCTGGACTGCGCAACGGCTGCATACGGTCGATGACGGTGAACAGCAACAAAAAGACCATCGAAGCCGAAATCGACCCGCAATGCGCCGAGCAATTTGGCAAAAAAGCCGACGACAAGGCCGAAACCCTGTACATCAGCACCACATTTGGCTCTATCGACGAATTTTCAAAACTCGTGGCAGAACTGCAAAAAGAGCAGATTTTCACGGGCGAACTCACCTACGAAGACGACCGCGACTACATGGAGGTTTTCCTCTACTCGGTGCTGCCATTCCTGCTGCTGATACTCTTTTTCGTGTTCCTCAACCGGCGCATGGCAGGCGGAGCGGGCGGCATGTTCAGCGTGGGCAAATCGAAAGCGCAACTATTCGACAAAGACGATAAAAGCAAGACGAAAATCACCTTCAAAGACGTGGCTGGACTCGAAGGCGCCAAACAAGAGGTGGAAGAGATTGTCTCGTTTCTGAAGAATCCGAAGAAATACACCGATTTGGGCGGCAAAATTCCCAAAGGCGCACTGCTTGTCGGCCCTCCGGGGACGGGCAAAACGTTGCTGGCCAAAGCCGTGGCTGGCGAAGCCGACGTGCCATTTTTCACCATGTCGGGCAGCGATTTCGTGGAAATGTTCGTGGGCGTAGGCGCGAGCCGCGTGCGCGACCTCTTCCGCCAAGCCAAAGAGAAAGCCCCCTGCATCGTATTCATCGACGAGATAGATGCCGTGGGACGCGCGCGCGCCAACAACGCACGCTTGGGCGGCAACGACGAACGCGAAAGCACGCTCAACCAACTGCTCACCGAGATGGACGGCTTCGGCACCAACAGCGGTGTCATCGTGCTGGCCGCCACCAACCGCGCCGACATACTCGACAAAGCCCTGCTGCGCGCCGGACGTTTCGACCGGCAAATACACGTGGAACTGCCCGACGTGAACGAACGCAAAGCCATATTCGAAGTGCATCTGCGCCCGCTGAAAATGGACAACACCATCGACATCGACTTCTTGGCCAAGCAGACACCTGGATTTTCGGGCGCCGACATCGCCAACGTGTGCAACGAAGCCGCACTGATAGCCGCGCGCAACGACAAGAAAACCGTCGGCAAGCAGGATTTCCTCGATGCCGTCGACCGCATCGTGGGCGGACTCGAGAAGAAGAGCAAAATTCTGACACTCGAAGAGAAACGCAACATCGCCTACCACGAAGCCGGACACGCCACCATCAGTTGGCTGCTGCGCTACGGCAATCCGCTGGTGAAAGTTACCATCGTGCCGCGCGGCGAAGCGTTGGGCGCAGCGTGGTACCTGCCCGAAGAGCGGCAACTCACCTCGTCCGAACACATTTTGGACGACATCTGCTCGCTACTCGGCGGGCGCGCAGCCGAAGAACTCTTCCTCAAAACCATCGACACGGGTGCCATCAACGACCTCGAACGCGCCACAAAAAAAGCCTACGCCATGGTGGCCTATTTCGGCATGAGCGACAAACTGCCCAACGTAAGTTACTACGACTCGACCGGACAAGCCGACTACGGATTCACTAAACCATACAGCGAAAAAACCGCCGAAGCCATCGATGCCGAAGCCAAGAAAATCATCGCCGAACAGTACGAACGCGCCAAAAAACTGCTTGCCGACCACCAAGATGGACACAACCAATTGGCGCAAATCCTGCTCGAACGCGAAGTGCTTTTCACCGAAGACGTAGAAAAAGTGCTCGGCAAACGCCCTTGGAAAAGCCGCTCCGACGAACTGCTGCTCGAACAAGACAAGCAAGTTAGCAGTGAGAAATTAGTAGTTAGCAATGAGTAATGAGGAATGAGGAGTGATGCGGCGAAGCCGCAAGATAAAAGGTTATAGGTTATAGGTGAGAGGTGAGAGGTGAGAGGTGAGAGGTGAGAGGTGAGAGGTGAGAGAGCAAAGAATATAGAACAAAGAGAAAAGACATTTAAATTAGTAGCAAGTCGCAAGAAAAATTACCCAATTATCCAATCAAATCTTCAAATAATCAATTGTCAATTGTTTAGTTGTTGGACGCGAACTTGTCCCCTTTGCAAGGGGACGAGAAAAACGGAACGTTTTTCGGGCGGGGTTAAGCGGATTTGCAATCCGCAACGGGCGCATGTGATGCGCCCCTACTTTCGCACTTTTATACTTTCAAACTTTCACACTATTAACAGCGCGAAGCGCGAGAAACTTAGAAACAATAGAATCTGCGCAAAGCGCAATTTGAAATCTGAAATTAAATAATGGCATTCAAAAAAATTCTGACACGCACCGTTTCGGGAACCCTTTTGGTGGCCGTGCTGGTGGCAGCAATCCTTTTTAGCGAATGGACTTTCTTGGGCTTGGCCGTCATCATCTCGTCGCTCGGACTGAAGGAATTCCACCACATCACACACGCCTACCACCGCATCGAGGCGAACAGCGGCGCAGCCATTGCCGCCAACATTCTGTTGCAGGCAGGCGCGTTTGGCTACGCATTTCTCGACAAATTTTGCGAAGCACTCGAATGCACGCCGCCCCAAAACACGCTGGTGCTTTTTGCGCCGTATGTGCTGATGGTCGTCGGCGTGATGGTGTCCGAACTGTTTCGCCGCCGCGAGCGTCCGCTACACAATTTGGCCTATTTTGTGCTTGGGCAAGTGTTTGTAGCCCTGCCCATCGCCTCGCTCTATGGCATTCTCGGCTGGCACGACGATTGGCATCCGCAGTTGCTTTTGGCCATTTTCATCGTCATTTGGACGAACGACACTTTTGCCTATTTGGTGGGCAGCGCCTTGGGCAGGCATCGCATGATAGAGCACATCTCGCCACACAAATCGTGGGAAGGTTTGGTGGGCGGCGCCGCATTTGGCCTGCTCGCGGGCTATCTGCTCCATCTGTTCAAATTTGCGCACGAAGCGGGTTTCGCGCTGTGGCAATGGCTCGTATTCGCAGCCTTGGTAGTTGTGTTTGGCACGCTCGGCGACCTGATGGAGAGCCTGCTGAAACGCGCCGTTGGCAAAAAAGATTCGGGCAACATCATTCCGGGGCACGGCGGCATTCTCGACCGTTTCGACAGTCTGTTGCTGGCCGGACCAATCATCTGTATCTACTTAATGTTTTTATAATCGACCATGAGAACCAAAGGTAAACGCATTCGCTTTCGTCGTCTGAAAATACACAAAGAGGGCTACGCCATTCTGCTTACGCTGCTGCTGTTGCTGATAGCGTTGAACATCGTTTCGTATTTTCAATCGCCCACCGAGCCGCTGTTTGTCATCAACCTGATACTGTCGGTGCTGGTATTTTCGTTTTTCTCGTACTTTTTCCGCAACCCAAGCCGCGAGGTGTTTGTCGAAGATGCTAATCTGGTGATTGCGCCAGCCGACGGACGCGTGGTGGTGGTAGAGCCTACCGAAGAGTACGAATGTTTTGGCGGTGAACGCCGCATACAGGTTTCTATCTTCATGTCGGTATTCAGCGTGCATGCCAATTGGGTGCCAATCGACGGCTTGGTAACGTATGTGAAGCACCACAGCGGCCGGCACATGGCGGCCTATCTGCCCAAATCGAGCAGCGAAAACGAACGTTCGTCGGTGCTTATCGAGACCGAATCGAAGCAGCAGGTGCTTGTGCGGCAAATTGCAGGCGCATTGGCACGGCGCATCGTTACCTACTGCGCACCCAACCACGCTTGCCATGTGAACGAACATTTGGGATTCATCAAGTTTGGGTCGCGCGTCGACCTGTTTCTGCCCGAAGGCTCCGAAGTTTTTGTCAATCTTGGCGAAAAAACCCGCGGCAACGAGACCGTCATTGCCCGTTTGCCCGAATAAACGCTGCGTTTTTTGATGCAGAAGTTTCCGTCTGTGTTTGTCAGAGTGGCTTGGCTGGCGTTTTTCGCGTTGGTCGGACTGTTTGTTTGCGCTTGCGTCCAACTGTGGTGCGGCGACGTGAGCGTCGGTGCGCAACGCTGGTTGCTTTTGCTGCAAACCGTGCTGACCTTTGCCGTCCCTGCCCTACTCTTTGCGCGTATTTACGACAGAAAAATGTGCTTTTCGCCACGTTGCGATTGGCGTATATGGCTGATAGTCATCGCCTTGATGCCGTGCGCTCTGCCTGCCGTCAATTTCACCAAATGGCTAAACGATATGCTGACGTTGCCCGATTTCATGGGCGGCATCGAGCAGTGGATGCAACAGATGGAGGCCGCCACCAACGCACTGACGGAGAAACTGCTCCGCACCGACCGCAGTAGCGATTTGGCAGTCAATCTGCTGGTGATGGCACTTGCGCCTGCTATAGCAGAGGAACTCTTTTTTCGCGGTGCACTGCAAAAAACGCTTGCACAAACAATGAATGCGCACGTTGCCATCTGGCTTACGGCCGCCATTTTCAGCGCGGTGCATCTGCAATTCTACGGATTTGTGCCGCGCATGCTGCTCGGTGCGGCGTTGGGCTATCTGTTTTGGCTCACAGGTTCGATTTGGACAAACATCGTGGCACATTTTGTGAACAATGCACTCACCATCGTTCTGTTCGGTGCCCATTTGCCGTTCGATATCGATGCCATCGGGACGGGCGCAACATGGTGGATAGGTGTGGCGAGTCTGACCGTCGCCTGCGGCTTGGTTTGGACAATCTCACGCCTTACTACGCCTGAAAAGAAATGACCCGACCAGCATCGGCAAGCAGTAATTGACCACCCAGAGCAAGACGCTTGCAAACGCCATGCCCGCCTCGTTGGCCGAAAAAGCCGACAGCACCAAAATGGCGTACGAGCCACGCACAACCGCCTCGCTGAAAGCAAACGACGGCGTGTAAGTTACCAAAAGATATACGGTAGGAATCGCCACCAACGCCTCCAACGGAGCGATGGCAACGTCCATAAAAAGCAGCATGGCATAGAGTTGCGTAGAAAAAACCGCGAAACGCAGTGCCGACAGCGCAAAAACCAACCAAACATCGTGCAGTGTGAGGTGCGCCAAGCCATCGCCGAGCAGGTGCTCCCAACGGTTGCTGCGCCGCTGCAAATAGGCCGCCAAACGCGCATAATAGACCACCGAAACGGCCGCCAAAACCAACACCGCCGCCACCACCGCCACAAACAGCCACAGCGATACGTGCGATGCCGACAACACAAAATCGGGTTGCGCCAACACCACATAAAACGCCGCAGCCACCGCGCCAAAAAGCGTAATCGCCGCCGTTTGCGCCACGCTGCCCACACAGCCAAGTGCCACCGCAGGCACAGCGTTTTCGCTCCGCAACAAAAGTGCACGCGTGGGAAAATCGCCCAAACGGTTGGGCGTGAAAAATGCGCCCGTCTGCCCCACCAAAACCGATTTCAGCGCGTAAAGGAACGACACCGGCTGCAAGCCCGACAGGAGTTTGCGCCACTTGATGGCTTCGAGCGAAAGATTTATCGGCAAGAGCAGAAAAACCGCCGCCAAAAACAGATATTGTGCGGCACCAGCCTGCGCAAAATGCGCCGCCAAATCGGCATAACCGTCGAACACGACCAATTTGTAGGCCAAAAAGGCGTAGGCCGACACCAAAATCAGCCACTTGAAGGCTGTGAAGATATTTTGCGCCGAAATTTTCACAAAAGCGATTAGAGGTTATGCGCTGCAAGCCAATTTTTCAGCGGATTGGCATACATTTCGAGCAATTTTGTCCGCAAAAAGGCTTCGTCCCTGTTCGGCAAAGCGATTTTTGCCAACTGCCCATCGAAATAGGCGACTGTGGCTGCTTTTTCGGCTTCGGAATAGGCATTGGCAAAGCGACGTTCGCCCGTTAACAGGTCGTACGCCACGCGGTTTATCGGGTAAATCACATAGTTGGCGTGTATGCGGCGGTCGATAAGTGCCGCCACGGCAGCCACCTGCTCCTTGCGGTTGGGTGTAGCAGCCGCCAAAGCATCGAGTTCGGCGTTGATGCTGGGCGTGTATGTGTAGTGCACACGACCTTTGTAGCCAGCAATGCCCGTGCGCATACTGTCGATATCGTCTTGTGCCGATTTGACAAATGCGGCATCGTCGCGGCGTTGTTGGAACTCTTTGGCTTTCAGATAGTCGCACGGGTCGAACTCGTACGAGATGCACACTGGTCTGATATTCAGCGATTTCAGATTATCGACAAACGAGCCATCGCCGCTCAAGGCAAACATTTTGAGAATGCTCTCTTGCGTGCGGTCGTTGCTGTCCTTGGCGCGGCCTTCGCGTTGCGCTATCCACACGCTGGCGTGTTTTTCGCAGATGGCGTAGCGAATGTAGGCCGACAACTGTTTGAGTGCCGCCACCTGTTCGCCGCGCGGCAATCCACGGCGCACCACGAAACATTTGTTGATGCGTACCGCCTCGCGCACCCAAGGCAACGAGAGCAGATTGTCGCCGATACCGATTTCGACCGAATCGTTGCCTGCGCAAAACTGCGTATAGTCGAGAAACGCCGGGTCGATGACGATGTCGCGGTGGTTGCTGACGTACAGCGTCGGCTCGTCCGACTGCGCGAGGCCGTCGCAAGTGAGGCCATCGGTGCGTGTGGCAACCAATTTGTCGAGCAGCGGTTTTACAAATTTTTTCTGAAAATCGGTAGCCGACGTTTCCTGTTCGACTTTGGCCAGCAGCGCATCTATCTGCGTTGGCGGCACAAGGGTTGCCAGTGTGTGCCGAAAAGCTGTGTCGGCGCAAAGGCGCGCGAGTGCAGCGGGCAGTTCGTCGGCGTCGTAGGGACGTATATCGTCAAAATCACTTTTCACTTTCGGCCGTTTTTATCAGATTGATGGTGTAGCCGTCGGTGGTAACGAGTTGCAGAGAGTCGTAACTATCGGTCAGTTTGCGCAACACGCCCGCGGGTTCAAAATCGTGTTTCGAGTTTTTGGTCATCAGCACCGAATCGTTGTCGATGCGGTAGGTGAACTCGTTCACCTTGTTGAGGTCGGATTTCAGATAATCACTGACGAGACTGATGCCCCAGCCGTTCACTTCGAGCACTCCTTTGCCGTCGCCGTCGAAATTGATGTTGATTTCCAACGAGTTGGCCAGCATCGTGAGGGCTCCACGCGCCCACGTAGCAACTTCGGAGTCGTCGATATCGTCGAGTTCGTCGTTCAAAATCGACTGAAAATCGACGTTGTAACGGCCTTCGAGGCGGCTGCTATCGATAGCGCGCGAATTAGCGCAACTGGTCAAAATCGCCGCCACGAAGAGAGAATAAAGCAGTTTTTTCATAGCGTTTTACACTTTTTTCACATCAATTTTCACCACGAAATCTTCGAAATCGAGTTCGGTCGGATGGTCGAGTTTGTCGGCCAGCGTGAGCGATGTAGCCAGCACTTGCGAGGCGATGTAGTCGCCAAAATGCGCCACAGCGTCGTCGATATCGGGCTGATGTTCGATTTGCACCGTGATTTTGTCGGTGATTTCGTAGCCGTTGGCTTTGCGCAGGTTTTGGATGCGGTTCACGAGTTCGCGCGCGAGCCCTTCCTGCCGCAGTTCGTCCGACACATCGATGTCGAGCGCGATGGTGAGCGCGCCTTCGTTGGCCACGAGCCAGCCGGGCATATCTTCGGTAGCAATTTCCACGTCGGCGAGTTCCACAAGCACATCGCCGCTGGGCAGAGGCAACGTCAGGCGGCCTTCGCGTTCGAGGGCGGCGATGGTCTCTTGCGGCCATGCGCCGATGGCGGCTGCAATCTCTTTCATCTGTTTGCCGTAGCGTTTGCCCAGCGTTTTGAAGTTGGGTTTCGCGCGTTTCACAAGGTGTATGTCCGACTCGTCGGCCAGCACCACCTGCAACTCTTTGACATTGACTTCGGTTTTGACCAAATCGGCCACATAGAGCAGTTCCTCTTTGGCCACGGCATCGGCCACGGGCACCACGGCTTTTTGCAGCGGCTGGCGCACTTTTTTGTTGGCTTTTTTGCGCAGTGCGAGAATCATCGATGTGGCTTGTTGTGCCAAGCGCATGCACGCTTCGAGGTGTTTGTCCTCGCGGTCGGTGTGGGCGGCAGGGAACATGGCCAGATGCACGCTCTCGGCACCCGTCAGGTCGCGGTAGAGGCGGTCGGCATAGAACGGCGCAATCGGTGCCATCAGGCCGCTGACGGTAACCAAGCATTCGTACAGAGTTTGGTAGGCTGCCAATTTGTCGGCATCCATCGTGCCGCCCCAGAAGCGTTTGCGATTGAGCCGCACGTACCAGTTCGACAGGTTTTCCTGCACGAAATCGCTGATGGCGCGGCCGGCGCGCGTCGGTTCGTAGTTTTCGTAGTGTGTCGTTACCTCGTCGGTCAGCGTGTTGAGCAGCGACAGAATCCAGCGGTCGATTTCGGGGCGTTCGGCCAGCGGCACCGCCTTCTCGTCGCCCGTGAATCCATCGACATTGGCATAGAGCGCAAAGAACGAGTAGGTGTTGTAGAGCGTGCCAAAGAACTTGCGGCGCACCTCTTCCACGCCTTCCGCATCGAATTTGAGGTTGTCCCACGGCGACGAATTGGTCATCATGTACCAGCGCACGGGGTCGGAGCCGTATTTGTCGATTGTCGAGAAGGGGTCGACGGCGTTGCCGAGCCGTTTCGACATTTTGTTGCCGTTTTTGTCGAGCACCAATCCGTTGGAAATCACGTTTTTGAACGCCACAGAATGGAACACCATCGTGGCGATGGCGTGGAGCGTGAAGAACCAGCCGCGCGTTTGGTCTACGCCTTCGGAGATGAAATCGGCAGGGAAAGACCCCTCCAACTCCCCAAGGGGAGAGTTTTTGGCGTTTTCATTCATTTCAAAGCCACCGCCCACTTGGGGGTTGGGGGTCTGATTCTTCTCGAACGGATAGTGGATTTGTGCGTAGGGCATCGAGCCGCTGTCGAACCACACGTCTATCAGGTCGGGTTCGCGGTGCATGGGCTTGCCCGATGGCGACACCAGCACCACGCCGTCGATGTAGGGGCGGTGCAGGTCGATATTTTTCGGGTCGTAATTGGCTTTGCTGTAGTCGCCTACGCGGAAATTCGGCCACGGATTGGCAGACATGAATCCCGCCGCAATCGACTTATCTATCTCGGCGAATAGTTCTTCTAGCGAGCCAATACATATCTCTTCGCGACCGTCGTCGGTGCGCCAAATGGGCAGCGGCGTGCCCCAATAGCGCGAGCGCGACAGGTTCCAGTCGTTCAAGTTTTCGAGCCACTTGCCGAAACGCCCCGAACCGGTCGATTCGGGTTTCCAATTGATGGTGGCGTTCAGCGCAATCATCTCGTCTTTCGCTGCTGTGGTCTTGATGAACCAACTATCGAGCGGATAGTAGATGACGGGTTTGTCGGTGCGCCAGCAATGCGGGTAGTTGTGTACATGCTTTTCGATGCGGAAGGCCAACCCCTGCTGTTTCAGCATCAGGCAGAGCGCGATGTCGAGCGTTTCGTCGGTGTCGGCGAGGTTGGGGTCGTAGGCGTTTTTCACAAATCGACCTGCGTACGGTTGGTACAGAGCAACATTGATATGCTGTTTGACGAACTCGGCGCCCAAATCTTCGACGAGGAAAAATTTACCCGTCATATCGACCATCGGGCGTGTTTCGCCGTTTTTGGTCAGGAAAGTCATGCCTGGCACGCCGGCTTTTTTGGCCACAAAGGCATCGTCGGCACCGAATGTGGGTGCGATATGCACGATGCCCGTGCCGTCGTCGGTGGTAACGTAGTCGCCCGCTATCACGCGGAATGCGCCTTCGCCGGGGTTCGCCCACGGAATGAGTTGTTCGTACTCCGTGCCGACCAAATCGGTGCCTTTGCCGCGCCACAGCACTTCGGGTTGTTCGCCCAACTCTTTGGCGTAGGCCGCCAAGCGTGCTTCGGCCAGCAGATAGGCGGCAGCGTGGTGCGAGTAGGGATTTTCGCCCGCCACCACCACATAGTCGATGTTTGGCCCGACGCACAACGCCGTGTTCGACGGCAACGTCCAAGGTGTGGTAGTCCAAGCCAGCGCATAGAGCGGCAAATCGCTATCGATTTTCAGCGTGCCATTTTTTATTTTGAACTGCGCCGTGCAGGTGGTGTCCTTCACATCGCGGTAGCAGCCGGGTTGGTTCAGCTCGTGGCTCGAGAGGCCTGTGCCAGCGGCTGGCGAATAGGGCTGAATGGTGTAGCCTTTGTAGAGCAAACCCTTGGCATACAGTTGTTTGAGCAGCCACCACAGCGTTTCGATGTATTTGTTGTCGTAGGTGATGTACGGGTTTTCGAGGTCGACCCAATAGCCCATTTTCTTGGTGAGAGCCGTCCACTCTTTGGTGTATTTCATCACTTCGCGGCGGCAGGCGGCGTTGTATTCGTCCACACTGATGCGTTTGCCGATGTCCTCTTTGGTGATGCCGAGCATTT
The DNA here is from genome assembly GCA_963658575.1 of Leyella stercorea. Taxonomy (GTDB): domain Bacteria; phylum Bacteroidota; class Bacteroidia; order Bacteroidales; family Paludibacteraceae; genus W0P28-013. Next base: position 27,672 of record CAVKQB010000013.1, on the reverse strand, counting down.
TTTCTACGCCGAGTTCTACGGGCAGTCCGTGCGTGTCCCAGCCAGCCTTGCGGTGCACTTGGAATCCGCGCATGGTTTTGTAGCGGCAGAAGGTGTCTTTGATGGTGCGCGCCATCACATGGTGAATGCCTGGCATGCCGTTGGCCGATGGCGGACCTTCGTAGAAGATGAACGTGGGACAGCCCTCGCGTTCGTCGATGCTGCGGCGAAAAAGCCCCTGCTCTTCCCACTGTGCGAGCATCTCTTTATTGATTTCGGACAGATCGAAATGGTTGTATTCGTTGAATTTTTTCATAGTCGCATTACTCTTTTACAGCAGACACGTGTTTAACCTGCAAAAGTAGGCATTTTTTGGCGAATGGGCAACAGCGGCCGCGGCGGCGCATCAGAGCCATTTTTTGTGTCTGAAGTACCACAAGATGAACAGTACGAACATCACCATCAGCCCGATAGCCCACAGGTAGCCGAAGCGCCAATGCAGTTCGGGCATAAAGTCGAAGTTCATGCCGTACATGCTCGCCACCAACGTCGGCGGCAGAAAGATGACGCTCACGATGGTGAAAATTTTGATGATTTTGTTCTGTTGTATGTTGACCAAGCCGAGGAACGTGTCTTGCAGATATTCGAGACGGTCGAACGAGAAGCGCGTGTGTTCGAACAGCGAATTGATGTCCTTGATGATGATGGTCAGTTTGTTTTTGGCTTCGGTGGGGAACATCTCGCTTTTGAGCATGTTGGAGCAGACGCGTTGTTTGTCGACGATGTTTTCGCGTATCAACATGGTTTTTTCCTGCAACTCTTTGATGGCTATCAGTATGTCGTCGCTCACGTCGTCGTTTTTCAGTTGATTACTGAGCCGTGTGATTTCGCGCGTCATGTCCTCTATCATGTCGGCATCGTATTCCACACGAGTTTCGAGCAGTGCCACGAGTATGTAGTAGCCGTTGGGATAGTTGCGCGGGTTGGCAAACATTTTTTTCACCGTCTCGTTGAACGAGCGCAACTCTTGGCTACGCACCGACACGAGTATGTTGTTTTTGACGATGAACGACACGGGCTCTTCGTCGTAGTTGTCGAGCAGGAATTTGGAGTTGGCCACAAGCGTGTCTTCGGTTTCGATGTAGCGCGAGCTTATCTCGATTTCCTCCATCTCTTCCTCTTCCTGAATGTAGATTTTCAGGAACTGTTCGAGTTCGCTCTCGGCATCTTCGGGTACGTCGTTCAGGTCGATCCACAAGATATTGCTCAAGGGCATCTGCTTGAGCGAGGCGATGTCCTTCGATATTTTCAGGCGATTGTTTTCGCGGTAGAACAAACGGATTTCTGACATGTTTTTTCGTTTTTTTCGATACGCATTTCGTCGGCGAAATCCGTGTCGAAGGTTAAACGTTCATTTTTGTTGCCATCAGGCTGGTGAGCGCCACGAAGTCGGCAACACTCAATTGTTCGGGACGCTTGTCGAATATTGGCTCCGCGCTCGCTGCGCCTTGCAGCAGTGGCTTCAGCGAATTGCGGAGCGTTTTTCGTCGTTGGTTGAAGGCCGTTTTCACTATGCGCACAAACAGCGTTTCGTCGCAGGCAAGCCGCTCGGTGGCGTTGCGTGTGAGGCGCACGACGGCCGATTTCACCTTGGGTGGAGGGTCGAAAACCTGTTCCGACACGGTGAAGAGATATTCGATGTGGTAGAAAGCCTGCAACAGCACGCTGGTGATGCCGTAGGTTTTGTTGCCGTGTGGCGCAGCGATGCGTTCGGCCACCTCTTTTTGCACCATGCCCACGACACACGGAATGCGGTCGCGCTGTTCGAGTACGCGAAAAAATATCTGGCTCGATATGTTGTAGGGAAAATTGCCGATAACGGCAAAACGGCCGCCCTCGAACAGGGTGTCCAAGTCCATTTTCAGGAAATCGCCTTCGACTACGTCGAGCGTGGGCAGGTTTTGGTGGAGATATTCGACCGACTCGTGGTCTATTTCTATGGCGGTGAAGCGGTTGGGATATTCAAGCACAAACTGGCTCAAAACGCCCATTCCTGGGCCGATTTCGAGCACGGGCAGGCGGCAGTCAGTCAGCAGGCTGTCGGCTATGTGCTGGGCAATGGACAAATCCTTCAGGAAGTGTTGCCCCAAGCGTTTTTTTGCTTTCACCAATACCATATAAAAGGGGGTCGTCCATTAAAGTTCGAAAGTTGAGAGTTTGTAAAGTTTGAAAGTAGGGACGCTTCGCGCTGTTTCTAATTGTTTCTGTGGATTTGGAGATTTGGAGATTTGGTTATTTGGGGATTTGAAAAATCTGTCAATCCGTCAATTTGTAAAATTGTCAATTATCAATTAAAAAAGTGTAACTTTGCAGCGCAAAAGTAGAAAAATATTTTGAACCGCCCAAATTTTTCTGCGCCAAACCGTTCGGCGACGCCAAGATGACGAAAATCGAGAAAATAGCGCAAGCCGCCCTGCTCCGCATCATCGACTTTTTCTACAAGCCGTTTGCCAAAGTTGTGCCGCGCGATTTTTTCCGTTACGGGTTTGCCGGTGGGCTGAACATGGTGTTCGATTGGGTGCTCTACTTTGTGCTTTACCACTACGCCTTTCGTGCGCAGGTGGTCGATTTTGGTTTTGTGGCGTTCACGCCGCACATTGCCGCGTTTGTGTTCAAGTTTCCCATCACCTTTCTGACGGGTTTTTGGCTGAGCCGCCACATCAGTTTTGCGGGTTCGCAACTGATGCGCCGCACGCAACTGTTCCGCTATCTGCTGGTCGTTGGTGCCTGCATTTTGATTCACTACGGCTGCCTGAAACTGTTTGTCGAGGTGTGCGGCATCTACCCCACGCCGTCGAATATGCTTACCACGCTGATAACCACTGCGTTCAGTTATTTTTCGCAAAAGTATTTCACTTTCCGAAAAACGAAATAAAAACCAATAAAAAATCAGAAAATTATGTTCAAGAATCAACCTAAAGGACTTTTTGCCCTTGCGCTGGCCAACACGGGCGAGCGTTTCGGCTACTACACGATGTTGGCTGTGTTTGCGCTCTTTTTGCGTGCCAATTTTGGTTTGGCAGCCGACGCTGCGGGTCAAATCTACTCCACGTTTCTCGCATTCGTCTATTTTTTGCCTTTGGTAGGCGGCATTTTGGCCGATAAGTTTGGCTATGGCCGTATGGTAACCATCGGCATCATTGTGATGTTTGTGGGCTACATGCTGCTTTCGATTCCGTTGGGCGGCGGCGGTTTGGCCATGGGAACGATGATTGCGGCGTTGGCGTTGATCAGTTTCGGCACTGGCCTGTTCAAAGGCAATCTGCAGGTGATGGTGGGCAACTTGTACGACGACCCGCGCTACGCCGACAAACGCGATTCGGCCTTTTCGCTCTTCTACATGGCCATCAACATCGGTGCTATGTTTGCTCCTACGGCGGCAGTCAAAATCATGGCATGGGCGCAAGAGCATTTGGGCACAAGCGTGAACGACAGTTATCATTTTGCATTCATGGTGGCGTGCGCAAGTTTGGTATTGAGCATTCTGATTTATTATGCCTGCCGCCCCTGGTTCAAACATGTAGAAAACTCGGAAAAGCAGGCGGCAGCAAGCGGCAGCAAGACGGCAAAAGAGTTGACTCCCGAACAGACCAAAAAACGTATCGTGGCACTCTGCCTTGTGTTTGCCGTGGTGCTATTCTTTTGGATGGCATTCCACCAAAACGGCCTGACACTGACCTATTTCGCCGACGAATTTGTGAATCCAGTAAGCACGGGCGTGCAAACGATGGCGTTCGACATCGTCAATCTGCTGATGGTGGTTGTGGCGGTTTATGGCCTGTTTGGGCTGTTCCAGAGCGACACCAACAAAGGCCGCTGCATTGCAGGCGGAGCGGTGGCTGCGGCTGTGGGCGTGCTGGCGTATAAGTTTTTCACCCGTCCGGAGAGCATCGACATTTCGGCACCGATATTCCAACAGTTCAACCCATTTTATGTGGTTGCGCTCACGCCCGTGAGCATGGCCATTTTCGGCGCATTGGCCAAGAAGGGCAAAGAGCCTTCGGCACCGCGCAAGATAGCCTACGGCATGGTAGTGGCCGCCTGCGCCTACATCTTGATGGCCGTCTGCTCCGTGGGGCTGCTCACGCCCAACGCGCAAGAATTGGCGCGCGTAAGCGGCGGCTCGGTTACCTACGCCGATGCCAACGTGCTGATTTTCACATATTTGATACTGACATTCGGCGAATTGCTGCTCAGCCCGATGGGCATCTCGTTCGTATCGAAAGTGGCACCTCCAAAATACAAAGGCATGATGATGGGCGGCTGGTTTGTGGCTACCGCCATCGGCAACTACCTTGTAAGCGTGGGCAGCAACTTGTGGGGCGACCTGCCGTTGTGGGCTGTGTGGAGCGTGTTTGTAGGCGTTTGCCTCGTGGCGGCCATATTCATGTTTGCCATGATGAAGAAACTGGAAGCCGCCACCGAAGAGTAGCAAAACCCCGCAGAAGCCGATGCGCATTGCCGTAGTCATACCCGTCTATCGCACACCAACCGACTCCGAAGCGGTGTCGCTGCGGCAATGCTGCAAAGTGCTTGGGCACTACGACACCTATTTGGTTGCCCCCGAAGGGCTCGACACGACGGCATTCCATGCGCTGTGGGCCGAACGCGGCAAAACCCTGCTCGAAAAACGATTCGACGCTGCCTATTTCAGCAATCTGCAAGGCTACAACCGCCTCTGTTTGTCGCGCGAATACCATACCTTTCTTTACGGGGGGGGGTATTCGCACATGCTCGTTTACCAAGCAGATGCCTTTATTTTCAGAGATGAATTGAAAGAATGGGCAGCCAAGGGATACGAATACATCGGCGCGCCCAACGTGGGATTGGCACGACAAAAAGTGTATAGCCCCAAAATGCCTCTGCGAGTCGGCAACGGCGGATTCAGCCTGCGGAGCATCGATGCCGTTCTGCGCTTTTTCGACGGCGAGAAACGGGTGTTCAACCTGTGGCACGTGCTGCGTTCGCCGCTGACATGGAAGCGCAACTACTGGTGGCTCGCTGCGAAAGCCGTGCGCTACTGGCTGCAAGGCGCAAAACCTGCCGACCTGCTGGCAAGTTGGCGTGGCAACGAGGACGACTTTTGGGGCAGTCTGCTCGACCTGAGCGAGTACGCCTTGCGCCGCCCGGCACCCGAAGAGGCGATGTATTTTGCGTTCGACCGCTTTCCGCAGGAACTATACCACCGCACCGGACAATTGCCGATGGGCTGCCACGCTTGGCGGAAATACGAATACGAATCGTTCTGGAAAGAGATTATCGCGCAGCATAGCAAACCGTAGCAAAAACGTGTGACAAAAGGTTTAATAAGCATTGGGAGTAGAAGTTATTGACTTTTTGATGTTTTTTATATACCTTTGTGGCGTAATTATGAAATATAGTAGAAAAGCATTAGACAAAGCGGGGCGGGCGTTGCTCGACCCATTTACTCGTGGCGAGGTCATCGAAAAAGTCAGCGACTGGCGTATGACTCACATACCAGTGTTGCGTGAATTTGTGGAAGAGTTGACACAGCACCTCAATGCTAATGCTATACCTTTCGCTTTCTATTCGCAGCGTGTCAAACGCATGACCTCCATCATCGACAAACTACGCAACAATCCGACGATGGGGTTGGGTGGACTGCAAGACATTGGAGGAGCACGCTTTGTGTTCGATACAATAGACGATGTGAAACGTTGCAAGAGCATTCTTCAACAATTTATTCCTGTTCATTTCACGCATGTAAGAACAACGGACTATATCGCCACTCCAAAAACAAGCGGTTATCGCAGTATTCACTACATTTATCAATACCATAGCGAAGATGCTGATTTGGACGGATTGAAGATAGAGTTGCAAATACGAACCCGCTTGGAACACAGTTGGGCGATGGCTGTTGAGACGGCAAGTCTTATATCTCGCACATCGCTGAAAGCCAACATTGAAGACGGAAGTATTTGGAGGGATTTTTTTAAGTTGGTGAGTGCTATCTTTGCCCAACGCGAGGGAATGGCAGTTGCAGAACAATTTAGGGATTACACGCACGAGATGTATTGCCGTGAATATCTTGAATATACAAAAAGGCACAGATTACTCGACCAGTTAAGTGCATTGCGTGTAACTGTGAATGCGGACGAATTGGACACGACAGACGGATATTGCGTGTTGAGCATCAACTTTAAGGAGAGAATGGTTTCGTTCAGAACCTACCTTCCCGAAGAAGAGGATAAGGCGACAAATATATTTGCCCAATTGGAGCAAACGATTGATTCTGACGAGGCAGTGTTGTTGGTTTCGCTTGCCAAAATGCAGGAACTCCGAGAAGCCTACCCCAGTTATTTCCTTGATACAAAAGAGTTCCTGTTGGCACTATCTGAGTTCAACCACTCCTGCTTGATTTCCGAGCAATAAATCAAGATATTCTACCCCGCAAGCGGCTGTTCCCATACGGGCATAGCCGCTTTTTGTGTGCGCAAACCCGAAAGGCCAAGAACCATATCGAAGCACCATCGTTACCAAGTATGCCTACGAGCCGCGCACCATCATCGCCAAGAACGGCTTGGTGAGCGTGTGGGACAAAGACTCCTATTTCGGCGTGTATAACGAAGCCTCCGGACAGACCATCAAAATGATGGGACTGCCCGCCGCGGCAACTGCCAAAGGACAACTCTACCAGAGCGACGGAACGATTAAAATAAAAGCAGAATAATCTATTTTACAAGGGTAAATAAACTGCCTGTAAGACAACTCCGCATTTCGGTGCTATCCTTTACAAAGGTGAAAAGTGTGTCGGTTTGCGAACCTTTGATGATATACGGATAGCGCAGGTAGTAACTCTCGTCCCAACCGCCATCGTACTTGCCGCGTTGTCCGTCGGCACGGTCGGTGTCGTAGCAATCCATTTGTATCTCGGAAACGAAATGGCGGGCTTTATAGAATGGTTCGGGTTGGCTATCTTCGGTAGAATAACTTACATATATTTTCCCCACCACCGAGAAATTGGCGCGTTCGGCATACGAGAGCAGCGGGTCTTTGGGGGTGTCGGAGTCCTTTTTGCAGCCAACGCAGGCAGCCGCCAGCGCGGCAAGCACCAAGAGAGCGGTTCGTTTCATAGCAGTAATTTTTAGGTTTGCCGCAAAGGTATGAAAAATAAACCGACGGTGCAAATAAGTGTGTGCGTGGCACGCACATTTTCTTTCGGAAAAAGTTATTGTCAGGTGTGTGAAAACGGCACTTTTTTTCGTATTTTTGCATAAAACAGAAAAGTTATGGTAACAATAAGTCAGGGCGAGCGGTTCGCTTGCCGGTGTCGATTTAGTTGCCATTTGCAGGCCATTTATCGGTAGATGACAAGTAATTAAAAGCACCCCTTTGACACAACAATCACACCCGCCTCCGAGATTCGGAAACGGGTGCAATTTTGTTGAGCCAATTCCCGGACTCGAACCGGGGACCTACGCATTACGAATGCGTTGCTCTACCAACTGAGCCAAATTGGCTTTTAATTACGGCGACAAAGGTAACGCTTTTCGCCGACACGGCAAAATTTTTTTGAAAAAAATTTGGACTAACGTTTGCGGGCACGCTCCATCTCGCGTCTATCGTCTTTCTCGCGCAACGAGTCGCGCTTGTCGTAACTCTTTTTGCCGCACGCCAAAGCGATGTCGAGTTTGGCAAAACCTTTGTCGTTGATGAAGAGCGATGTCGGCACAATGGTGAGGCCGCTCTCTTTCACGGCGCGCTGCAACTTACGCAGTTCGCGTCGGGTGAGCAACAACTTGCGTTCGCGCGTGGCATCGTGGTTGTAGCAGGTGCCCAAACGGTATTCGCTGATGTGCATGTTGCGCACCCACAATTCGCCGTCGGAAAATGTGCAAAAGGTGTCGGTAAGCGCGGCTTTCCCCTCGCGAATCGATTTGATTTCGGTGCCGCACAGCACAATGCCAGCCGTGTAATGGTCGAGCAGTTCGTAGTCGAACGTGGCGCGGCGATTTTTGATATTTACCTTCGGTTGTGTCATGGTTTTGCGTGCAAAGTTAGCGATTTTTTGCGTTTCATAGCGACTATTGCTTGCAAAATAGACAAAATAGGGTTACTTTTGTAACTTAAAAACCGCAAAAAATGAAACGCCAACTGCTATTTTTCGGATTGATGCTGACAACGCTACAACTCGCGGCGCAAACCGACCTTAGAATCTACGAATTGCCTTGCAATCGGCATCAAACGACGAAACCGAGCGCAAACGAACCGCTGCAAGTGCGGCTGTCGGGTGTGGTTACGGCCATAGCGGGCGACGGATTTTTTGTTCAGGACAAGACGGGCGACGGCAACGCTGATACGCGCGACGCCATTTTCGTAGCGACCGACACCGCCAACATACGGCTTGGCGACGCACTGACACTGACGGGCTACTGCACGTCCGACACGCTGACCAACATCGCATCGCTTGCCAAAACGGCCGAACAACAGCGTGTGAGCGCAACGAAACTTGTCTTCCCCGACGATTTTGCCAACGGCAACGGCAGCAAATATGTCGGCATGGTGGTGGAATTCGACCAAGCGCTCGTCGTTACAAACAACTACTATTGGAACAACGGCAACATCGCCTTGTCGTCGCAGCGGCTGATGTCCCCCACCGAAGTTGCCCTGCCTGGGAGCAGCGACTACCAAGCCGTGGTGCAATCGAACAGCCAAAACTACCTCACCGTGGTATCGGCCACACAGCAGAGCCGGCCTTTTGCCGATGCCGCTGGCACGCTGCGCACGGGCTATCAGGTCGATAATCTGACGGGAACGCTCGTCGCTTCGAGCGGCAATTACCACAAACTGCAACTAACCGAAACGCCCGATTGGTACGGCAACGAACGTCCAACCACGCACGCCGACATCGGCGACTACAACGTGAAAGTGTGCGCCACCAACCTCGAATACTACCTGCGCAGCAACTACGGCACAGGCTACGGTGCCGACGACGAAGCTGCCGCCAACCGCCAACACACCAAAATAGTGAAAGGGCTCCGTGCCATCGATGCCGACATCTATGGTTTGCTCGAAGTTCAGCAAGGGCAAAACGCCGTCGCCTATCTGTGCGACGCGCTGAACGAGGCCGCTGGCAGCGACATCTACGACTACATCGACGACGGCACCACCGTGTACGAAACATACACCAAAACGGCGGTCATCTATCGCAAAGATAAAATTGCGCTGAAAGGCACGTTTCAATTCAACAATCTGAAGACGTACTACCGCAAAGCGATGCAAGGTTTCACGCTGAAGGCAAATGGCGAATCGTTTGTGCTGTCGCTCAACCACTTAAAGGCCAAAAAAGGCACGCCAACCAACGATAGCGACCAAGACCAAAACGACGGTCAAGGCAAATACAACGGCACGCGCGTGGCCGAAGCCGAATCGGTGGTAGCCAAATGCGCCGCGCAAACCATCGACAGCGATGTGCTGGTGATGGGCGACCTCAACGCCCACTCGATGGAAGATCCCGTGCAGTGTTTCGTGAATGCTGGCTACAAAAATCTGCTGAAAAAATACGGCACAAACCAATACTCGTACGTTTTCGGCGGTTGCTGCGGACTGCTCGACCATGCGTTGGCCAATCCGTCGATGAGCGCGCAAGTAACGGGAGCCACCGTCGTGCATCTGAACGCCGACGAGCCAGCCATATTCGAATATCCGACCGACATGGACACCATCATGTATCGCTATTCCGACCACGATGCGGTGGTCGTCGGACTAAGCCTTGGCACATACCACGAAGATGTTGCGCTCCATGCGCCCGAAAGCGACCATGCGTTTGTGCTGCCGGCCACACGCGACGGCCGATTCGAAATCTGCAACGCCACTGGTCGAACCGCCTACATCTACGCTATCGGTGGGCAACTGCTCCACACAGCGACACTCGCTACCGACCGCCAGTCGTTCTGCGCTGCCGATTGGGGCGCGCGAGGCCAATTGCTACTTGTGCGCCTGCAAAACAACGACAAATCGGTGATTCTCAAGGTTTTGGTACACTAACAAATTAGCGAGGAGTGATGCAGCAAAGCCGCAATTGACAGATTTTTCATTGTCAATTAAAAACACAATGGAGTTTACTGGACAGTAATCCATCGCCCAAGAGATACTATAACCCTCATAAACACCCAAGCATAAGAAATACCATTCTTTGTGAAAGCCACTATAAAATACACGAATCGCATAATCACAAGAGGTATTTATTGCAAAAATCCGTGACAAATCACAGATTTTTGCAATAAATCTATCCGTTCCTACCTATTTTGCTTGGCTATATCGGGATATAATTGTACCTTTGCAGCATAAATCTGTGATTTATCACAGAAAAATGCAATAAACTATGATTATCGCACGAGACGGTTATTTGCAGAAATTGGTATCTGCTGACGGAAACGGAATGATTAAAATCGTGACGGGTATTCGCCGTTGCGGCAAATCGTTCCTGCTGTTCAACTTATTCTACAACTATCTCTTGAGCCAAGGGGTGGCAGAAGACCATATCATCGGCTTGGTATTTGACGACCGAGAGAATCAGCAACTGCTAAATCCTGATAACCTCTTGGCGTATATCAATCAACACATTATCCGCGATGGCAAAAAGACTTATGTCATTCTGGACGAAGTGCAGTTAGTGAACGAATTTGTCAGTGTCTTGTTAAGCCTTAGCCACAAAGCGAATGTAGAAACCTATGTCTCGGGCAGCAACTCCAAGTTTTTGAGCAAAGATGTAGTGACGGAATTTCGAGGACGGGGATGGGAAATCCGTATACGCCCACTTAGTTTTGCAGAGTATTATGCAGGCGTAGGCGGAGATAAACACGACGCTTTGCAGGATTATTACACCTATGGCGGACTGCCCGGCATAGTCAATATGCCTACCATAGAAGACAAGATGACCTATCTGCGAGAGATATATCAAACCATTTACCTCAAAGACATTATCGAACGCAATCACCTCCAAAACGAAGACGGGTTAGAGCAGATTCTTCGCGTGTTGGCATCGCAGATAGGGAGTTCGGTGAGTGTGCATAAGATAGCCAATACTTTTCAATCAACAACGGACATTAAGATGTCTGCCCATACGGTGAGCAAATATATAGAGTGCCTGAAAGACGCATTTATTGTGAGCGAAGCACTGCGTTTTGATGTGAAAGGACGGAAATATATAGGCGCAGAAAGTAAGTTCTATTTCGAGGACGCAGGTATACGAAATGCCATTCTCGGCTTCCGACAAGTGGGATATACACATATCATGGAGAATGTACTCTATAATGAACTCTGTTCGCGGGGCTACTCTGTCGATGTCGGTATGGTAGAGACATGGACGAAATCCGAAGAAGGCAAACGAGAGCGCAAGAATTTGGAGGTGGATTATGTACTCAATCGGGGTTCGCAGCGTATGTATATCCAATCAGCCTATATGCTGCCCGACGGGGAGAAAGTGGCACAAGAACAGCGTCCGCTAACCTCTATCAACGATAATTTCCGTAAAATCATTATCTCCGGTGACTATCGAGGCAAGTTCTATAATGACGAGGGCATTTGCCGCATGGGTATATTCGATTTTCTTATGGACAAAAATAGTTTGGTGGACTAACAGCAGACCATAAAAGAGAATACAACCCCGAATATACTATTCTCCGAAGAAATTATACTATTCCCCCAAGAATATCCCCCAAAACACAAAAAAGTAGATTATTCCCAACCCACTGCCATAATGTGGCAGTAAGGTGCCGTATCTTGCTTTCAACGAAGCCAATGCTGTGCTGTTTTTTGTATCTAACCACACCCTATAGCCTAACATTCCAAGAAATTCGCTTGCGTTTCAATACAAACGCTTTGCTTATTTACGGATATCTTTAGACCTCTTTCTGTAGAGTTCCACTTTTACCAGACAGCAATAACAAAAACTATAAAAATTCCACTAAAAAGTTGCGTATTCAAAAAATATGCGCTATCTTTGCCTGCGGAATACATACAAAACTCAAGGCGAACTTGCCCTCCTCCCAGCAATGGGGGGGGGGCAATTAATTGATAATCAAGCGATTATAACCAATGATAAATAATTAAGAATGAATAATTATCCAACTCACCAAATCCACAAATCACTAATTCTGAAACAACAACGCCGCCGGCGAATGCGCTACGCCGCGTCCCTACCTTGAAAAATCTGGCAAAAAAGTTGCACATTCAAAATATATACGCTATCTTTGTTTCGAAATGAAGAAAATTGTGGGATTGTGGCGTAAAAACGCATCGGATAGAGCGAGGCAGACATATTTAGACGTTATAAGCAAAACTTAACGTTTTTTGGGGCAGGACATCTCTGAAATTTTACGTTACTACCGCCTATCGGTAGCGGCGAAAAAACAACTGACCTATTACGCAGGAGAGTAGCGTTCTCTCCCAATCTGATTTTTCACCACATTGTTTAATCCTATTTTGCTATGAAAAGATCTACTATTTTTCTCCTCGCAATGCTTGTTGCACTGTCGGCAGCGGCGGCCACATATACTTCGGTCGATATGGGACTGAGTGTGCGGTGGGCAACCTGCAATGTAGGAGCGACCTCCACCGCCAATGCGGGCGACCGCTATGCCTGGGGCGCTATCGAGTCGGGGGCCACCTACTCGTGGGCGACATACCGCTTCGGCTCCTCCTATAATGCCATGACCAAATATTGCACCAACAGCGATTTTGGCAAGGTGGATAACCTCACCACCCTCGAAGCCGCAGACGATGCCGCCACCCAAAACTGGGGCAACGCGTGGCGCACCCCTACCCAAGCGGAGTGGGAGGAATTGCGCACCAAATGCACGTGGGAATGGACAGACAACTACAACAGCACCAATATCAAAGGCTATACCGTAACCGCCTCCAACGGAAACGCCATATTCCTTCCCACCACTGGTTTAAGCGACGGCGATGCCGTCTATCAGGCCGGCGAGGGCTACTACTGGTCGAGTTCGCTCTCCCAAACGCCGAGCAATGCCTGCTATATGCAACTCACCTCGAAGGAATTTGTGCAAGGCAACAACCCTCGCTACTTCGGGCAGGCGGTGCGCCCCGTACAGGACATCTACGCCATTACCATTCAGACGTCTGCACACGGTTCGCTGTCGGCGGACAAGACCCAAGCCGTAGGCGGTGAGACGGTTACGCTGCAAGTCCACTCCGAGGCGTACTATGTACTCCGAAAACTCTATGTCATGCAGGGCGAGACGGAGGTGCCGACCGCCGCTGTTGCGCAGACAACCAACCAATACACCTTCGTAATGCCAGTGGGGGCGGTTACCGTAACGGCGGAATTTCAACGCATCGCCTCCCACTTCACCCCCGCCCCGTTCACAGTCAATTCGGCGGGCAAGCAGATATATTTTGCACCGGGCAACCTGCAGTGCGCGGGGCTTACCACGCGCGACACCGTATGGTTGTTTGCCGAGTACCAAACCGATATGCTCGGCACGGACAATATCCGCAACAACGCCCTTGCCGACACGATAGACCTCTTCGCTTGGAGCAGCAACTACACGACAGCACCGTGGGGCATAGGCACTTCCTCATCCTCTGACGACTACGAGGGCGACTTCGTGGACTGGGGGCAGAACGACATCGGCACCTTTGAGCCCAATACCTACCGCACGCCGAGCCTCGATGAATGGCAGTATATGCTGCTACGTCGGAAGAACGCAGAGGAGCGTGTCGCGGTTGCCCGCATCAATCTCAATACCGACGGCACGCAGTACGCCAACGGGCTTATCTTGCTGCCCGATGATTGGACTTGCCCGACAGATGTGTCGTTCAAGACAGGCTTCTTGGAGACAACCGGTGGTAGCATTTATGGCTATGCGAACTACCAAACCCTGACGCTGTCCGACTGGCAGAAACTGGAGGCGGCAGGCGCCGTCTTCCTGCCTGCTGCGGGAGAACGCGACGGGACAAATGTAATGAGCGAGCAGATTTTCGGTGACTACTGGTTATCCAACATAAAGGATGTGGTCTATGCGTACTGCTTGCACTTCTATGCGGGTAAAGCAGATGTGTACTATAACTATCACCGCCTCGGACAAGCCGTCCGCCTCGTGCAGGATGTGAAGTATGCCATTACGCTTATCGACGACGACGAGCACGGCTTCCTCGATTCCAATATTAAGCAAGGCGCTACGGGCGAGAAAGTCACACTCACCATCATTCCCGACATGGGCTACCAACTCGACCAACTGACCGTAATAGATGCGAATCATCAAGAAATTGCCGTCGTGGCTGCCCAGAATCAAGAAAGTAGCACAGCAGCCAAATACACCTTCACCATGCCTGCAAGTGCCGTTACAGTATGGGCGTTGTTCAAGAAAGTCAACTATACGATTACCATTAGCAACGATATTCTGAATGGAAAGATTCGCGTGGCTACGGAAGCCACCACCGCCAAATATGGCGATGAGGTACAATTGGTGGTTACGCCAGACATGGGCTACCAACTCGACCAATTGACCGTAACCTACGGCGATGGACAGAGCATTGCCGTAACTGACGATTACACTTTCACCATGCCGGCAAGTGCCGTTACAGTATGGGCTTCGTTCAAGAAAGTCAATTATAGGATTACCATTAGCAACGAAATTCTGAATGGAGAGATTCGCGTAGCTACGGGAGTCTCCACCGCCCAATATGGCGACGAGTTACAATTGGTGGTTACGCCAGACTGGGGCTACCAACTCGACCGACTGACTGTAACAGATGCGGAGGAAAATGAGATTGAGACGAAGTATGAGCGATTTACCATGCCAGCAAGCAATGTAACCATAACGGCTTCGTTTGTGCCAGAAACGCCCACGGCACTGCAAGGAACAGAGATGCCAAAAATTCGTATCGAAGGCGGCCGTGTTGTTTGCGACGGTGCGTTCCGCATCTACGACCTGCTTGGCCGCAATGTAACGCGCCTCAACGGCTCGTTAAACGGCGTTTATATAGTCCAAGTTGGCGCAACGGTGCAAAAGATAGTCCTCTTTTCGGCACAATAAACTACTTGATGCACTATGAAAAAGCACTTGTCGGACTTTTGGAAAAGCACGCTGAGCAACACGTTGGGCACCATTATCGGTATCGTGGTAACGTTTGGCACCACGCTCGCTCTGCAACGCTGCGAACAGAAAAATACCGAACGCACGGCGGCACTGATGGTGATTCACAATTTGGACTATTATTGTGAAAGTTTGGAAGAAAACATCAATGATTTGATGGTATCAGACTCGATTATTGGTGTCGTTTGGAATCAGTGGTATGACAATCAACTAACGAAAGACACTTTACGGATACCCGAAGACACATTACGGCAGTTTCTTGACATTCTGCTATATCGCCACTACGACTGCTCCGACAATAGCGTAGAGACTATATTCAGTTCCAATATCGAGACATGGACAAGCATTGGCAATAGCGAATTTATAGAAATAACAGGCAAGTGCTTTGCAACAAAGCACTTGATAGAGAAGATGCAAGCAGAGATGGACGAGGAAATACGACAGAACTATTACACTGTCAGGACTGCGTTCCTCTTTTCCGACAACCCCTCGCAATCGCCCCGCGAATCGGTAGAACGGGTGTTCCATACACCAGAATTCTGCTGCTTCCTGTTAAAACTGCACGAAATGTATCTTCCAACGATGCAAATAGGCTTGATGGCTATTCGGGAACATAACGAAAAGAACAAACAATTGATGCATGTCAGCGATGACGAGTTGAAACAATTTGGATTTAATGAACACAAAACATATTTAATGAAACAAAATTAGGTTGTTATGAACGCTCTAAAATTCTATTCTCTGCTGCTCGTCGGTCTGTTGGTAGTGGCGTGCCGCCCCAACAACAACGATCCAACTGTCGACGACATCGACAACGACACCGACACGATAGCACCCATGCCCACCACCGACCAACTGACCGAGACAACGGCCATTCCCATTACCATTATGGGCAATGGCTACAGCGATGTGGCGGAGGCCTTTATTCGGCGTGTGCAGCAGCCGCTGTCCGACATCACGGACAACACCCAAGCCATTCTCGTGCGGGGCAACGATGTGGCATCGTACCTTGCCAACAAAACCGTGCGCAACGCCATCGACAGCGGGACGGTGCTGATTATCGACCAGCCCACACGCGCGCAATTGGAAACGGTCATCGACTCGCTCTATCAGAACGAAGATTTTCAGCTCTCCATGGGCGACGAGGAGCACGACTACCACGTCTGCTACGACTTGGTGGCACTTAACAACTTCGGCGATGTCTATGTTCTGAACGATATTTTCGACGAGGACGACGACTCCACCACCGTCTTCACTCTGACGCCCTACCTCTTGGGCTTGCATGCCGACCCGCTGGCGGCATGGCTCAACGAAAACAACCGCACAAGCAGAATCAATCGCAGCCATATACTGACGCGCGAAGCCACAGGCGATTTGAAAAGTAAGCTCTTGGCACAGAACATCACCAAAACCTACACGCTGCACCCGAACGGCGATTGGTCGGAGAAACTGTCGGGGCGGCAGTGTATATTCTCCGTTCAAACCAGCATTTGGGTGGTCTATAGTTTTCAGGAGGCTACCGACTACTACCTTATCGAACAGGTAATTCTGGGCAACAGTCAGAATTTCTGGATAGGGACATGGAGAAAGAAAAAAAAGGTTAAGCCCGATAACCACTATCAAGGCTTCTTCCTGCAAAATGTAACAATCGACAACAAACTATGGCGCGACGACAAAGCACTCTCGCTGTCCGAAGGAGCCTACTTGATAGATTTCTCGCCCACTACCACCAACGGACAATCTTCGGTTACCACCACCGAGAATTGGAACTTCGGCGGGGAACTCGGCATACAAGGGAGCAGAGGTAACGGTCTTGGAGGCTCGTTTAGCTTATCGGGCGGCTTTGGCGGAAGCGTCGGCACAACCTACAGCACACAGGATATGACCATCGTCGCCAAGAATGGCAGCGACAACGCCTGCAACAACAATGCTTGCTGGAGTTTCGAAATCAGAGATGATAACTACAAAAACGGAAGCGTGTGGAATTACCCCTCGTTCGTAGCGCCTCCTTTACTTGGCAGAGAAGGCTACAAAACGTCGCAGTGTTGGCAGTGGAAAGTGTTGCATCCATCGATATACAAGAATCTCCAATTGCGCTACGACATCAGTTTCTGCTATGCATATAATGCGTATCATAGCGTTGCGCCGAGGAAGAAATGGACGAACTATTCCAACAAAATGTCGAACACGGAGTACATCACCATTCTCCCGCCCTACCGCGGCGAGGCGCAGTGAGGCACAGAAAACACTTTTACTCTAATTTTTTCACATCATTAAACAAATGAAACGAACGATTCTTATTCTTTGTCTGGCTGCCATTTCGGTGCTGCCAGCAGCGGCGGTGTCGTGGTTCATGGGCTTCGAGGGCGGCTACGCCTACAACTACTACAATATCGATACCCAGTATGCCTACGACATGCGCTACACGGGCGCAAGCGGTTTCACGGCGGGCATTCCCGTGCAGGTGAACATTTTCGATTGGTTGGCAGTGCGCATGGATTTGCAGTATCAGCAGAAAAACCACAAAATGTACCGCACGCACTCCTACAGCGACCAGTACACCAATACGCACGACCACTACCTGCAACTGCCCGTGTTGGTCAATTTCTCGTTTGGCGGCGAACGGGTGCGCGGCTATGCGAGTGCTGGCGGCTATATGGGCTACTGGCTGGCAAGCCGCCGCGAGGGCGTAGCCATCGGTGTGTCGAATACGAATACTGACATATTTTACCATTTCGACGAGTACCGCACGCTCGACACGAAGCACGACTGCCGTTTCGATGCAGGTTTGGCGGGCAATGTCGGCCTTCGGGTGAAGATAGACGAGCGCATGGCGTTCTTTGCCGAAGCCGCCGTGTTTTATAGTCTTGTCAGCACCGAAAAGACAAAAGATGTTGTGGCTCCCACGCCGCGTTACAACACCACGTGTGCGCTACAAGTCGGGCTGCAGTTTGCGCTCGATCGCCAAGTCTATATCAACCATAAAAATTCGAAGAAACAATGAAACGCATACTCTTTTTATGTTTAGCCGCCCTTGCCTTGTGCGTTACATCGTGCCGCCAAAAGGGCACGGAACTGATGAACCCCAATACGGTGCACTACAACACGCCTTCGGAGCAGTTCAATGCCATTTGGCACGGCATCAACAACTGTTACGCCTTTTGGGACATCGACCCCACCAATTGGGATTCGCTCTATCGTGTGTACAGCCCGCGCTTCGAGAAGTTGGACGAATGGATAGAGAAGAACTATCTCCCAACCGACACACTGAATGCGTACTACACCGATATGTGTAGCCACTTTATCGATCACCACATGGTGATAGACGTATACAACATGTGGCGCGACCCTACCAACGCAAACGATGAGGAATTTGTTGATGTAAGACCCGGCGACATCGAAGTGCGACAACGCAGTTATTATCACGAAGCATTCAGCGATTCGTTGCTACTCGTTTGCATTGAAAATGCAGGCGGAAAGGGAGCCTATGCCACTGGGAAACCCGGTAGCGGCGAATACCGCAGTGCGTTGGCGTGCAATTTCGACGGCATCGCCTACCTGAAACTGTCGGGCTATATGCTCACCCCTGTGTTCAACGCCTCCGATTCCGTCAGTGTGAGCATACAGAATGTCTATATGCAATTCCACCAATGGTGCGCAGCGAAAGACTTAAAGGGTATCATTCTCGACAACCGCGGCAACCGCGGCGGCTATATAAACGACTTGAACTATGTGGTTGCGCCATTTCTAAAAAACGAGATGTCTCTCGGACATACGCGCCACAAAGAGGGGCTTGGTCGCTACGATTACTCGCCATGGGTGCCATATATCGTGAAGAACGGCGATGTGCCGTATCATCAGATAAAGTCTAACTATCCTGCGGCTCCTATCGATTCTATCGGCGACATCGATGTTCCTATCGTTGTGCTGGCCGATATCAACTCGGTGAGCATGGGCGAAATGACCACACAAGCCATAAAACAGATGCCCAACGGCTGCTTCATCGGCGAGCGCACCTTCGGCGGACACGGCGAGTTGCACGGCAGCGTATTTGAACAGGATTATGGCGGTTCGTTTGGCGATGGACAGTTGAAATCGATTGCGCACTACGTTTACACCTCGAACAATGTGGTACGCGATGCCGACGGCAAGATAACCGAAGGCATCGGCTACACGCCTACCTACGAAGTGCGTTACGACGAAGCGCAAATGCGCGCTGGCACCGACGTACAACTCAACGCCGCCCTCAACTACATCCGCACCGGCAAAATAAACTAGGTTCACAACAACTTTAGAGGATTTTTGCTAAAGTTGTCTAAAATATTTGTTTTTTACAAAAAAACACTTACCTTTGCAATTATTAGCCTTTAATTTTTTTATGAAAAAAATTATTTTGACCATTTGTTTAATACAATGTGTAACTATTTTTGCCACAACTCCTCAAAACGCACTTCATGGCAAATTTTCAGTATCGGAAACAAAACAGGTTCAGTTTGCAAAAGGTAATCTGCAATATCACTGCAAAAACCAAGAATGGCGTTTTGCCGAAAGCCAACTAACAGCATTAGGAACACAAAATGAAAATATATCCGACACTTACGATGGCTGGATAGACCTTTTTGGCAGAAGTACCGCGAAAACAAACTATGGTGTGGACACCTCAACACAAATCGGCAACTACAACGGCAACTTTGTGGACTGGGGGGCAACGATGGGAACAGGTTGGCGTACATTTACAATTGACGAATTGAAATATCTGCTCGGCTGGAGAGGAAAGGGGCGAACGGATTTCGCGAATAAGTGGGGCGTCGCCCAAGTAAACGGCATCAACGGCCTGATTTTGCTGCCTGACGATTGGAATTTACCCGATAATATTGCCGCGTTTTTCACATTTAATAGCGGGAAATCTTCTAATGACTTTGCCGAACAAAATAAATACACAGCGGAACAATGGCAAATTATGGAAGAGGCAGGTGCTGTGTTTTTGCCGATCACAGGCCTTCGTGAAAAAAATAGCATGGTGGAAAACGAATCCGAAAACGGTTACTATTGGACGGCGGATATGACAGAAGGAAATGAAACCTATGGTTTGCTCTATATCAACGCTGGAACCGTTGGCCCATTGGTAGATTCTCCATGGTTGGGCGTAGCCGTCCGCCTTGTGTGTGATGTGCCAACCACGCCTACATTCATAGGGGAAACGGCCGAATTTCCCATTTACGTGGAAGCCGGTCGTGTGTTCTGCGAACAGGATTTCCGTGTTTTCGACCTATTTGGCCGCGATGTTACACGGCTAAACGGATCGCTTGACGGCGTATATATCGTGAAAGTTGGCGAAAAAAGCACGAAAGTGGTAGTCCGCTAAAGCGTTTTTACCAAAAAAAAGCCTCGACTTCCCATTTGGAGCCGAGGCTTTCTTACGCCAATATGCCAGCGCATCACTTGGCGTTTTTGTACTTCTGTTCGAGTTCTTTGGCGTGGCGGCGTAGGCTGTCGTCGTTCACGTCGAGGCGCGGAATCATGATGGTCAAGCCGTCGGGCAGGCGGTTTGGGTTTTTGATGCGGTCGGCATTGGCTTCGTAGATGTAGACCCAAAACTCGGTGATGCCATAGTGCTTGCGCGCCAACTGCGCCAGCGACATGCCCGGCTTCAGTTCCTCTTCGCTTTGGAACGAGTCGTATTTGTCGTAAATGGGCGCGCGCCCTGCGGCAGGTTGCGGCATACGTCCCCAATAATCGTCCATTTCGCGCATGGTGATGGGCACTATCTCCACACGGCGGTCGTAGCGCAGCAGGTGTTCGCCGCTGTAGTGGAACGGGTAGTTGGCACCGAACGAGGCCACGCGCATCTGCCGCGCATCGACCCCCATTTTTTGCAACAACGCCTGCACGGCTTCGGCACGGCGCATGGCCAAACGTTGGTTATACTCGTCGTGGCCAATCTTGCAGGCATGGCCGTTTATCTGTATCGCCACATCGCGATGGGCATGGAGCATGGCTCTCACCGAATCGAGCAGGTAACTCGGCTCCACAATTGGCTCGTAACTGTCGAACCGAAACCAGATAACGGCGCGTTTCAGCAGATCGTCCAAGCGTTGTTGCCCACTGACGGTTGCCGTGGCCTCTGGCTGCGGTATGTCTGGCACAACGGCCATCTCTGTTGGTGGCAAGTCGCGATAGATGGTGTCGCAAATGTAGATAGTGTCGTGCTGTATTTTGGCGGCCGCCTTCGCCTCTTTCCGCTTCTTGGCGGCGGCTTTTTGTGCTTCAGTCTTGCCTACAAAGAAATTGAATTCCGCCTTCACGCCCACCGACCAAGGCAATACGCTGCCAGCATTCTTTGTGGCCAGCAAACCTTCGTAAGTCGGCATAAACGAGCCGTAGCCGTTCTGCTCGTTGGCAAAACCGAGCCCCTTTTTGTCGGCTTCTTTCGTAGCATCGAGGTTGAACGTGCCGCAGTTGGCATACACGCCGAGCAGCAAATCGACACGTTGCGATAGGCTTATGTTCGCACCGATTTCGGCGAATACTATGGCGTAATACTTGGCAAACTGCTTGATTTCGTGCTTCTTTCCGTCGAATGTCTCCGTCTCGAACCGATTGGGCAAGTCGTGCAGCGTCAAGTTCCAAAAGGGATAATAACCTGTGTGTGCAACGGTGGCATCGGTCAGTTGGCGCGTGGCGTAAACCGGCATGGCAAACTTCGCCCCGACATGCGCAAACAGCCCCACACGGCGACCAAAATTTTCCTTAAATCGCAAAGCCACAGGCACTTCGAGCAAGTAGGCCAACTGTTTTTCCTGCCAAGCAACGATTTCTGTCCGATGTTCGTATTCGTCGCCAAACTCGTCGGTTAAATTCGTCCACACTTGCGGCTCGGTGAATGTGGCGGTTGTGCCGTAGTTGCTCACGCCCACGCCGATGCCAATGCCCATGTAGGGCAAAAAGTAGTAGGCGTAGCCCACATTGGCCGTGAACGACGGGAATTTCGGTGCAATCGTGCCGCCCGTCAAACCGTAATGCAGTTCACTCACGCCAATGCCTCCACCCACTTGCAAATACGAGCCTTTTTGCGATGCAAATCGCGCGGAATCGGCGGATACGGAATCGGTTGCCGCTTCTTGCCCGACAAGCGCAAGCGACCACGTCAAAGCCAAAAGGGCTGTTGCTAAACATTTCGTCGTTTTCATCGCACAATCAGTTTTGTGGTTCGTACTACACCCGAAGCCAACGTGGCACGCAACACATACACGCCAGCCGCCGCTGGAGCGTGCAGTTCGACCCATCGGCCATCATCGACAACAACTGCATCTGTCCGCACGCCGAAACTCGTGTAGATTTCGAGCAAGCGGGCATTTTCGGGCAAAAATATGGAGAGAGCGGCACGCGCATCGGCAGGCACGGGAAATGCCGAAAAGCCGTCGGCACTAACGGCATCGAGGGCGGTGCTTGGTCGCACCTCCTTGGCGCAGAGGCGCATTGTCGTGCCTTCGGTCGTGGTTACTACGGCGTAATAAACACCATTCAGGCCGCCCTCTTCGTAGTAGAACGATTCGGTGGCACCCGCCAACGGCTCGCCGTTCTTATACCATTGAAACGCCGTGAACGACAAGTCGCTTTCGGCATCGGGACGGCCGTTTTTATCGTTGTTATCGACAAAAATCACATCGTCCCACTTGGTGTGCAGGTAGCCGTCGGCACCGATGGAGATGGTGATTTCGTACTCTGCGCTGGCGCAAACGCCTTCGTCGGCACCGTCGGAGAATTGCAGATAAGCTTTGTAGATGCCCGGCGGCGTGTTTCGTGGAATGGCAATTGGAATGGCGAGGTTTTCGGGCAAATCGGCTTTGTCCTTGCTTTCAAAACCTACTTTTGTGGCGGCTTCGTCGTAGCGCAGCGTGTATTGCCGCAGCGAGCCAACAGGCGAATTGATGTCGATGACTATCGAATCGGAAGTTTGGCAGGCATACAGTTCTGTCGATACGTCGATGGAGGCTTTGCCGCGCAGCATCACATAGAATTTCAGGCGCAACGCACAGCCCAGCGCATTCACGTCGTCCACAAATACTGTATCGTTTTCGGTGGCGAAATGCAGCGTTTTCGCCGTGCCGTCGGCCAACGTGTAGATGCAGTCGTAGGGCAACTGCTCCTCGCAAATCAGAAGCGTGGTGTCGCGCTGACTCTCCTGCGACACGAAGTAGCGCACTGTGTCGCGCGATGCTGCCCAATCGGCTTGGCACGCGCCGTCGGTTACCTGCCGCACAGCCACCACCGTCAGCGGCAGTTTCGTGCCATTCAAATCCAACGAATAAATGGTGTCGGCGGCTGTTGTGCGAAGCGTGTCGCGCGTTTGCTGGCCGTTCTGCTCCAACTGCAACAGCCAGCGGTAAGCGATGTGCGCCTCGTCGCCGCCCCAAGCCGCTTCTGCGCTGGGTAAACGCAAATCGATATGTTGCTCATGAGCAGTCAAGCAAACCGCCGAATCCACCTTTGCCACTGCGCCTACATCGAACGGCGCATAGAGAATGTACGTTACCGAATCGGCCGACGGCTGCCAATCGACTTGAGCGATAGTGTCGCGCACTTCGCGGCGCACCACAAGCGGTTCGCCCTGTTGCAATTGCGACAAATCCATCAGACAAAACGCCGAATCGGCATGCGGCATCGGCACGCCGTCAATCGTCCAGCGGTATTGGTAAACGCCGCTGCCTCCATTGGGCGGCACGATTTGGGCGATGCTATCGGGTTGTGCCAAATCGGTGTGGCATATCACGCGCCGTCCCGACAGAGAATCACCGTCGATGCAGCCAGCGTCGAACGGGTCGAAAACGGAGAGGTGCACCACACCTTCGGACGGATAGATGCTCGCCTTGCTGCAGTCGCTGCGCACATAGCGGTAGATGAAGTATTCGCCCGTGCGGCTCACATCGAGCACGAGTGTCGAGCTGTCGGTCGTGAGCGTGTCGCGCGAGGCGATGAGCGTTGTTTTCTGCAACGAGTCGCCCGTCGCCCAATCGTATTGGCAGTAGTAAACGTCCCACGCATAGGTTAGCCGATTGTATTTGATGTTGTGCGCATCGTAGGCTGCCGTGTCGAGCGAAGCAGCGCGCAGGCTCAACACTACGAGCGAATCCTCGCCCGAGTGCATCAGCCCACTCATGGTCGAATCCACTGCGCCGGCATCGGGCGGTGGCAGCACGGTAACGTAGAATGTGCCATCGGAGCGCAATGGCGTGGTTTGGCAAAGCCCGTCGTGGGCATAGCGCACCACCATGTAGGTACCGTAGTCGCTTGGCTTGTAATTGCCGAGCGTGGCATTTTTGTTTTCGACGATGAGTTGGCTCGAAAGGGTATCGATTTTGCCGTCGTCGCCTTTCTCGATTTTGTATTCGTAGAATCGGTAGTACAACGTCCCGTCGCCGCCAAGGGCTGGCTTGTCCGATTCGACTTTCATGGTGGTCTCATTGCCAAAGCAGTATGCCGTGTGTATGTCGGGCGTGCCGTTGGCTTTTATCGACCCTGGCGTGAAGTTGTCGTAACCAGCCACCACTACATACACATCTTTGTGCGACGCGCCGAGCGTGGCCGTCAGTTTCACCTCCTGTTTTTCACACTGCTGCCTGAAACGAATAGTTCCGTCGAAAATGTCGGTTATCGGACCGTTGCTTTGGTCGGGCTCTGGGGCAGAAGTCCAAACTACAGCGGTACCGTTTTTGGCGGCATTTGACCCGCTGAAATAACTTTGGTTTTCGAACTTTTTTACAGCACCGGCGCAGGCATTTTTGTGGAATACGACAGGACAAACCGACACTAACGAAAACTCCTTGTCGGCAAATACCGCCAATTCAGGATAATAGTTGTTCGCAGTTTTCCAGTTGGCATCGCTGGCAAAAACGGCGTACATCTCTTGGGTTTGGTCTTTGGTGGCAACGCCTTCGGCACTACCGTTTTTCACGCTGGCTTGGTTGGGGTTCGATGTCTGTTTGTCCCAATAGAGCCGTTCGAGTGTGTCGCTGTTGTTACCGACCAAGCCGCCAGCATTTTCGCCATCGACCAGCGCAATGCTGTAGCCGTCGGATATGGTGCCGTGGTTTTCGCCCACAAGTCCGCCCACGAAACCTGCTGCCGTTTGGCGTTTGTAGAGCCGCCCTGTGGTGTAAACGTACCGAATCGTCCCCATATTGTAGCCTACCAAGCCGCCTGCAAAGCCGTTTTTGTATTCCACCACAGCCATGGCGAAACATGCCTTTACCGTACCGGCATTGTAGCCCGCCAAACTACCAATGTAACTGTCGCCTTCGAATGTGCCGCTGGTGATTGCCACGCTGCTCACCGTGCCCGATGTGCCGATACGACCGAACAGACCGACATAATCGCTGCCCGATACTTTCACGTTGGCAATCTGATGACCGCTACCATCGAACGTACCTTCGAAAGGCACGTCTGCTGAGCCGATGGGCGTCCATTGCTTTCCGCCCAAGTCCAAATCGTCGGTCAGACGTATGGTTTTGCCCGCAAAATCGTCGTTTTGCGACGCTTGTGCCACACGCGCCAACTGCGCCGATGTACCAACTTCGATGGTCGATTGGCTCAAATCGAGTGTGCCGTCGATGGTGCCGTCCCACGTGTCGGCATAGACCAACCAAGCCGAGCAACAAATCGCCAGCACAAGCATACTGAAACGTTTCTGCAACAACATAAAAATCTGATTTTTAGGAGATTCCGATTTGCAAACATACAAACTTTTGCTGAAAATTCAAAATTTTTTGCATAAAATTTTCACATATCAAAATTACTGCGTATCTTTGCACACTCTTTTGGTGGATTCGTCTAGCGGTCTAGGACACCGGCCTCTCACGCCGGTAACACGGGTTCGAGTCCCGTATCCACTACAAAACAAGCCGACAATTCCACAAGGATTGCCGGCTTGTTTCTTGCTGGGCGCGTATGGTGCGCTACAGGTTTTCGAGCAGTTTCTCGATGGATTCGTCGGTCTCCTGCAACCTCTTTTTGCAGAATTTCACCAATTCGGTGGCCTCTTTCACTTTGGCCGACAGTTCGTCGAGGGCAAGGGTGCCAGCCTCTATCTGCCGAACGATTTCGTCGAGGCGTTCGGCGGCCTGCGTGTAAGTCATCTGTTTCGTACTCATATCTGTTCAATTTTTGTTTGCTTTTTTCACTTCCGATTGCACTACGCCGTCGGTAAAGTGGGTCTCTATCGTGTCGTTGGGGCGCAAGTCGGCCGCCGATTTCACAATTTTTCCGTCTTTCGTCGTCAGCGTGTAGCCGCGTTGCAATAGGGCGCGCGGGTCGGAAAGTTCGAGCGATTTTTCGATGAGCGAAAGGCTATTTTTTGCCGATGAAATGGCACTTTTTGCCGATTTTCCCAAACGAAATGTCGATGCAAGTAGCGTGTTGTTTTCGCGCCCAATCACTTGCCGTGCCACACCCAAACGTGCCAATTGTCGCTGCAGCGTTCGTTCGTTGTCATCCAAAATGTCGTGCGCCAAATCCGACAGTCGCTGCGCCGTTTCGTTCAGCGTTTCGTCGAAGGCGTGCACTTGGTCTATCAGAAATTCGGCGGCAGCCGTAGGTGTTTTCACGCGTGTGTGCGCCACCAAATCCACGATGCTGTCGTCGCGCTGGTGCCCGATGCCGCTGATGATGGGCAGTGGGAATTCGGCGCAGTGCAACGCCATGTTGTAGTTGTCGAACGCCGCCAAATCGCTCGTAGCGCCGCCGCCGCGAATGATGGCCACCACATCGAACTTGTCGGCGCAGTCGTTTATCGCGTCCAACGCCGCAATGACCGACGGTTCGGTCTGCGCACCTTGCATCGTGGCGGCAAAAAGCCGCACGTAAAACTTGTAGCCGAAGCGGTTGCCTTGCAGTTGGTCGCAAAAATCGCCAAATCCAGCCGCCGAGGCCGACGAAACGACGGCCACACGTTGCGGCACAGGCGGCATAGCGAGCCGTTTATTCATGTCGGCCACGCCCTCGTCGGTCAGGCGACGAATGATTTCGGCACGGCGCAACGCCATATCGCCCACCGTAAACGACGGATCGATGTCGCGCACACCGAGGCTCATGCCATAAACGGCGTGAAACTCCACCGTGCAGGCTATCAGCACGTTCAGTCCAGCAGCCAACGACACGCCCGTCGCCGACTCGAAATAGGGCTTCAGCAGGCTGTAAGTCGAAGCCCAAATGGCGGCTTTCTGTTTGGCCACGACCGTGTCGGAGTCGGCGGCCTTCTCCACCAGTTCGAGGTAACAATGACCGTTGGCGTTCTCGTGCAGTTCGCCTATCTCGGCACGCACCCATACAACCTCCGAAAATGCCGATTTAATCGACGATTTTAAGGCTTCGTTCAACTCCAAAAGCGACAACGAATTGGGCATAATTTCAAATTAGTAACAAGATATAAATAGCAAGATAAAGATGAGAGGTTATAGGTGAGAGGTGAGAGAATAAAGAACATAGAGCAAAGAGCAAAGACTTTTTAATTATTCAATTATCTAATTTCCAATTATTTAATCAATTTCAG
>CAVKQB010000012.1:0-48221 GCA_963658575.1 Leyella stercorea | reverse complement strand
GAATTTTTTCGGTAAGTGAGGGCAGTGCCAAACTTGTTTGAGCAATGCCGAGCGTAGAAAAAATGCGCGCAGCGAATTAAGAATTGTTCGCACCCCAAAATTGTCCTTGCTCTTTATTCGATGTTCTTTGTTCTGAAAGAAATGAACGGAAAAGCGGCAATAAACGGGAATTGTCATAAAGAATTATACTTTTCGATAAAAAAAATGCAAAAACAGAGGTAGGGTTTTTGCGTTTTTTTTTGTCATATATTTGCAGAAGTGTTTGTAAATGTGTACATTTGCAGACACTCTGTAGAGAAACCGATATACTATGAAAAAACTCTACCTACGGCTGGCAACTGTTCTGTTGCTGGCGACTTTTGGGGCGTTTACCCCGCGCGTTTATGCGTATACCTACGACCTCGACGAAACCAATTCTTGGTCGGGCGACGCGCAATATCAAGCACAAAGTAACCAAAACCTGACTTCGGTACGGAGTACGAATGGGCTTACTGAACCATTTGATCGCTCCGTATCGCCATTTTCGAGCACAGTCCGTTCGCGCAGCGTTAGCAACGACGATGACGGCGATGACTACGATAGCGGTGGCAGTAGCGGCTTCGATGGCCCAGGCGAGGCAGGCGACGACTTCAAGACACCGCTTGGCGCACCGCTCACACTGCTGCTGTTTGCCGCTGGCTATGCTTTCGTGAAAAACACATTCAGAAAAAGAGAAACAAAACACTAACCTACTATTACCATGATACTTGAAAAACACATACGGCGCATGGCGTTGCTCGCCGTGCTGACACTATCATGCAGCGCAGCATGGGCTGCGAGGACACTCTATCTGAACACAGGCGGTACAACGTACTGGGAACAGGCTACGGCTGATTTTTATGTGTATGCATTCAATAGCAGCGCAAACGCAAACGAATCCTACAAAATGACCAAGGTCGAAGGCAATATCTATTCCGCCACAATCGACGATACGAAGTATTCTACTGTCATTTTTGTACGACATAACCCCAGTTGCACATCATTTAGCTGGAATTGTAATTGTAAGTGGAACCAAACAGATGATTTGACCCTCCCAAGCGGTGGACAAAATTACTACCAAATAACAGGCTGGGATAAGAGCGGCTATTGGACAACTTACACCCCGCCTACCTTCTACACCGTCAGCGTTACCAACGGCACGGCTTCGGCTACTTCGGTGGCGGAGGGCGGTTCGGTTACACTCACGGCCAATGCGGCTGCCAATTGCAAGCAGTTTGCTAGTTGGAACATTACGGGCGCAACCGTTTCGGATTTGACCGTAACTCCGCTTACCATCAG
This sequence comes from Leyella stercorea, assembly GCA_963658575.1. GTDB lineage: Bacteria > Bacteroidota > Bacteroidia > Bacteroidales > Paludibacteraceae > W0P28-013. Next base: position 46,904 of record CAVKQB010000012.1, on the reverse strand, counting down.
CAAAGTGTCGGGCAATATCACGGCCGAGGCTACATACACAGATATTACGTTGCCCACGTCGATTTCGCTGGGGCTTTCGGCCACGACCATCTACGAAGGCAAGTCGGTAACCGTTACGCCCACGCCTTCGCCCACGGTTTCGGGCATCTCGTACACCTATCAATACAAGAAATCAACTGCCAGCGAGTGGATGACCGCCTCGTCGGCGAGCATCACGCTGAGCGAAATCGGCACTTACGCCGTGCGCGTGGTAGGCAAGGTATCGGGCTGCACAACCGAAATCACCTCGTCCGAAGCGACCGTAACCGTCGAAGCCCTTCCCCGCGTTATGATTCATGTGAAATTCCCATCGGCGTGGTTTAACAGTTATTCCACCCCGGCCGTTTGGTATTGGAAAACGAATGGTAATGGCACAGAAGGTGTGATGACCTACGAATTCGACGATACCGATGGCGGGAAGTGGTACAAGTTCGGCATTCCGGAGGAGAATGACAAGTTTTTGTTAAGGCCCCAAGGTAGTTGGTCATGGCAAACAAATGATATGACTACGCCCAGCGCAGAAACCTGCTATAAAGTGGTTACTACGAATAAACAAAACGCAACGGTAATTGACTGTGTAATCCCGCCTACCTTCTACACCGTCAGCGTTACCAACGGCACGGCTTCGGCTACTTCGGTGGCGGAGGGCGGTTCGGTTACACTCACGGCCAATGCGGCTGCCAATTGCAAGCAGTTTGCTAGTTGGAACATTACGGGCGCAACCGTTTCGGATTTGACCGTAACTCCGCTTACCATCAGCAAAGTGTCGGGCAATATCACGGCCGAGGCTACATACACAGATATTACGTTGCCCACGTCGATTTCGCTGGGGCTTTCGGCCACGACCATCTACGAAGGCAAGTCGGTAACCGTTACGCCCACGCCTTCGCCCACGGTTTCGGGCATCTCGTACACCTATCAATACAAGAAATCAACTGCCAGCGAGTGGATGACCGCCTCGTCGGCGAGCATCACGCTGAGCGAAATCGGCACTTACGCCGTGCGCGTGGTGGGCAAGGTGTCGGGTTGCACAACCGAAATCATCTCGTCCGAAGCGACCGTAACCGTCGAGGCCATTCCCGACGTTACGATTCGAGGCAATTTCCCAGCCGAATGGTTCACAGAAAATTCGGGCTATACGCCGTATATCTATTGGTGGGTTGGCGATGGCAAAACTACCAACGCTTTTGAAGCGATGACCTACGAGATGACCGACAGCGACGGCTCGTTGTGGTATGTGTTGTCGCTGACAGGCGATGCCGAAAAATTCAAATTCTGCCGCAGTGAAGATAGTGAAGGTGATCACTGGGGCTGGCAAAACAGTAACAACCTCACTCGTCCAGAAGCCGATGCCTGCTACCAACTCTCTGCAACAACTAATGAAGTCGCTACCGTGCGCGCTTGCCCCCAAGCAACGCTGTCGGTATCGTCGAGCGAAGGCACGTCGTTTGTTGCCGGCACAACCACCACGCTGACTGCCGCCACCAACAATTTCACGGGCGACATCACCTACACCATCAGCATCGGTGGCGAGCAGGTATCGCGCAAAAACTCGTACTCTTGGACTCCGGCCGCTGCAGGCACCTACACGGTTGTGTTCACTGCATCGAACGGCACCACCACGCTCACCGAATCGCTCGAGATAAAGGTAATGGCTGCGGTTACCGTCTATTTCCGCCGCCCGAAAGGCACTGAAGGCTTCGGCAAAATCGATGGCTGGACACAAAGTACTCCCGAACTGTATGTCGCCTCGACCTACACATCGGGCGAGTACTATTTCAGCCTGTTTACCAAATACACTATGAGCCACTACGTAACCGACGACAATGGCTACGAGTGGTTTGTCGCCTACAATATCCCCGAAGGCAAACAGATTTTCTTCTTCGATGGCAACGATAGCCACAAATACGATGGACGTTCGTACTACAATGCCTCTACCGTTCTGGTGCAGGCCGCTGCCACGTGCTATACCATCGAAAAGCAGGAACGCGAAGATCCAAACCGCTTCGTATTGACCGCAGGAAACTGCCCGCAGATATCGGGGCGCTACCGTCTGCGCAGCGCCACTACCGACGGGCGCACATTCTACTCGAACGTGGGCACGCTCGCCGACACACTGTCGGTGTACGTGGCTGGCACGCTTTGGCTCGAAAAGTACAACAACGACAACCACGCTTGGGCCGATTCGCTGCAGTTGCAGTTGTCGGACGCGCTCGACTCGATGCTGATAATCGCCACATACGCCAACAACGCATTCAGTGTGGCACCCTACGTGGGCGACATCTACGTGCGTACCGATGGTGCCAACGGCGGCTGGACCAACTACATTTGCGACGACAACCGCATGACCAACTGGGCTCCCAACCGCACGCTCGCCAGCGAATACTACGACTACTATTGGTTGCGCTGGATAGAACAGAACAAAAACCTGAAAGCCACCGTGGCCAACCGCTTCAACCCGAGCATTGCCAACGAATTGGGCGATTTCATACTGTCGAGTGCTGGTGCCAACACGCGTTTTGCCTACGATGCGCCATCGAACCGCTTCTATCGCAATATGATTGGCGGCGCAGGCACCGAAAAGTTCTTGGAAGTAACCGAAATGAAAGTCGGCGACCAACACCTTATTTATACCGACGAGAACAAAAGCGATCCTATTGGCTATCATGGCGAAAACGGCAAGATACTTTCCGACGTATCGAACTGGAACTACTACATCGACACCTATTGCTACCCGGGTGCCGCTATACACATGGAGGGCACGCAAGCCAATGCTGGCACACAAGTGCTGGTCGACAGTTTGGTGGTGCTGCGCGGCGAAACATTCCCCGAAAAGCCCTATCGTGTGCGGCTGATCTACCTGTTTGCCCAAAACCGTATCGTGCATGCGTGGCTCCCCGATGGCGAATATGACGATGACTACGACATCGGTTCGGGCGTGCTGTTTGTGCGTCAAGACGACGAATTGCAAAACCGCCTCACCATGTCGGAGACGGCGGGTGCCAAAGTCATTGCCGATCGCATATACATGTGTTTTGAACTCAACAAAGAGAATTGGAAGCAAAAACGCGCCGTCAAACAGCAAGTCTACTTCTTCTCGTTGCCCTACACCTGCGCCATCAGCGACATCTACGGCAGTTTCGACCTAACCGACTACGGCACCAAGTGGATTATTCAACGCTACCGTGGCGACTTGCGCGCGAAGAATGGACTTGTGGCCGGCTCCACCTATTGGAGAAACATGACAAAGACCGCCACGCTCGAAGCCAATCGCGGTTATGTGTTGTGTACCAATTTCGAAGAGAGCGATTTCAAAGATGCCTCTGGCGTGTCGCGCTTGCGCCTCTATTTCCCGTCGGTCGGCACCGATTTCACGTTCGAATATCAAAAAGGAACAACGACAACGCTCGACGAGTATCCTTGCACCATCAATATCCCCGATGAGCGGCTAGAATATGGCAGTGGCGACCGTCGCCAACTCGACAACAACTGGCATGTCATCGGCGTGCCCGGCTTCGTGCCGATGAAGGTGAATGCGCTCGATGCCACGGCACTCCAATATGTGTACAAATACACCATGCGTTCGTCGTCGGAGAGCACAACCTCCAGCCAGTACGCGCTTTGCAGCACTGCCGACGGCTTTGTGATGGAGCCATTCTACTCCTATTTCGTGCAATATGCCGGCGAAATCACATGGAGCGCATACACAAGCGTATCGCCCAACAATGCGCCAGCAGCCCTGCGTGCCGCTACGCATACCACATCGGCTATGGAGCGTTACCCGCTGACGGTTACGCATACGTCGGGAGCCGAAGACCGCATGTACGTTACACTTTCCGACGATGGCACTACCGAATTTACGAGCAACCGCGACGTGCTGAAAATGCTGACCACAGGGCATGATTTCCCGCAGATGTACGCACGCTTCGGCAAGGAAAATCTTGCTGCCATCGACCTGCCCAACGCTACGCAGACTGTTGCGCTCGGCCTCTATTTCGGCCAAGCCGGCGAATATACCATCGCTCTGTCGGGCAATGCCACGCAACAGGCCGAGAAGGTGCTGCTTTACGATAAAGTACGCAATCAGTATTGCGATTTGCTGCAGGGCGACTACACGTTCGAGGCGGCTGTTGGCACCGACGATACCCGTTTCGAACTCACCATCAGCAAAAAATCGGGCGTTGTTACCGAGCAACCGACGACCACGGCGAGTGCCGTCGAACTGTTTGGGCTCGACGGACGGTTGCAAGCCGTCAATCTGGCCGCTGGCGACCGCGTGCGCCTGTACGATGCCGTAGGGCGTTTGGTAGCCGACGAGTGCGCTGTCGATGGGCGGGTAATTTTCGATGCGCTGCAAGCGGGCATCTATGTCGTAACCATCGAGATGGCCGACCAGATTGTTTCGCAAAAAGTTATTGTCAAGTGACAGTTTGTTCTTCAATGTAATATAAAAAAGAGAGCGGAGCGCATCATTGCGCTCCGCTCTCTTTTTGGTCGGCTGCCCGCTATTTGCATCCCACGCAACGCGGTTTCAACTGTTTGAAAAAGTCGTTGCCTTTGTCGTCCACCAGAATGAATGCGGGGAAATCCTCCACTTCGATTTTCCAGATGGCTTCCATGCCGAGTTCGGGATACTCGACGCATTCGATGCTCTTGATGTTGTTTTGTGCCAAGATGGCCGCTGGGCCGCCTATCGAGCCAAGGTAGAAGCCGCCGTGCTTTTGGCAAGCATCGGTAACGGCTTGGCTGCGGTTGCCTTTGGCCAGCATAATCATGGAGCCGCCGTGGTCTTGGAACTCATCGACATACGGGTCCATGCGTCCGGCTGTGGTTGGTCCCATCGAGCCGCAAGCCATGCCAGCAGGCGTTTTGGCGGGGCCAGCGTAGTAAATCGGGTGGTCTTTGATGTATTGCGGCAGGTCTTCGCCGGCATCGAGGCGCGCTTTCAGTTTGGCGTGGGCGATGTCGCGCCCTACGATGATGGTGCCGTTGAGGCTCAGGCGTGTAGCCACGGGATATTTGGTCAGTTCGGCCAAAATCTGTTTCATCGGTTGATTCAGATTTATCTTCACGGCATCGCCTTCGCCAGCGTTGCGCAGTGCGGCGGGAATGAGCGCGCCTGGGTTATCGTCCAGTTTCTCGATCCAGATGCCGTCGCGGTTGATTTTGCACTTGATGTTGCGGTCGGCCGAGCAACTCACGCCCAAGCCGATGGGACAGCTGGCTCCGTGACGTGGCAGCCGCACGATGCGCACGTCGTGAGCCATGTATTTGCCGCCAAATTGTGCGCCGAGTCCGATTTTGTGCGCCTCTTCGAGCACCTGTTTCTCCAATTCGATGTCGCGGAAGGCGCGGCCGTATTCGTTGCCCGATGTCGGCAGCGAGTCGTAGTAGTGCGTCGATGCGAGTTTCACGGTCAGCAGGTTTTTCTCGGCCGATGTGCCGCCAATGACGAATGCGATGTGGTAGGGTGGGCAAGCGGCTGTGCCAAGCGTTTTCATCTTTTCGATGAGGAACGGCACCAGCGTTTCGGGATTTTGAATGCGCGCTTTGGTTTCTTGGTAGAGATACGTTTTGTTGGCCGAGCCGCCGCCTTTGGTTACGCACAGAAAACGGTATTCCATGCCTTCGGTGGCTTCGAGGTCGATTTGCGCCGGCAGGTTGCACTTGGTGTTCACCTCGTCGTACATGGTGAGTGGCGCGTTTTGCGAATAACGCAGATTCTCTTCGGTGTAGGTTTTGAACACGCCGAGCGAGAGCGCCTCTTCGTCGCAGTAGCCCGTCCACACTTGCTGGCCTTTTTCGCCGTGAATGATGGCCGTGCCCGTGTCCTGACACAGAGGCAGTTGCCCTTTTACCGCCACTTCGGCGTTGCGCAGGAAGGTGAGTGCGACATATTTGTCGTTGTCGCTGGCTTCGGGGTCGGACAGTATTTTGGCCACCTGCTCGTTGTGCGAACGACGCAGCATGAACGACACGTCGCGGAAGGCGGCGTTTGCCATTTTTGTCAAGCCCTCTTTTTCGATTTTCAGAATGGGTTTGCCCTCAAATTCGCCCACCGACACATGGTCTTTTGTCAGCAGGTAGTACTCCGTTTTGTCCTCGCCAAGCGGGAACATCGGCTGGTAGTGAAATTCTGTTGCCATGATTGTTTTGCTCGTTTTTGTTGTTGGTATATTGGTGCAAAGTTACAAAAAAAACTGACTGCTGCGCGCATTTTTTTTGCGCATGTCGCAAAAGTGATTTATCTTTGCAGAAAGATAGACGGTATTATTTTTGCAGAAAACGAAGGAGAACGAACGATGAAAAAGACGGCAAATATCGTTGCATTGGCGGTGTTGGCGGCTCTGCTTGCCGCTTGCAAAAACGACAAAAACGTCCCCATCAACTACAACATTGTGGAAGATGTGCAGTCCTATTTCGATATGACAAAATCGCAGATGCGCCGGTCGCTGCGCCGCAACTACGGCACTGTGCGCGAAAGCAGCAATACGTTGCGTGGCCGTAGTCGCACGCAGACACTCACCATACATTTCGACGACGACGGGCCGTGCCGAATCGACTATCAGCGCGACGATGTGATAAAATCGCTCAACGAGATGGCCGTCGTGGCGCAACGCCTGTCGCTCGATGTGAACACGTTCTATGCCACCTATCCTGCTCCGTACAACTACGGCGTCATGGGTTACAACGATGTGGAATTTTATCGTTCCGACGAACACACGGCCTTTGCCGATAGTTTGGCGCATCGCACCGGCACATTCGACCACGCCGAAGAGCGTTACGACACGTTGCCCGATTCGCAACGGTGGTGGCGCACACGTTTTCACAGCGCGTCGAACAACCGATTCCAGTTTTCGCTCACAAAACGGTGAACGTTGCGCCTATTTCGTGCGCACGCTGTTCAGCCCCGAAAATTACTGCCGACCGCTTGCCGTGCCGTTTAACGCACGACAATTTTGGTGGCTTTGTCGCCCATTTTCACGATGTAGATGCCGCACAGACTGCCGTTTTGTGCCGTAACGTCGAGGCCGCTCGGTGTGTAGATGCGCATCGGTTCGTTGCCGAAGATGCGGCCGTCGTGTGCAAAGAGGTTGTCGGCCGTGCGCGCAATGTCGGGCGTGCTTGTCGGCAGTAGCGAGTGCATGTAGTAGATGTCGCGGCAGGTTTGTGTGCCGTTTTCGCTGCGTGTGAATGTGGCGATGGCGTAGGTGTGCGCGCCTGTTTGCGTGATGTGCCGCTGTGCAAATGCCGCTCCTATGCAGTCGTCGGTGGCGATATCGCTGTGCTGGTAGGTTTCGTCGAGCGTTTGGCTCCAATTGTCGGGCGCATATTGTGCGTAGTTTTCCAAATCGCCGTGAGCCGTGTAGGTGTGCGTGGTGCTGTCTTTCTTAATGCCAAACACCGTGTAGCAATAGCCCGTTTCCAGCCCCGCATCGTTGAGCACATAGTTTTTCTCGGTGGCGAGAGTCCATGCTGGTTCGCTGGTGTCGTCGTAGTTGTAGCGTTTTTCGCTCATGGCGTTGGCGGCGTATGTGTATTCGTATTTGTAACTTGTCTGCCAGCTGTTGTCGTAGAATTGGTATACGCTTTGTGTCAATTGGCCGTCGGTGTAGGTGTCGATGGTTCGGTTTGCGGCTTTCCACGCACTATTCCACGTGTAGTTCAGCGTAGTGATGGTGTTTTCGGTGTATTGGTATTCGGCTTTCGTGGTGTGGTACAGCGTGCCGTTGCGCACTTGGGCGTTCTCCTTGCTCGCCAAGCGGCCGTCGGTGTCGTAGCCGTAGTTGGTTGTGATGGAGTCGAGCCAAACGGAGCCGCTTTTTTGCTGAATGGCGTGGCGCACGGGTTGTTTTTCGGCGTTGTAGGTTGTTATCTCTTTGGTGGTTTCAGCCCACGCGCCGTCGTCCCAACGGTAGGTGATGATGATGGTGTCGCTTTCGCTGCCTTGAATTTCGGTTCTAGCGTAGTTTGTCCATACGTTGCCGTTGCGCACATAGTGCGTGTAACCGATGGTTTGCATTTGCGTGTCGCATATCGGTTCGAATTTGCTTGTGCCGTCGCTGGTGGTGCGCACGATGCTGTCCAATTGGTGCGTGTAGGCCAATGCGCTTCCCGCTGTGAGCGCACCGCACAAAAATAAGGTAATTTTTTTGTTCATAAAGTTGGTTGATTATTTGATGATTTGGTTGCGCTTCGCGCTGTTTCTAGGTTTCTGTGGAGTTGTGGATTTGGTTATTTGTGGATTTGAAAATTATTCTTACTTGGTATTAACCCCCTCCGTCGCTACGCTCCTCGTCCCCCTATCTTTCCGCTGCGCTCCAAGCAGAGGGACAGAATTGCACCCAATAACGTTGCCTTACAATCAATTATCAATTATCAATTAAAGAAACTCCTCACTCCTCACTCCTCACTCCTCATTTCTCATTTCTAATTTCTCACTACTAACTACTCACTGCTAATTACTAATTGTTTTCACGGCCACGAGCCGGTCGTAGCGTTCGCCCCACGCGCGGTGGTAGACGTAGATGCTATATTCGTTTTCGGTTTGCCAAAAACTGCCTTCGATGGGCTGTAACGAGCCGGTTTTTTCGCCTTTCGGCACGTAGATGTACTGAAAATTGTAGCCGCCTTGTTTCAGATAGAGCGATTTGACGTAGGCTTTGGCTGCGAAATCGTAGTCCATGTGCGACGATTCGTCGATGGCGTTGCCGCACATTTGCCCCAAAATGTAGATGCTGCCCGTGAAATATGGCTCTTCGGCTGGCAGCGCAAAATGGACCCACATGTAGTCGGCTTCGCTGTCGCTGTCGTCGGCTCCTTGGCGATTGATGAGAAAGTTGCCATCGGCATCTTCGCCTTGCGACAGACCGCGACCGGCACGCTTGTCGCTGGGCGTGAGCCATACTTGGAAATCGCCACGTTCGAAAACGATGCGTTCGATGCCCGCGCCGTAGGTATATTCCGACGAAAAATCGATGCTGCGATATTGGTTACCGCCCTCGAAAATCAATTTGCGGTTGTTCTTGTAACTCTGTGTCGATAGCGATGTGTAGGTCGGTTTCAGGTCGGCGACGGCGTTGTCGTAGCGGCGGTTTTGCTGCACCACCACTTTCAGTTCGGTGAATGGGTCGCGCACTTCGTAGCCCGACGTGTTCAGTTCGAAATCGAGTTGTTGGTAGCGGCGCACAAGTTCGATATCGGTATTGCCACGCACGCTTCCGCTCACACCGATGCGCGAATCGACCACCGAAAAACAGGCCACGGCCGACAGATTGTCGAAATCGTTGTCCTGCGCTATCAGCACGGCGTAGTTGCCCGACAGCCGCAGCCGCAGGTCGTCGTTGGGAACGGAAAAACGATAGTGCGTGTAGAGCGCGGTGGTGTTGATGGCCAGCGTGTAATCGCCGACGATGCCATCGTAAAAGCCGTCGATATATTCCACTTCGGAGAGCACCGACGGCGTCCAATCGGCGTTGCAATGCACAATTTTGTAGTTGTAACTTTTGACTTCGTACGACATGTCGTCGAACGATATTTCGACACGCTGTTCCGATTGCAGTTCCACCACAGGCAGCGCGAGCGCATCGTCCTCCAAGCGCACCTGCAACGTGCGTATCTGGCTGTCGATGGCGTGTGTGCGCCACGGCTCGGCGTGCAAATTGCCGACGAAAAGACACACGGTCGCTATCAAAAATAGTCGCTTCATATCTCGGCAAAGGTAGTAAAAAAAAGCCGACCGACCAACAGTGTGTGCATGTGCGTACATTTGTCGCAAATAATGCGTATCTTTGCAAACGAAATAAACAACGAATCAGAACAACGATGGGAAAAGTATTGGTTATTGGTGCTGGCGGCGTGGCAACCGTTGCAGCGCATAAGTTGGCGCAAAATGCCGACGTATTCACCGAAATTATGATTGCGAGCCGCACCAAAGCAAAGTGCGATGCCATCGCAGCCGAACTCGCCAAACGCTATGGCGTGCGCGTGGCTACCGAGCAGGTCGATGCCGACAATGTGCCAGAACTGACGGCCTTGTTGCGTCGTTTTCAGCCCGATTTAGTGATGAATTTGGCACTGCCATATCAGGATTTGCACATCATGGATGCTTGTCTGGCGGCGGGTTGCCACTATCTCGACACCGCTAATTATGAGCCGCTCGACGAGGCCAAATATCAGTATTCGTGGCAATGGGCGTATCACGATCGCTTCAAACAGGCAGGGCTGACCGCCATTCTTGGCTGCGGTTTCGACCCGGGCTGCACCAGCATCTACACGGCGTATGCCGCCAAACATCATTTCGACGAAATTCACGAACTCGACATCGTCGATTGCAACGCTGGCGACCACCACAAGGCGTTCGCTACCAATTTCAATCCCGAAATCAATATCCGCGAGATAACGCAAAAAGGCCGCTATTACCTCGATGGCAAATGGGAAGAGACCGCGCCGCTGTCGGTGCATCAGCCCATCACCTATCCCGAAATCGGGCAGCGCGAATCGTACTTGATGTACCACGAAGAGTTGGAATCGCTGGTCAAAAATTTCCCGACCATCAAGCGCGCGCGCTTTTGGATGACCTTCGGCCAAGAATATCTGACTCACTTGCGTGTGATTCAAAACATCGGCATGGCCAGCATCGTGCCAATCAACTACGAAGGACACGAAATAGTGCCGATACAATTTCTGAAGGCTGTGCTGCCGCACCCCGAAGAACTCGGTGCCGACTATACGGGCTACACCTCGATAGGCTGTCGCATCAAAGGCGTGAAGGACGGTCGCCCGAAAACCTACTACATCTACAACAATTGCAGCCATCAGGCGGCGTACAAAGAGACTGGTACTCAGGGAGTTAGTTACACTACGGGCGTTCCGGCCATGACGGGCGCATACATGCTCCTCACGGGCAAGTGGGGCGGTGCGGGCGTGTTCAACGTCGAGCAGTTCGACCCCGACCCGTTCTTGGCCAAAGTAGCCGCCAGCGGTCTGCCGTGGCACGAAATCGTTGATGGCGATTTGGAGTTGTAGTTAGTAGCAAGATACAAGTAGCAAGAAAATTAGAACAAAGAGCAAAGAGCAAAGACTTTTTAATTATTCAATTATCTAATTTCCAATTATTTAATTAATTTCAGACTGATAATTTAGTAGCAAGATACAAGTAGCAAGTCGCAAGACAATTATTCAATTTCCAATTATCCAATCAATTTTCAAATAACCAAATAACCAAATCTACAGAAACTTTCAACTTTATAGACTTTCACACTTTCATACTTTTTCTCACTTGATAAACTTAAAAAAAATGAAGGTTTTCTCAAAACAGATTTTACTGGTTGCGGTGTTGTTGGTCGCTGCAGTGGCGGCGCAAGCGCAAAAACCGTACAAACATAGTGTTGGTTTGTCGGTAGGCTCGTTCGAAGGCGTAAGTTACAAGGTATTCCTCACCAACGAAGTGGCGTTGCAGGCCGATTTGGGCTTTCGTATGCTCCGTACGCAAGTCGGCGGGCATGGTTATTCGGGTGCCGATAGTTTCTACACGTTCGAAGTCAATCCGAACGCCCTCTATCAAAGCAGCATCACGGGCTGGAATTGGGGCGGCGTGGCTTGGTTTGCCGGTGGCGGCATGAGCCTTGGCCTCGCCCACGATTTCGGGGCATCGGGGCCGACCTTCGGCAAGTGGGGCTTCAACGCCATTGGTGGCGCAGAACTCGGACTCGACGACGCTCCGCTGGCCTTTTCGCTCGACTTCCGCCCAGGCTACGGCGTGCTGTTCCACGGCGACTACGACCCGATTTCGTTTTTCGATTGGGCGTTGGTGGCTGGCATTCGCTACACATTTTGATGCACGGCAAAATAATTGAGATAGGAGGCGACACAGGTCGTCTCTTTTTTTGCTCTGAAATTTGTTTTTGTTGCAAAAAATGTTTAAGTTTGCACTCTTAACCTAAAAACTGTGCCGTATGAAAAACGTGTATCGCTTTCTGGCGTTTGGCCTGCTTGGCTTTTGGGGTACTTTCGCATCGCTCGGTGCGCAGACGGTGGTAGCGTGGACGGGCGGCGCATCTGTTTCGTATGGCGTGCAGGCGTTGCCGTCGCTGGCAACGTGCGATAGCATTGTTGTGTCGGGCAGTTGGAAAGATGCCGATTTGCAGTTGTTGCGCGCCGCCATTTCCATCGATGGCACAACCAAACTTCGAAAAATCGATATGTCGTCGGCATCGTTTTCGGGCGAAATCGCCCTTGGCATGTATTCCATTTTCTACAATTGTCCGCAGTTGGAAGAGGTTGTGCTACCAAACACCGTTCAGACCAATGGGGTGAATCTGCGGCGTGCTTTTGCCGATAATCCGAAATTGTGCCGCGTAACAAATCTCGAAAATTTGCAAAATATCACCTCCATCGACACGCTGTTTCGCAATTGCACGGCACTGTCGTCGGTGGCGTTTTCGTCCGTTTCGAATGCAAACGCAGTGAAATGTACGCGCGCTTTCGAGGGCTGCACGGCACTGACGGCGGTCGATTTGTCGCATTTTGTGGCTTTGACCGAAGGCAATAATCTGTTTTGCGGCTGCAAAAATCTCGAACAAGTGCGCTTTTCCGATGCAGAAAATGCGCAGAAAAACAGCTTAACCGAGCGTTTCAAAGATTGCGCCAAGTTGCGGATAATCGAAAATCTCGATAAATTCACCAACATTTCGGCCATTTCGGGGGCTTTCAACGGCTGCCGTGCGCTCGAATCGGTAACTTTTTGCGCCACGCCGCAAACCATGACGGGCAGCGGCAAAGAGACTTTTCGCGATTGCGAGAGCCTGACATCGGTCGTTGGTTTGGCCATTTTTACGAATCTGTCGAATTTCGAGGCGATGTTTCGTGGCTGCAAGTCGCTCGTGGCGGTCGATTTGCCCGAAAATGCAGCGGCCAAAAACGCCAAACAGCTGTTCTACAACTGCGAACGTTTGCTGCGTGCCGACCTCTCGAAGCTGACGGCGTTCACCGATTTTGAGTCGGCGTTCAACGGCTGCGCGGCGTTGGAAACGGTAACTTTGTCGGCAACGGAACAGTCGGCGGCCGCCCAATTCAATTCCACCTTTTCGGGCTGCAAAGCGTTGCGCAAAGTGCTGAAATTCAATAGTTACACGCAAATCGATAATTTCAACAACACATTCAAACAGTGCGCCGCGCTCGATTCGGTGCGCTTTGGCTGCGACCCGTCGGCGGCGACGAGTGCCACCGCCACGTTCGACGACTGCAACGCCACCTGCCTGAAATATATGCTTTGCGGCACGAAAAAGGCCGCCGCGTGGCAGGACAAAGGCACCACCAAAACGGCGAGTTACAACGATTCCACCTTCATCTACGACATTCGCCCGAGCGATTTCGATGTGCAGAAGGCGTGCGACAAATACGTTTGGCGCGGCACAACCTACACCCAGTCGGGCGACTACTGCGATACCATCGCCAATGGCGCATCGAACGGCTGCGACAGCATCGCCCGCCTGCGGCTGACTATCTGCCAATCGTACAATTTTTCCGAAACGAAATCGGTGTGCGATTCGCTTCTATGGCAAGGAAAATGGCGCACAGCAAGTGGCGATTACACCGAAAAATATACCACGGTGCAAGGCTGCGACAGCATTTATACGCTGAAATTGACGGTGCACACATCGACGGCGGCCACCGATGTGCAGACGGCTTGCGATGCTTTTCGCTGGATCGACGACACGCTTTACACCGCATCGAACCATACGGCTACGCACCGTTTGTCCAATGCAGCGGGCTGCGATAGCGTGGTTACGCTCGACCTGACGTTGAACCATACGCAATTCTCCGATACGGCAGCGACGGAATGCGCATCGTTTGCGTGGCATGGCAAAACCTACACGCAAAGCGGCATTTACAAAGACACCATTTCGGGCGGCGCAACGTGTGGTTGTGACAGCATCATCACGCTGCGGCTCACCATTTTGCCTGTGGCGTTTGGCGATACGGCAGCCGTGGCCGACGGAGCATCGTTTGCGTGGCATGGGCGCATCTATACCGTCGCTGGCAATTACAACGACACCATCGTTGGTGGCGCGGCGAATGGCTGCGACAGCGTGGTTACGCTCTCGCTCTCGTTTTGCGCGCCGTACCGATTGGAACAGGATAGCGTGGCGTGCGATTCGCTCTTGTGGCAAGGAAAATGGCGCACAGCAAGTGGTGATTACACCGAAAAATATATCACGGCGCAAGGCTGCGACAGCGTGCTTGTGCTGCACCTGACGCTGATACAGACGCCGCAGGTGGTCGTGCCGCCATTGCCCGTCTATTGCGACCGCTCGGCGGCGTTGCAGGTGGGCTACGAGGTGTTGGCCGGCAACCCCGACCGTTATAGTTTGTCGTTCGATGCCGCAGCGCGACAAGCCGGTTTTGCCGATGTTGCCGATGCCTTTTTGTCGCCCGATGTCATCGCTGTGGAGGTGCCGTCCGATGTGCTTGTGGGCGATTATACGGCTACGCTTCGTCTGTTCGATTCGCGCGCCGTCGACGGCTGCGCCAGCGTGGCGTTGCCCATAACGCTCACTGTCGGATTTGATGCTGCACGCTATCTGACGCAAAAATGGAACGATGTGATAGTGGTGAACAACAGCGGCGACAGCGACCACCCGTTGCGTTTTGTGGCGTATCAATGGTACAAAAACGACCAGAAAATTGCTGGTGCCACGTTGCAGCATCTCTACGAAGCCGATGGACTCGATTGGCAGGCCGTCTATACTGTCGATTTGACGACGGATGACGGGCGCACGTTCCGCTCGTGTGGCTTTGTGCCGCAACGGCCGCAGTCGATAGCGCCGTCGAGGTTGGTTGTCTGCCCGAATCCCGTGGCGGCTGGCGCGCCGTTCGAGTTGCAGTTGCCCGCTGGCGTTTGGACTGTTTCTGTTTGCAGTGCGCAGGGCGTTTGCATCTATCGTGCCGATGGCGCAACCGATGTCGTTTCGTTTGCCAAAGGCTTGGCTTCGGGCGTTTATGTGGTTCGTGCCGTTCGCGCCGATGGCCATCTGTCGACAGCCAAAGTGGCAGTGGAGTGATGCTTTTTTGAGCGGGGATTTGCAAATCTCCGAAAAAGGTGCTACCTTTGCAGTGCAAAAATTTTGTTTTTTTTCATAGAAAAAATCGGTGTCGCTCCTTGGAACGGCACCGATTTTGATTTTTCGGACTTTGCCTTTTTAGGCATCTACATTGGCGTAGGTGGCGTTTGCCTCGATAAATTCGCGGCGCGGACCCACTTCGTCGCCCATCAGCATGGAGAATACTTGGTCGGCTTCGGCAGCGTTCGACAATGTAACTTGGCGCAACGTGCGGTTTTCGGGGTCCATGGTCGTCGCCCACAACTGTTCGGGGTTCATTTCGCCCAAACCTTTGTAGCGTTGTTGCCAGATGCCGCCTTCGGTGCCGCCGCCATATTGGTCGATGAAGGCGAGGCGTTGTTCTTCGGTCCAGCAGTATTGCGCCACTTTGCCTTTTTTGCACAAGTAGAGCGGAGGAGTGGCGATGTAGACGTAGCCATTTTCGATGAGTTCCTTCATGTAGCGGAAGAAGAAGGTGAGAATCAGCGTGGCGATGTGCGAGCCATCGACATCGGCATCGGTCATGATGATGACTTTGTGATAACGCAGTTTATCGATGTTCAACGCCTTGTCGTCGTCTTGCGTGCCAATCGACACGCCGAGTGCGGTGTAGATGTTGCGTATCTCTTCGCTTTCGAAGGCTTTGTGGAACATGGCTTTTTCCACGTTCAGAATTTTACCGCGCAGTGGCAGTATGGCTTGGAATTTGCTGTCGCGCCCTTGCACAGCCGAGCCGCCGGCCGAGTCGCCCTCGACGAGGAACAGTTCGCACACCGATGGGTCTTTGCCCGAGCAGTCGGACAGTTTGCCCGGCAGCCCGCCACCCGACAGCGGCGATTTGCGTTGCACGGTTTCGCGTGCTTTGCGTGCAGCCACGCGTGCGCGTGCCGCCAGCAGCACCTTTTCGACGATGATTTTGGCTTCGTCGGGGTGCTCTTCCAAGTAGTTCGACAGGGCTTCGCCAACGGCTTGTTGCACGGCACCGGCCACTTCGCTATTGCCGAGTTTCGTTTTGGTTTGTCCCTCGAATTGCGGCTCGGCCACTTTGATGGAGATGATGGCGGTGATGCCTTCGCGGAAGTCGTCGCCCGAAATGTCGACCTTCTCTTTTTCGAGTTTTTCGAGTTCTTTTTTGCAGTTGTCGTCGGCGTATTTTTTCAGTGTGCGTGTCAGTGCGGTGCGGAAACCTGCCACGTGCGTGCCGCCCTCGATGGTGTTGATGTTGTTCACATACGAGTGTATGTTTTCCGAGTAGCCGTCGTTGTACATGATGGCCACTTCGATGGGCGTGCCCTGTTTTTCGGTGTTCAGGTATATCACGTCGTCGAACAGGTGTTTGCGGCTTTGGTCGACGTAGCGCACAAATTCGCGCAGGCCGTCTTTCGAGTGGAAAATCTCTTCGCGTGTTTTGCCATCTTCGTCGGGGCGCAGGTCGGTCAGTTTGATAGTGATGCCAGCGTTCAGGAACGCCAGTTCGCGCATGCGGTTGGCCAAGATGTCGTATTTATAGGTAGTGGTGGTGAATATCGAGCCGTCGGGCCAAAATTGTTGGCGTGTGCCGCGCAGGTGTGTCTCGCCAACCACTTTCACGGCGTAGAGCGGTTTGCCGCAGGCGTATTCTTGTTGGTATATTTTGCCGTCGCGGAACACTTGCGATTTCATGTGTGTCGATAGCGCATTGACGCACGAAACGCCCACGCCGTGCAGACCGCCCGACACTTTGTACGAGCCTTTGTCGAATTTGCCGCCGGCGTGCAGCACGGTCATCACCACTTCCAGAGCCGATTTGTGTTCTTTTTCGTGCATATCCACGGGAATGCCGCGGCCGTTGTCTTGTACTGTGATGGAGTTGTCTTCGTTGATGGTAACTTCGATGTGCGTGCAGTAGCCGGCAAGGGCTTCGTCGATGGAGTTGTCGACGGTCTCGTATACCAAGTGGTGCAAGCCCTTCTCGCTGATGTCGCCAATGTACATGGCGGGACGTTTGCGCACCGCTTCGAGTCCTTCGAGCACCTGAATGCTGCTCGCGCCGTAGTTGCCGTTTGTGTTGTTTATCTCTTCGGACATAATGAATAATTAAGTGATTATCAAATGGTTTTACAAAGCGTTTTTATCAAACAAAAGTACGAATTTTTTTTGGCTTGGCTACCATACCGCGCAAAAAACTTATCAACAATTCGCCAAAAAACGCTATCTTTGCGCAACTTTTTTGCACAAATCTCTTTTTACTATTTTCGTTATGGTGCTTTGGCAACTTTTTTGGACGTTTGTGAAAATCGGCGCATTCACCATTGGCGGCGGTTATGCCATGATTCCGCTCATCGAGCGCGAGGTGGTTACGCGCCGTGGCTGGCTCACGAGCGACGAGTTTCTCGATATGTTGGTCGTGGCGCAGACTGCGCCCGGGGTTTTGGCCATCAACATTTCGGTGTTGGTGGGGCGGCGCATTTGTGGGCGCATAGGGGCGGCGGTTTGCGCTTTCGGCTCTACGTTGCCCTCGTTTGTCGTTATTCTGATTTTCGCCATGTTTCTGAATAAATATCAAGATGCGCCTGCGCTCGAAAAGATGTTTCGCGCCGTGCGGCCTGCGGTGGTTGCGCTCATCGCTGTGCCGGTGTTCAATCTGGCGAAAACGGCCAAAATCACTTGGCGCACGGTGTGGATTCCGATTGTGGCGGCGCTGCTGATTTGGCGTTTGGGTGTGTCGCCCATTTGGATTATTGCTGTGGCGGGCGTGTGCGGCTTGTTGGTGCGCCTCGTGGCCGATCGCAAAGCAAAAAATGGTAAAAAATAGACGTTTCTTCCGATGGTTTATCTACAACTTTTCTACGCATTTTTCAAAATCGGACTGTTTGGCTTTGGCGGCGGCGCGGCTATGATTCCGCTCATACAGTTCGAGTTGGTGGAGCATTACGCGTGGCTCACATCGACCGAATTTACCAATATGGTGGCCGTTTCGCAGATGACACCCGGCCCGATTGGCATCAATTGCGCCACATACGCGGGCTATCTGGCTTCGGGCAATGTGCTGGGCGCGGCTTTGGCCACGTTTGCGCTGGTGCTGCCGTCGTTCATCATCATGATGTTGGTTGCGCGCATGCTGCAAAAATTCAAAAACAATGTCTATGTCGAGGCCGTTATGAGCGGTCTGCGCCCTACGATTGTCGGGCTGATAGCTGCGGCGGCGTTGTTGCTCGTCAACGAGGAGACGTTTGGTGCCGGCTGCGCCGATTGGGTGAGCTGGCTGCTGTTTGCGGTGGCTTTCGCCGCTACCAAATGGCTTAAAGTGCACCCCATACTGCTCATCGTGCTGATGGCCGTCGTCGGACTAGTCATTTATTAGTGAGCAGTTAGTAGTTAGTAGTGAGTAGTGAGGAATTAGGAGTGAGGAGTGATGCGGCGAAGCCGCAATTTTAAGAACAAAGAATATAGACAATTATTCAATTGCCCAATTATCCAATCAACTAATCAACTTTCCACTTTATCAACTTTCACACTTTCACACTTTCACACTTTCGCACTTTCACACTTTCTCACTTTCACACTTTCTCACTTTTCGCACTTTCAAACTAATTTCGTATCTTTGCAAGTTAATCTGAATCAAAAAACAATCATGTACAAAATTGTCGATAAATTCTATTTTTCGCCCAACGTCGTGCGTCTCGAGGTGGAGGCTCCGCTCATTGCCCGAGCGCGTAAGGCTGGCCATTTCGTCATTGTGCGCGTAGATGCAAACGGCGAACGCATACCGCTCACCATTGCTGGAGCCGACACCGAACGCGGCACCATCACGCTGGTGGTGCAAACAATAGGTGTCTCGTCGAGCAAATTGTGCGCTCTGAATGTGGGCGACGAGGTGGCCGATGTGGTCGGTCCGCTTGGTCGCGCCACGCACATCGAGTGGTTTGGCACGGTGGTGTGCGCCTGTGGCGGCGTTGGCACTGCGCCGATGTTGCCCATCGCCGAAGCGTTGCGCAAAGCAGGCAACCGTGTGGTTACCGTGTTGGCTGCACGCACCAAAGAGTTGATTATTCTCGAAGACGAAATACACCGCGTGAGCGACGAAGTGGTGATTATGACCGACGATGGCTCGTATGGCCATAAAGGCTTGGTAACCAACGGCATAGAAGAGGTCATCGGGCGCGAAAAGGTCGATTTTTGCGTAACTATCGGCCCCGCCATCATGATGAAATTCGTGTCGCTGCTCACCCAGAAATACAATGTGCCGACCGTCGCCTCGCTCAACACCATCATGGTCGATGGCACGGGCATGTGCGGCGCTTGCCGTGTAACCGTTGGTGGTCAGACCAAATTCGTCTGTGTCGATGGGCCAGAGTTCGATGCGCATCAGGTCGATTTCGACGAGATGATGATGCGGCTTGGTGCCTATCGCACCCAAGAGCAGGAGGCAAAAGAACGCTATCTTGCCGCCATTCACCATTGAAATTGACAATTTGCCAGATAACAACAAGAAACATAGAAACGAAATTGCGACAGCAATTTTGATAAACAACATAATGGAACAACAAGAAGATAGAAATGCGGCTTGGCGCGAAGCCTTGCGCAAAACGATGAATCCGAAAGAGCGCACCGCCATCGAACGCGTGCAGATGAACGAACTCGCTGGCGACTACCGCTGCCACAACAGCGAAGAGGTGAACCGCGGGCTTACCCAAGAGCAGGCCTTGCTCGAATCGAAGCGTTGCCTCGACTGCGTGAATCCGCAGTGCGTTACGGGCTGCCCCGTGAACATCGACATTCCTGGATTCATCAAAAATATCGAACGCGGCGAATTTCTCGAAGCCGCCAAAGTGCTGAAACGCACATCGGCACTGCCAGCCGTTTGCGGGCGCGTATGTCCGCAGGAAAAACAGTGCGAATCGAAATGCATTCACCTGAAAATGAAAAAACAGGCCGTCGCCATTGGCCATTTGGAGCGTTTCGCTGCCGACTACGAACGCGAAAGCGGTCAGATGAGCGTGCCAGCCACTGCTGCGCCAAACGGCATCAAAATAGCGGTGGTGGGTTCGGGGCCTGCCGGACTTTCGTGCGCTGGCGATTTGGCCAAACTCGGCTACGATGTTACCGTTTTCGAAGCCTTGCACGAGATTGGCGGCGTGCTGAAATATGGCATTCCCGAATTTCGTCTGCCCAACAAAATCGTCGATGTCGAAATCGATAATCTGTCGAAAATGGGCGTGAAATTCCGCAAGGACTGCATCGTGGGCAAAACCATCAGTTTCGACGACCTGAAAGCCGACGGCTTCCGTGCTATGTTTGTGGCAAGCGGTGCTGGATTGCCCAACTTCATGGGCATCAAAGGCGAAAACCTCATCGGCATCATGTCGAGCAACGAATACCTGACGCGCGTCAATCTGATGGGTGCTGCCAAAGACGAATACGACACGCCCGTGCTGAAAGGAAAGCGCGTGGCGGTGGTTGGCGGCGGCAACACAGCCATGGACTCGGTGCGCACGGCACGGCGTTTGGGCGCAGAACGTGCTATGATTGTCTATCGCCGCAGCGAAGAGGAGATGCCCGCCCGCCTCGAAGAGGTGAAACACGCCAAAGAAGAGGGCATCGAATTTCTCACGTTGCACAATCCCATAGAATACCGTGGCGACGAAAAAGGCCGCGTTACAGGCATGTTGCTGCAAAAAATGACGCTCGGCGAACCCGATGCTTCGGGACGTCGTTCGCCTGTGCCAATCGACGGAGCCACCGAATGGGTCGATGTCGACGAGGTGATTGTGAGCGTTGGCGTAAGCCCCAACCCGCTGATTCCGCATGCCATCGAAGGGCTGGAACTCGGGCGCAAAGGCACCATCGTGGTGAACGAAGCGGCGCAAAGTGCCATTCCTACCATTTTTGCCGGCGGCGACATCGTGCGTGGCGGCGCAACGGTCATTCTCGCCATGGGCGACGGACGGCATGCAGCGGCAGCCATTCACGCCAAAATTCAAAACGGCGAAATCTGATTTTGCCACTTGGAAAATAAATCGTAAATTTGCACATTGTCGTTTAACTCATGAATATCTGTGTTTTCTGTGCATCGAACCGGCCACTTGGGCGGCGTTTCGAGGACGAAGCGCACCTGCTCGGGCAGTTTATAGCCGAAAACGGACACACGCTCGTGTATGGCGGCGCCACAGGCGGCCTGATGGACGTGGTGGCCGAAGCCGCACACGCTGCTGGCGGCGAAATCATCGGCGTAGTGCCCGAACGGATTGTGGCGATGGGGCGCAAAAGCAACCTGCCAACACAACTTTTCGTGGTGGGCGACATGAGCGAACGCAAAGAACTGATGAAAGAGTATGCCGACGTGTTCGTGGTGCTGCCCGGCGGCATTGGCACCTACGACGAACTGTTCGACGTGCTGGCATCGGGCATGGTGGGTTATCACGACAAACCGCTCGTGGTGGTCAATACCGACAATTTTTACGACGGAATACTGACACAACTCGAGCACATGACCTGCGATCGGCTGGGCGACATGGCGCGCACGGCTGGCTTCCGCGTGTGCGGCTCGGCCGCCGATTGCATAGCATGGCTGCGCACGATAGAATGACTTAATAATTCAATAACTTAATGACTTAATATTCATTTACTTCATCTCAACAATAATAATTATGAATCTTTTTTGGAAAAGAATTTTTGGGCAGATGCAGAGCACCGCAAAGATGGAAGCTCAATTTGCCGTATTGAAAGACGAGTTTAGGCGTTATTGCGACATCGAAGCGTCGAAAGAACTGACCGAGTACCGCGAACTGTTCGAAAAAGTGCGCTCGGCCGAATTTCAGGCGAAAAAGAAGATGCTCATCAACCGCAAATACCGCGACACGCAGGAGTATCGCGACATGCAGAAATTCAACAAACTGAACAACGACAAAAAAATCGTGCTCTACTACGACACGCTGAAAAATCCGTTGCTGAAAGAATATCTCGAATTTCGCGAAAAACCCGAATATGTGCTGCTTGGCAAGAGAAACGAGGTGCGAAAAAGCCCCGAACTGCAACGCTTGAAAAAATTTGAACACTCGAAAGAGTTCAAAAACTACATGCGTTTCAACAATTCGTACATCATATCGGAACTCGAAAAACTGCGCGAAAAGGTGATGACTCCCGAATTTTCGGCCGCCAACACCTTCTGGAGCGACCCGCATCGCTGGGACAAAACCGAAGAAGCCGCCATCGAACGCCGCTACAAAGAGCTGGCACACAACGAAGACATCAAATTCTACGAAAACACCAACAGCGCAAAATTTGTGCGCCTGCGCCAATTCCACCAGACCTTCTTCGACAGTTTCGACTGGAACTCGCTCAACGCCTCGCGCTGGGAGAGCGGCTTCAACTATCCAGGCGACAAATTCGTCGGAAACCACTCGTTTACCAACGAAAAACAGGCCAACAACAATGGC
This sequence comes from Leyella stercorea, assembly GCA_963658575.1. Taxonomy (GTDB): domain Bacteria; phylum Bacteroidota; class Bacteroidia; order Bacteroidales; family Paludibacteraceae; genus W0P28-013. The sequence continues at coordinate 24,343 of CAVKQB010000012.1, read as the reverse complement.
GACAACACCAGCGTTTTTTCGGGCGTGCTGAGCATCTACACTCGCCGCGAACGCAAGTTGGCTCTGGCGTGGGACAGAACACGCGGCTTCGTCAACCATCAGTTCGAATTTACGTCGGACGTGCTACACGGTACCAAAGGCGTTTGCCAACGAGGCGGCTATTTCCGCGCGAAAATCCGTTTCGAAGGCAAAGACCTCACCCAAGCCTTCTGGCTCACGGGCGAACACATTCTGCCGCACATCAACATCGCTGTGTGCGACGGCAAATCGATTGAGGTCGGCACGCATTGGGCTACCAAATTCGAGAAAAAATACACGTCGTCGAAAATTACAGGCCTGAAACTCAACGAGTTCTACATCTATTCGCTCGAATGGACAGAGAAAGAACTCATTTGGCGCATCAACAACATCGAGGTGTTCCGCACCACCGAAGGCGTGCCTACGGAGCCGCTTTTCCCCATGTTGAGCGCATTCATCGCCCAAAATCAAAACGGCGGCGAAGGCTGCATGCAGGTCGATTGGATAGAGGCGTGGAGCATCAATAAATAGCGCGTCGCCATGAAGGAAATTTCCGTAAACGGCCGTTTCTCGATTGGCGGCAACAGACGTTTTGTGCTGATTGCCGGTCCGTGCGTCATCGAAAACGAAGCGATGGTGCTGCATACTGCCGCGACCTTGAAACACATCTGCTCCGATTTGTCTATCGACCTCATTTTCAAGGCATCGTTCGACAAAGCCAACCGCACTTCCGTCGCTTCGCCGCGCGGCGTGGGCATCGACGAAGGGTTGCGCATTCTGCAAAAAGTGCGCGACGAACTCGACCTGCCGCTCGTAACCGATGTGCACGAGTGCTGGCAGTGCGCTCCCGTGGCGCAAGTCGTCGATGTGCTGCAAATTCCCGCATTCCTTTCGCGCCAAACCGATTTGCTGGTGGCGGCTGCGCAGACCGGCAAAATCGTCAATGTGAAAAAGGGGCAATTCATGGCACCGTGGGACATGAAACAGGTCGTCGCCAAAATCACCTCGGCTGGCAACGACAACGTGATGCTTTGCGAACGCGGTTCGTCGTTTGGCTACAACAATCTGGTGGTCGATATGACGGGCTTGGTCGAAATGCGCTCCTACGGCTATCCGGTCGTTTTCGATGCCACGCATTCGGTGCAGAAGCCCGGCGGCAACGGCACCTCGACCGGCGGCAACCGCGACATGGCTCCCTACCTGATGAACGCCGCCTTGGCGGTGGGCGTCGATGCCGTTTTTGCCGAAGTGCACCCCAATCCCGACGAAGCGTGGAGCGATGCCGCTAATCAACTGAAACTGAGCAGCATACGCCCCATCTTGCAACACGCCATCGCAATCGACGAAATAACGAAAAAACATTAGTAGCAAGACAAAAGGTGAGAGGTTATAGGTTATAGGTGAGAGAACAAAGAATATAGAGCAAAGACTTTTTAATTATTCAATTATCTAATTTCCAATTATTTAATCAATTTTCAAATAACCAAATAATCAAATCCACAGAAACAAAAAAACGCCACCAACGGACGTGGCACGCCAATCCTAATTAAGAATGAATAATAATTTTCATATCTCCAAATAACCAAATCTCCAAATCCCCAACAACTTTCACACTTTCACACTTTCACACTTTCACACTTTCATACTTTCATACTTTCTCACTTTCACACTTTCACACACACACTCAAAAAAACTATGGATCTCGATATCGTTGCACGCAGTAAAGAGGTTTTCCAAATAGAAATTTCGGAAGTAAGCCGAGTAGGCGAGCGCATCGGCGACGAAATGCGCCAAGTGGTTGAACTGATTTACGCCCACAGCGGCAAAGTAGTGCTGACGGGCATCGGCAAAACGGGCATCATCGGCAAGAAAATAGCCGCTTCGCTGGCCTCGACAGGCACGCCCGCCCTGTTTATCAACGCCGCCGAAGCGTTGCACGGCGATTTGGGTATGGTGTCGCGCGGCGACGTGGTCATCGCCATATCGAACAGCGGCGAATCGGACGAAATACTGAACGTGGTGCGCAATCTGAAAAAAATGAATTGCCCCATCGTGGCGATGACGGGCGACAAAAACTCGACCTTGGCGCAGCAAAGCGACTATCTGCTCGACGTGCACGTCGAACGCGAAGCCTGCAAAATAGGCTTGGCTCCGACCACATCGACCACCGCTGCGCTCGTCATGGGCGACGCGCTCACCGTCTGCCTGATGGAAAAACGCAATTTCAAACCCGAAAATTTCGCGCTCTATCACCCCGGAGGCGCACTCGGACGGCGCATGCTCACGCAAGTGAAAGACTGCATGACCAACGTGGTGCCGATGGTTACCGAAGATACACTTTTCAAAGATGTGATAGCCGAAGTGAGCCTCAAAAAACTGGGCATTACCATGGTGGCCGATGCCACGGGCAAGGTCGTGGGCATCATCACCGATGGCGACATACGCCGCGCCGCACAGCGGTTCGACGACCTGAAAACGCTTCGCGCCGCCGACTTCATGAGCCACGGATTCAAGCGCATCGCCGCCGATATGATGGTGAACGATGCCCTCGAACTGATGGATCGCTACAAGATAACCACGCTCGCCGTAGTCGAAAAAGAGGTGCCAAATGCCCCAATCATCGGCATTCTGCACATTCACCACATCTATGGCTTTACACGCGGTTGAACGCCGTCGGGCGGGCAAACGTGGAGCGCAAACGCCTTTCGACCGATGAATTGGTGCACCGCAATTTTGTGTGGCAAAATTTTGTCGAACAAAAATAAAAATCGACCTTTGCGCACGCATTTTAATCGAAAAGTGACGACAGAGAATGAATTTAGTTTCATACAGAGATAAAACCGCCATCGTCTTCAGGGGCGAACGCTACGACTACGCACGGTTGCTTCAATGCGCCGCACGCTACGGACAGCGTTTCGCACGCGATGGTCAACCAAAAAAAATCCTGATTTTTGCCGAAAATTCGCCCGCTTGGATTTTTGCTTTCTACGGTAGCGTGCGTAGCGGCGCGATTACCGTTCCCGTCGATGTGCAATCGACGGTGAGCGAATTGGCCTACATCTTGGCCGATTGCCGCCCCGATGTGCTGTTTACTTCGGCGGCCAAACGTGCAGTGGCCGATGCCGCTTTGGCGCAGGCCGGCGTGGCGTGTACAGTGCTTACCGAATCCGACATCGATTTGGGAACCGTAGCACAAGAACCTGTCGAAGCCATCACTTGCGACGACATGGAGCGCACCATGCTCATCATCTACACTTCGGGAACAACGGGCTCGCCCAAGGGTGTGATGCTGTCGTTCCGCAACGCGCTCTTCAACGTGCATGCCGTGTCGGACGACGTGCGCATTTTCACCCCCGAGCGCAACACCATGATACTTTTGCCGCTGCACCACGCCTTCCCGCTGATGGGTTCGCTGGTGGCACCGCTCTATGTGGGGCAAACCGTAGCCATAGCCGATGGTCTGAATGCCGAAAGCATACTGAAAACCCTGAACGACGGGCAGATAAACATCATCATCGGTGTGCCGCGCCTGTACGAACTGCTGGCCAAAGGCATCATGGGGCAAATCGATGCCTCGTGGGCTACACGCACACTCTTCAAACTGATGCAGAAAATCGGTTCGCCACGCCTGTCGAAAATCGTTTTCGACAAAGTGCACAAAAAATTCGGCGGACATATCGATTTTTTGGTGAGCGGCGGCGCAGCACTGCCAACCGACATCGCTACAGTGTTCAAAACGCTGGGATTCACCGTGCTCGAAGGCTACGGCATGACCGAAACCGCACCAATGATAAGTTTCACGCGGCCGTGGAACGTGCAGGTGGGCTACGCCGGCGAGCCTCTGCCGCGCATCGACGTGAAAATCGACGAAAACGGCGAAGTGTGCGTGCGTGGCGACAACGTGATGCAAGGTTACTACAACCGCCCCGACGAAACCGCCGAAATCATTCGCGACGGCTGGCTGCACACGGGCGACATGGGCGAACTATCGCCCACGAAAGGGTTGAAACTCACGGGGCGCATCAAGGAGATAATCGTAACGCCCAACGGCAAAAATATCAATCCAGCCGAGGTGGAAGAGGCCATCGTGCGGCTGTCGTCGTATGTGAAAGAGGTGGGCGTGTTCCTCAAAGATTCGGTGCTGCAGTGTGTCGTCGTGCCGCAACTGTCGGCCGTGCGCGACCGCTCGCTCGAAAACATGGAAACCGTGCTCAAAGAGGAGATTGCGCGCTACAATCAGACCGTGGCACCCTACAAACGCATCAAAAAGATACACATCGTGTCGGGCGAACTGCCCAAAACACGCCTGATGAAACTGCAGCGGTTCAAACTGGCCGAACTCGTGAGCGAACACAAAAAGACGGCCGCCGCCGACGAGCAACCGCACAGCGAAATCTACGCCACGCTCAAGGCTTATATCGACAAAGAGACCGACTCGAACGCTGGCGAAAACGACGATTTCGAAATCGATTTGGCGATGGATTCGCTGGGCAAAGTGGCGTTGCTCACCTTTGTGGAATCGCGCTTCGGCGTGAGCCTCGACGAGGCGCAACTCGACCAACTGAACACGCTTGGCAAACTGAGCGCGTACCTCGAACAGCACGGCCACCAGACCGACGGCGAGCTGAAAAAAGTTACGTGGAAAGAGATTCTGTCGAACAAAGTGCAGAATTTCGTGGTGCCGCGCGCCGGATTCATTCAGGCTTTTTGCAGCCGCATGGCCAAAACGCTCATCAACCTCGTCTATCGCAGCCGCCGCCGTGGCAGTGCCGATTTGCCCGCGCAGCCGTGCATCATCGTGGCCAACCACCGCAGTATGCTCGACGGCTACCTGATTACCTCGAAACTGAAGCGCAAAACGGTGCGAAACACCTTCTTTTTTGCCAAGGACAAGCACTTGCGCACCAAATTTGCGCACTTTTTGGCGCAGCGAAACAACGTCATTCTCATGGACATCAACAAAAATGTGCGCGAGTCGCTGCAACAGATGGCCGCTGTGTTGCGCCAAGGCAAAAATATCATCATTTTCCCCGAAGGCACGCGCTCGAAATCAGGCAAAATGCTGGCGTTCAAGGACAGTTTCGCCATCTTGAGCAAAGAGTTGAACGTGCCGGTAGTGCCCGTCGCCATTTGCGGTTCGGAGCGCGCCGTGCTGAAACGCATCCGGTTGCCGCGCTTTTTTGCCAAAATATCGGTCGAATTTTTGGAGCCGATTTCGCCCGAAAGCCTCTCGCCCGACGAGATTCGCGCTAAAACCGTCGCGCTCATCGCCGACCGCTTGGAAGCCGACGTTGCCTGCTGACGGTTGGAAGCCGCTGGCCGATGTTCGATGAGTAAACGCTATTTGCTCATTTCGAGCATTTTCAGTATCGGTTTGACGGCTTTGGCGCGTATGGTTTCGTCCACAAGGATTTCGGGAGATTCGTGCAGCAGGCAGTCGCGCACCTTTTCGAGCGTGTTTAGTTTCATGAAGTTGCACTCGTTGCAGCCGCAGGTGCTGTCGGTGGGCGGAATGGGAATGAACGTTTTGTTGGGGTTGCGTTTTTGCATCTCGTGCAGAATGCCGCTTTCGGTCGCTACCAAAAATTCGTCGCAGTCGCTTTGTGTGGCGTAGTCAAGCAGTTTCTGCGTCGAACCGATGACATCGGCCAGCATCAGCACCACATTTTTGCATTCGGGGTGCGCCAGCACTTTGGCGGTCGGGTGCGCCTGTTTCAACGCCACGAGGCGTTCCACCGAAAACTGCTCGTGCACGTGGCACGCGCCGTTCCACAGCAGCATGTTGCGCCCCGTCATTTTGTTGATGTAACTGCCCAAATTGCGGTCGGGACCGAAAATCAGTTTGGCATCTTTCGGGAATTGTTCCACGATTTTCTGCGCATTGCTCGATGTTACTACTACGTCGGTCAGGGCTTTGACGGCGGCTGTGGTGTTCACATACGAAATCACGGTGTGGTCGGGGTGCGCGTGCACAAACTGTTCGAAATCGTTGGCGTTGCAACTATCGGCCAGCGAGCAGCCGGCGTTCATGTCGGGCACGAGCACCTTCTTTTCGGGCGAGAGTATTTTGGCTGTTTCGCCCATGAAATGCACGCCGCACACCACCAAAATGTCGGCTTTGCTTCGGGTAGCCCACTGCGCCAAGGCAAGGCTGTCGCCAATCACGTCGGCAATGTCCTGAATGTCGTTTTGTTGGTAGTAATGCGCCATGATAACGGCGTTTTTCTCGCGTTTCAGACGGGCTATCTCGTCGATAATTGCTTGTTTTTCCATGTCGATTTGTCGATTTTCTGCAGTGCAAAATTACAAATTTTTGGTCAGATGACACCATTTCCGCATCTGCCGAAAAATGCTTATTTTTGCGTTTTGCAAAAATTGTAAAAACAGAGTCTATGAAAAAGAGCGTTTTTTTGTTGCCGTTTTGCTTGCTGGCGTGTGTTGGCGTGGCGGCTCAAACGTCGGTTGTGCCTGTGGAGCGTGCCGCCGTTTCGGGCGAGAATGTGTTCTATCTGCTGCCTCGAACGGAGGTGGTTGTTACCATCGAAATGGAGCATGCGGTGCGCAAGGCGGGGCCTTTTCGCAAATATGCCGAACGCTATTTGGGCGTGCGCGATGTGGTGGCTGCCGATGCCAGCGAGTGGCGTCTGACTGCGGTGCGCCTGCACGGGCGTACGGTTCCCGATGCCGAAAAACGCTTTGCCGTGGCGGTGAACAAAAAGACGACCGCCTACAACATTCAAACCGATGAAAATGGCGTGATACTATCTGTAAATCAGACGATTGACCTGCCGAAAAAGGCGCAAAAAACGCAACACCGCCAGCTTGAGTGCGACACCATGCCGACGTTCGACTTGGCGTGTCTTGGCGAAGAGGCTTTGGTAGCAAGTTCGGTGCCGAAAATGGCCGAAATGGCGGCCAAACAGATCTATCGCATCCGCGAAAACAGAGCCAATCTGCTATCGGGCGAGAACGAACAATTGCCCGACGGCACCGCTTTGGAGTTGATGCTGAAACAGTTGGACGAAACCGAAAAGGAACTCTTGGCGCTGTTCGTTGGCCGCACCGCGGTGTGCCGCAGCACGACCACGATGGTGCTGTCGCCGCAAGCCGCACAGACCGACAGCGTGCTGTTTCGCATCTCGCGCCACGCTGGCTTGGTGGCCGCCGACGACTTTGCGGGCGAGCCCATCTATTTTAGTCTGTCGATTGATGAAAAATCCGCTGATTTTCAGCAATATAACGACGCGTCGAAGCCGTGTGGCCTGTTCTACAATGTGCCAGCAATGGCCACAATCACGATTTCCGACGGACAGAAAACGCTTGCTAGCAAATCGCTGATGATGCCGCAACTGGGCAGCGTGCGCTGTTTGCCCGCCGCACTTTTCGACGGACGCGCTACGCAAGTGCGTTTTACACGCTTCGGCGGCATCGAGTCGATTTCGAAATAGACGATGGAGCAGTTTATCGAAATAAAAAATGCGCGCGTCCACAACCTGAAAGGCGTGGATGTGAAAATCCCGCGCAACAAATTGGTGGTCATCACAGGCCTATCGGGCTCGGGCAAGTCGTCGTTGGCGTTCGACACGCTCTATGCCGAAGGGCAGCGGCGTTACGTCGAGAGCCTTTCGGCCTACGTTAGGCAGTTTCTTGGGCGCATGAACAAACCCGAAGTCGATTTCATCAAAGGCATTCCGCCCGCCATCGCCATCGAACAGAAGGTCATCAGCAGCAATCCGCGCTCGACGGTGGGCACATCGACCGAAATTTACGAATATCTGAAACTGCTTTTTGCACGCATCGGGCGCACCTATTCGCCGATTTCGGGCATCGAAGTGCGGCGCGACAGCGTGAGCGATGTGGTCGATTTCATCACGTCGCTGCCCGAAGGAACGCCCGTCTATCTGTTGGCAAAAATCGCCCTCCCCAACGAACGGACACTCGCCGAACAACTCGAAATACTGACACAGCAAGGCTTTTCGCGCGTGTGGTGCGACGGCACGTTTCGGCGTATCTCCGAATTGCTCGACGCGGGCAAAACGCCGAAACTTGGCACGCTGAAACTGCTCATCGACCGCATCGTGGCGCGAAACGACAAGGAGACGCAAAATCGCTTGGCCGATTCGGTGCAAACCGCCTTTTACGAAGGACATAACACCTGCGAAGTGGCTTATGGCGATATGGAAAAATTGGCCATTCGCAGTTTCTCGCAGGCGTTCGAAGCCGATGGCATCGTGTTCGACGAGCCGAACGAGAATATGTTCAGTTTCAACAATCCGATAGGCGCGTGTCCGACCTGCGAAGGCTTCGGGCGCGTGGTGGGCATCGACCCCGATTTGGTGGTGCCCGACAAGTCGCTGTCGATCTACGACGATGCCATCGTGTGCTGGCGCGGTGCCACCTTGGGCGAGTGGAAACGCGAGTTGATTCGCCACGCTGCGCAGTTCGGGTTTCCCATTCATCGCCCCTACAACCAACTGACCGAAGCGCAGAAAAAACTGCTCTGGACGGGCAACGCCTATTTTCACGGCTTGAACGATTTTTTCGATTTTCTGAAATCGCAACAATACAAAATTCAGTACCGCGTGATGTTGGCGCGCTACCGCGGCAAAACCGTCTGTCCCGATTGCGGCGGAACACGCCTGCGACAAGCCGCGCGCTATGTCAAAATTGCTGGCAAAAGCATCACCGATTTGGTCGATATGCCGGTGGACGAATTGCACGATTTTTTTGCGCAACTGCAACTCGACGAGCACGACGCTTTGGCCGCCAAACGCCTGCTGACGGAAATCAACAGCCGCTTGGAATTTCTTGTCGAAGTGGGGCTGGGCTATCTCACGCTCAACCGCCTGTCGAACACGCTTTCGGGCGGCGAAAGCCAGCGCATCAATCTGGCTACATCGTTGGGTAGCGCGTTGGTCGGGTCGCTCTACATACTCGACGAGCCGAGCATCGGGCTTCATGCGCGCGACACCGAACGTCTGATTGCCGTTTTGCGCAAACTGCAGGCTCTCGGCAATACGGTAGTTGTGGTCGAACACGATAGCGAAATCATTCGCGAAGCCGATTTTCTCATCGACATGGGGCCGCAGGCTGGCCGTTTGGGCGGCGAAGTGGTGTGGAGCGGTGTGGCGCGCGAGGCCACCAAAGCCGATTGTGCCAAATCGTATACGCTGCGTTATCTGCTCGGAAAAGAGCGCATCGAAGTGCCGAAAACACGCCGTCCGTGGTCGAACTATATCGAAGTGAAAGGCGCATCGGCCAACAATCTGAAAAATATCGACGTGAAATTTCCGCTCAACGTGCTGACTGTGGTTACGGGCGTGAGCGGCTCGGGCAAGTCGTCGCTGGTGCGCGATGTGCTCTACAACGCGCTGAAACAACGCCTGAGCGACGAGGTGCCCGCTACGCCGGTGGCCTGCACCGCCATCGACGGAAGCCTGCATCTGCTCTCCGATGTCGAATTTGTCAGCCAAAGCCCGATAGGCAAGTCGTCGCGCTCGAATCCGGTAACCTACATCAAAGCCTACGACGAGATTCGGCGGCTTTTTGCCGAACAGCCGTTAGCCAAGCAACTCGGCTTCACGGCGGCGCATTTTTCGTTCAATCAAGATGGCGGCCGCTGCGAGATGTGCCAAGGCGAAGGCACCGTTACTGTGCCGATGCAGTTCATGGCCGATTTGGTGCTGGAGTGCGAAGCCTGCCACGGCCGTCGCTTCAAATCGGAAGTGCTGGAGGTGCGCTATCGCGACAAAAATATCTACGATGTTCTCGAAATGACTGTCAATCAGGCGGTTGAGTTTTTCTCCGAAAGCGATGGCGCGGCCGAACGTCGCATTGTGAAACGCCTCAAACCCTTGCAGGACGTGGGCATTGGCTACGTCAAACTGGGACAATCGAGCAATACGCTTTCGGGCGGCGAGAACCAACGCGTCAAGCTGGCGGCGTTTCTGGCCAACGAGCAGTCGTCGCCCATGCTGTTCATCTTCGACGAGCCGACCACCGGCTTGCACACGCACGACATCAAAACGCTGCTCAAAGCCTTCGATGCGCTCATCGCCAACGGTCATACGGTGCTGGTCATCGAGCATAATCTGGACGTGGTGAAGTGTGCCGACCACGTCATCGACGTAGGCCCCGAAGGCGGCAAAAAAGGTGGTCGTTTGGTCTGCGCTGGCACGCCCGAAGAGGTGGCCAAATGCCGCTCGTCGTACACGGGACGCTATTTGCGCCCGCTGTTGCACAAGTAGAAAATTTTCATAATTAGAAGATTTTCACCAATAGAAGATTTTCAAACAGTGAAAAATCAATCGATGTTTTTCGCATGAAAAAAGCCCTTTTCCCCGGTTCGTTCAATCCGTTTACGCGCGGTCATCAGAGTATTGTGGAGCGCGGCTTGCGGCTGTTCGACCATATTGTGATAGGTGTTGGGTGCAATACCGCCAAACCGCACGACGATGTCGAGGCGTGTGCGCAGGCCATCGCTGCGCTCTATGCCGACAATCCGCGTGTGTCGGTGCAGATTTACGACACGCTCACGGTCGATTTTGCGCGACAAATCGGTGCGGATTTTCTTTTGCGGGGCGTGCGTTCGTTGGCCGATTTCGACTACGAATTGCAGTTGGCCGATGCCAATCGGCTGTTGGGCGGTATCGAAACGGTGGTGCTTTTTGCCGATGCCGACAAGGTCGAGATTTCGTCGTCGTTGGTGCGCGAGTTGCGCCGTTTTGGCAAGGACATTTCCGACTATTTGCCCGAAAAATAACGAAGCGCAAACGGTTTCGTCTGCGCTTTCGTTGTGTCGGTTATTCTATGCTTTGCGTTATCTCTTGCCAAAGTCTGTCGTTTGGCACTGGCGCGATTATTTTCACCATTTTGTGTGTAACGGGGTGCTCAAATTCGAGCGAGCGAGCGTGCAGCGAGATGCCGCCGTCGGGGTTCGAGCGCGCTGCGCCATATTTCAAGTCGCCTTTTATCGGACAGCCGATTTTGGCCAATTGGCAGCGTATTTGGTGGTGTCGTCCCGTTTCGAGTTGTATCTCGAGTAGCGTGTAGTTGTCCGATTGAGCGATGGTGCGGTAGTTGAGCCGCGCGAGTTTCGAACTCGATTTGTGCGTGTCGTAGGCGTACGATTTGTTCTGTTTTTCGTTGCGTATGAGGAAATGTTCGAGCGTGCCTTCGGGTTCGGCTGGTCGGTTTTTCACTATTGCCCAATAGGTTTTGCGGATTTGGTGTTCTTGGAACATCTCGTTGAGCCGTGCGAGGGCTTTGCTTGTTTTGGCAAACAGCACTGCGCCGCTCACGGGGCGGTCGAGCCGGTGTGTAACGCCGCAAAACACGTTGCCGGGCTTGGCGTAGGTCGTTTTCAGATACGCTTTTATCTGCTCCGACAGCGGTTCGTCGCCCGTTTTGTCGCCTTGAACAATCTCTGAGCAGGTTTTGTTCACTGCGATGATGTGGTTGTCTTCGTACAGAATTTCCAAGTGGTTATATTTTTATGGGGTTATTCGGTTGTTTGCCGTTGGCGCACGGCTTCGTAGATGACGATGCCAGCCGCTACGGATACGTTCAGCGATTCTATTTTGCCCAAAATCGGGATTGATGCTTTGTCGTCGCAAATGCGCAGAATGTCGGGCGACACGCCGGTGTCTTCCGCTCCCATGACGATGGCCGTCGGCAGCGTAAAGTCGCACTGGGTGTAGCCGTGCGTGGCGTGTTCGGTGGCGGCCACTACGCGTATGCCGCATTTTTGCAGATACGAGACGCAGTTGTGCAGACTCTGTTCGCGGCACACGGGCAATGTGTGCAGTGCACCCGCCGAGGTTTTCATGGCATCGGCATTGATGGTGGCACCGCCGTTGGCTGGGATAACCAGCGCATCGACACCGGCGCATTCGCAAGTGCGCGCTATGGCACCGAAATTGCGCACATCGGTGATGCCGTCGAGCAGCACCACGAGTGGCGTGCGCCCTTGTTCGTAGAGCATCGGCACGATGTCGTCGATATGTTGGTACTCGATGGCCGACAGAAATGCGACCGCGCCTTGATGGTTTTTGTCGGTCAGGCGATTGAGCCGTTCGGCTGGAACACGCTGTGTGGGAATGGAGCGGCTGCGCAGTTTTTCTATCAACTCGCGCGCCAATGCGCCGTCCAACTCGCGGCGTAACAGCACCTTGTCGAACTCTTTGCCCGCATCGATAGCCTCGATGATGGCGCGGAGGCCGAAAATCATGCTCTTCTCTTTTACCCGTTTTTCGTACATGGCGTGTGTACTTTTTTTCGCCTGCAAAGTTAATAAAAAATGCCGAAAAACGTCGTTTTGCCGATTGACTTCTTTTTTGTACTTTTGCAAACTATTTTCTATCGACGAGATGGACGAAAAAAGTTTACGTTTTCTGAGCATGGGCAGCGGTAGCAGTGGCAATTGTTACTACATCGGCACGGGCGAATACGGCTTTCTGATCGATGCGGGAGTCGGGGTGCGCACGGTGAAACGCGAACTGAAACGGCACAATATCTCGTTGGAACAGATTTGGGGCATATTCATCACGCACGACCACACCGACCACATCTGCTCGGTGGGTGTGTTGGGCGAAAAATACCACATTCCCGTGTATGGTACGCGCGAGATGCACGAAGGCATCAATCGCAACTACCGCGTAACGGAGAAACTCGTGTCGAGCCGCAAATTCTACAAAAAAGGCGAACACATCGTCATTCGCGATTTCACCATTCAATCGTTTCCCGTGAGCCACGATGCTTCCGATTGCGTGGGCTACTCGTTTTCGTACAATGGCAAAACGTTTGTCATCGCCACCGATTTGGGCTACATCGGCAAGGAGGCCGCCGACCACATAGCCAAGGCCAATTATCTGGTTATCGAAGCCAATTACGACGAGGCGATGCTAAAAAACGGCCGCTATCCCTATCCGCTCAAACAGCGTGTGCGCAGCCATACAGGCCATTTGTGCAACGACCACACGGCGCATTTTTTGGCCGATAACTGGCCGAAAACGCTCACGCACGTCTTTTTGTGCCACCTCAGTCAGGAAAACAACACGCCAGAGTTGGCGTTCAAAACGGTGAACGATGCGTTGGTCGAGAAGGGCATTGCTGTGGAGGTGTTGCAGCCGCTCGACCGTGTAGCCGCTTCCGATTTGTACATTTTCGATTGATCGTTTTGCTCGCGTTTCCCCATTTTCAGGGTACGACGCAGGGTACGACATCGCTTCTTTTTGTTTCCTAAAAACGACAAACAGGGCGTTTCGAGTTGCCCTGTTCATTGCTGTTTTTTGCCGATTTGGCGCAGGTTTGCGGAAAATCGCAGAAATTTTTTGTACGCCCATACGGAATCGAACCGTAACCAAGGGAACCGGAATCCCTCATTCTATCCATTAAACTATGGGCGCGTGCCTACCGATGTGCGCTTTGCAACGCACGTCGGCAGGGTGTTTTTAGATGTCGCGACGGTTGTCGGGGTCGCGGAAATCTGTCGGTGTGTGGTGCTCGCGGTGCGGGCGGCGTTCGCCACGTTCGCCACGTTCGGAGCGTGGACGGCGTTCGCGCGGTTCCGGCTCTGTGTAGCCTTCAGGTTTCTCCTTCAGCACACGCGACGACAGGCGGAATTTGCCCGTTTTTTCGTCGATATCGAGCAGTTTCACGCGTACCGTGTCGCCCTCGTTGAGCCCCGTCTCTTCCATCGTGTCGAAATGTTTCCAATCAATTTCGGAGATGTGGAGCAATCCCTCTTTGCCTGGCATAAACTCGACGAATGCGCCGTAGGGCATGATGGATTTGACTTTAGCATCGTATTCTGCGCCAACTTCGGGCATGGCCACGATGGCTTTGATTTTTTCGAGTGCGCAGTCGATGGCGGCGCGGTTCGAGGCCGCTATCTCTACGATGCCCACATTGTCGTCTTCGTCGATGGAGATGACGGCACCCGATTCGGCCTGTATGCCTTGTATGATTTTGCCGCCAGGGCCAATCACAGCACCGATGAGTTCTTTCGGAATCGTCATGGTAACGATGCGTGGTGCGTGCGGTTTCAGGTCGGCGCGCGGTTCTGGCATCACTTCGAGCATTTTGCCGAGTATGTGTGCGCGGCCTTCTTTGGCTTGCATCAGGGCTTTTTCGAGAATTTCGTAACTCAATCCGTCCACTTTGATATCCATCTGTGTGGCGGTGATGCCGTCTTTGGTGCCAGTAACTTTGAAGTCCATGTCGCCAAGGTGGTCTTCATCGCCCAGAATGTCGCTCAGTACGGCGTAGTTTGTGCCTTTATTCTCCGAAATCAGTCCCATGGCGATGCCCGACACGGGCTTTTTGATTTGCACGCCGGCGTCCATCAGTGCGAGGCAGCCTGCGCAAACGGTGGCCATCGACGACGAGCCGTTCGATTCGAGAATGTCGGAAACGACGCGTATGCAATAGGGGTAATTTTCGGGAATCATGTTTTTCAGCGCGCGGCAGGCAAGGTTGCCGTGTCCCACTTCGCGCCGTCCGACGCCGCGTTGTGCTTTGGCTTCGCCAGTGGCAAACGGCGGGAAGTTGTAGTGCAGCAGGAAGCGGTCGTAACCTTGTATCAGTGCTTCGTCGATAAGTTTCTCGTCGCGTTTGGTGCCGAGTGTAACGGTCGAGAGCGATTGTGTTTCGCCGCGTGTGAATATGGCCGAGCCGTGGGGACCAGGCAGGTAACCCACTTCGCACCAGATGGGGCGGATTTCGTTGGTTTTGCGGCCGTCGAGGCGTTTGCCTTCGTCGAGTACGGCGCGGCGCATGGCTTCTTTTTCTACATCGTGGTAGTAGCGGTCGATCATGCCCTCTTTTTCGGCCAATTCCTCTTCGGTGAATTGTGCTTTGAAGTCGGCGCAGATGGCGGCAAAAGCCTCTTCGCGGTGGTGTTTGTCGGTGTCGGCCGAGGTGGCTTGTGCGTAGGCGCGTGCGTAGCAGAAATCGTGTACTTGCTGGCGCAGTTCGTCGTCGTTCACCTCGTGGCAGTATTCGCGTTTCACCGTTTTGCCAGCGGCTTCCATCAGTTCTATTTGGGCTTGGCATTGCGGTTTGATGGCTTCGTGTGCGGCTTTGATGGCTTCGAGCATCTCTTGTTCCGACACCTCTTTCATTTCGCCTTCGACCATCATGATGTTGTCGAGTGTGGCGGCCACCATCAGTTCGATGTCGGCGTTTTTCAGTTGTTCAAATGTCGGGTTGATAATCAGTTTACCATCGACACGGGCGACGCGAACTTCGGAGATTGGGCCTTCGAACGGAATGTCGGATACGGCCAACGCCGCCGATGCGGCCAGTCCCGCCAACGAATCGGGTGTTTCGATGCCGTCGGCAGAGTAGAGTGTTACGTTCACAAACGTTTCGGCGTGGTAGTTGCTCGGGAAGAGCGGGCGCAGTGCGCGGTCGACCAAGCGTGCTATCAGGATTTCGTAATCGTCGGCGCGGCCTTCGCGGCGTGTGAAGCCTCCGGGGAAGCGACCGCTCGATGCAAATTTTTCTTTGTATTCTACCGTTAGCGGCATGAAATCGGTGCCCGGAACGGCCTCCTTGGCGGAGCAGACTGTGGCCAAAAGCATGGTTTTGCCACATGTTACCATCACTGCGCCGTCGGCCTGTTTGGCCAGTTTGCCGGTTTCAAGCGTAATGGTACGCCCATCACCCATTGTGATGGTTTTTGTAACTACGTTCATAAAAAATTACATTAAAATTTTACCTCTAAAAATTCGTGCAAAGTTACAAAAACTTTTTGATATACGCTATCGCTTGGTGCAGTATTGCGTTTCTGTTTGATATTCAGGCGGTTGGCGATGCTGTTGGCAGTTTTCTGCAAAAATGTTGCTTTGTTCCAAAAGAAATACTTACATTTGTAGATTGAATACAGGCGAGTATCGGCCGTTGTTTGTGGTGCGTGCGCAGTTTGCTAAGTTTTTGGTGTGCAAACAGTTGCCGTGCTTCGGGTGGCGTGCGGTCGTTTTTGGCCTGAACAAAAATTGAGAGAAAAACATGGAAGAAGAATCACATTTGAAGGTCGCAGTGATAGGCGGCGGCAGTTGGGCGACGGGCATCGCGAAGATTTTGCTCGATTCGCAGCCCGAAATCGTCTGGTACATGCGCCGTCAAGACCAAATAGACGAATTTGTGCGCACGAGCCGCAATCCGTCGTATCTGTCGAGCGTGAAATTCGATATCGATCGCATACATTTCACCTCTAAAATAAATCAGGCTGTAAAAACTGCCGACGTGCTGATTTTTGCCACGCCGTCACCATTTCTGAAACAACACCTTAAAAAATTGCGGCTGCGGCTCGATGGTAAAATAGTGATGTCGGCCATCAAAGGCATTGTGCCCGACGAGAATATGGTCGTTTCGGAGTATTTTCACCAAATGTATGGCGTTCCGTTCGACCGCATAGCCGTGTTGAGCGGCCCGTGCCACGCCGAAGAGGTGGCGTTGGAGCGCACGTCGTACCTGACTGTCGCTTGTGCCGACCGCGACCGCGCACGCCAACTATCGGCACTCTTCACCAACCGCTACGTGCAGACCTACACCAGCGACGACACATGCGGCATCGAGTACGCATCGGTGATGAAAAACATCTACGCCATAGCCGTGGGCGTTTGCCACGGACTGAAGTATGGCGACAATTTTCAGGCGGTGCTCGTGTCGAACGCCATTCAGGAGATGAACCGCTTTTGCAACGCTGTGCATCCGTTTCACCGCAATTTGCAGGAATCGGTCTATTTGGGCGACCTGCTCGTAACGGCCTACTCCAAATTCAGCCGCAACCGCACCTTTGGCACTATGATAGGCAAAGGCTACAGCGTGAAAACCGCCCAAGTGGAGATGGAGATGATAGCCGAAGGCTACTACGGTACCAAATGCATACACGAGATAAACGAGAAATACCAAGTGAACATGCCGATTCTCGATGCCGTGTACGCCATTCTCTACCAACGCCGAATGCCATCGTATGTGATGCGCGAACTGACGAAAAAGTTGCAGTAATTTAGGTTAGAGGTTAGAGGTTAGAGGTTAGAGGTTAGAGGTTAGAGGTGAGAGAGTAAAGAGCAAAGAACAAAGACAATTTGTTAGTAGCAAGATATGAGTAGCAAGTAGCAAGTAGCAAGACAATTATTCAATTATCTAATTTCCAATTATTTAATCAATTTCAAATTGTCGAATTAAACCAAATATCCAAATAACCAAATTTTTAGTAGCAAGACACAAGTAGCAAGACACAAGACGAAATTTCAGATATCAGATTGACAAATTTATTTGCACAATAATCAACTGATCAACCAATCAACTGAACAACCCAATTTCCAAATAACCAAATCCCCAAATCCCCAAATCAACAAATAATTGAAATACCCAAAGATATGAAAGAGATTAAACTGAACATCGAAAAGGCGTATGGCTGCGTATCGGCCGACGCTGTGAAATCGTATGCGGCCAAAGCCGCCGATTGCCTGCACATGCTGCACGAAGGCACGGGCAAAGGCAATGATTTTCTTGGTTGGCTTCGGCTGCCAAGCGACATTATGGTCGAACTCGATGCCATAGAGGCTGCCGCCAAAACGCTGCGCGAACGCTGCGAAGTAGTGGTGGTTATTGGTATTGGTGGCAGTTATCTGGGTGCCAAAGCCGTCATCGAAGCCCTGTCGAACTCGTTCGAATGGCTCAAAAGCAAGCACGATGCGCCCGTGATTGTCTATGCGGGTCAGAATATCGGCGAAGATTATCTGTACGAATTGCAGGAGATGCTGAAAGACAAACGGTTTGGCATCATCTGTATCTCGAAATCGGGCACAACCACGGAGCCAGCGTTGGCCTTCCGTATGCTGAAAACGCAACTCGAAGCGCAACAAGGCAAAGCCGCCGCCAAAGATGCGATTGTCTGCATCACCGACAAATCGCGCGGCGCATTGCGCACGTTGGCTACGCAAGAGGGCTACAAGACGTTCGTCATTGCCGACAATGTGGGCGGCCGCTTCTCGGTGCTGTCGCCGGTGGGATTGTTGCCCATTGCCACAGCGGGTTTCGATGTGCGCCAACTGGTGGCCGGTGCCAGCCGTATGCAGGAGGTTTGCGCTTCGGAGAAATTCGACGAAAATCCTGCCGCTCAATATGCTGCCGTGCGCAACGAACTCTATAAATCGGGCAAGAAAATCGAAATACTCGTCAATTTCCACCCGAAACTCCACTACGTATCGGAGTGGTGGAAACAACTCTACGGCGAGAGCGAAGGCAAGGAACACAAAGGCATTTTCCCCGCATCGGTCGATTTCACCACCGATCTGCACTCGATGGGGCAGTGGATTCAGGACGGCGAGCGCACCATATTCGAAACGGTGATTTCGGTGGCCGCGATGAACCACGAAGTGCGCGTGCCGCACGACGACGCCAACCTCGACGGGCTCAATTTCCTCGCTGGCAAACGCGTGGACGAAGTGAACAAGATGGCCGAACTCGGCACCATGCTCGCTCACGTCGATGGTGGTGTGCCGAACCTGAAAATAGAACTGCCCGCGCTGAACGAATACTACTTGGGCGAGTTGCTCTATTTCTTCGAAAAGGCCTGTGGCATAAGCGGTTACATGCTTGGTGTGAATCCGTTTGACCAGCCCGGTGTGGAGGCTTACAAGAAAAATATGTTTGCTCTGCTCGACAAACCCGGCTACGAGGAGGCCTCGAAAGCCATCAAAGCAAAACTGAAATAGTTAGCAGTTAGTAGTGAGAAGTTAGTAGTTAGGAGTTAGGAGTGAGGAGTTAGGAGTGAGGAGTGTTGTTAATTGACAATGAAAAATTGACGGATTTACAAATTGACAGATTTACAAATTTATTTGCACAATAATCAACTGAGCAACCAATCAACTAATCAACTTTCCACTTTATAGACTTTTTAACTTTATAAACTTTCACACTTTCTCACTTTCACACTTTCTCACTTTCATACTTTTTTTGCCGATAAAATGAAAATCGCCATTGTAACAGCGCAGTACGAGGAGGTGGAACGGCTCGTCGAACCCATCGAACACAAGGAGGTGGTGGAGGCGTGCGGGCGTGTGTTCTACACGTTCGACTGTGCTGGCAACGAGGTGATTGTCGTGTTTTCGCATTGGGGCAAAGTGGCTGCCGCTCTTACCGTGTCGCTTCTGTTGGAACGGTTCAAACCCGATTTCGTCGTGTCGATAGGGCAGGGGAGCGCAGTTGTTCCCGAACTGAACATCGGCGATATTGTGGTGGCGCAGCGGCTTTTTCAGCACGATATGGACATGCGGCCGCTCTTTCGTCGCTACGAGATTCCGCTGTCGGGCGCAACATCGTATGCCACGCAGGAGCACGACCAACGGCTGGCTGCCGATGCGGTGCACAATCTGCTGAAACAGGCGAAAGACCTGCGGCGGCAACTGATGGACTACGGCATCGCTGCGCCCAAGTTGCAATTGGGCGACATCGCTTGTGGCGACTTGCTGATAACGGGTGCCGCGCGCAAGGCGGCCATCAATCGCAATTTGCCGTCGGTGCTGTGCGCCGACATGGAGAGCGGCGCGATGGCGCAGGTGTGCGTCGCTTTTGCTGTGCCGTTTGTGTTTGTGCGCACCGTGGTCGAGGCGGCCAACGAAACCGCCAACGACGAACAAACCGAACGTTTCAAAACCGATTTCTCGGCGAAATACAACGTTGCCATCGTGCAATCGCTGCTTCGCCTGCTTAACAACCAAACACCTTAACTTGACCAGATCAATACATCTGAAATTGCATCAACAACACTAATCTAATAACCTAAAAAACACAATCATGAAACTTTTGATTTATGCTGTCTTGGCGGCATCGGTGCTGGCATTGGCTATGGCCTACATGTTCTACCGCCAAATGTTGAAAAAAGACGAAGGCACCGATTTGATGAAAAAAATTGCGGCGCATGTGCGCCAAGGTGCGATGGCGTACCTCAAACAACAGTACAAAGTGGTGGCCATCGTGTTTGTGATTTTGGCTGCGCTGTTTGGCGTGATGGCACTGCTTGGCCTGCAAAACGGCTGGGTGTGGTTTGCATTCCTCACGGGCGGTTTTTTCTCGGGCTTGGCTGGATTTTTTGGCATGAAGACGGCCACTTACGCTTCGGCGCGCACCGCCAACGCTGCTCGGCAGTCGCTCAATAGCGGTTTGCAGGTGGCTTTCCGTTCGGGCGCAGTGATGGGCTTGGTCGTTGTGGGCTTGGCTCTGCTCGACATCTCGGTGTGGTTCTTGGTGCTCGACCATTTCATTCCTGCCGAAAATCACCTTATTATAATAACCACCACCATGCTGACTTTCGGTATGGGTGCATCGACGCAGGCGTTGTTTGCGCGTGTGGGCGGTGGCATCTACACCAAGGCGGCCGACGTTGGTGCCGATTTGGTGGGCAAAACCGAATACAACATTCCCGAAGACGACCCGCGCAATCCCGCTACCATTGCCGACAATGTGGGCGACAATGTGGGCGACGTGGCTGGCATGGGTGCCGACCTGTACGAATCGTACGCTGGTTCCATCTTGGCGACGATGGCTCTTGGCGCTTCGGCGTTTGCTACATCGGCCGTGGAAGGCATGCAGTTGAAGGCCGTTCTTGCGCCGTCGCTCATTGCAGCGGTGGGCGTGCTGCTGTCGCTCATCGGCATTTTCATGGTGAAAACCAAAGAGGGCGCAGGCATGAAACAACTTTTGGCAGCCCTGAGTCGTGGCACGAACACGGCTGCCGTGCTGATAGCGTTTGCCACGTTTGGCATTTTCGCTTGGCTGTTTGGCACCGAAACCAACCAATGGTGGCAGGTGTCGCTGTCGGTTGTCGTCGGATTGCTGGCCGGCGTCATCATCGGTAAATCGACCGAATACTACACCTCGCAAACCTACAAACCTACGCGCAAAGTGTCCGAAAGTTCGCAAACAGGTCCTGCTACAGTCATCATTTCGGGACTTGGGCTCGGCATGCTTTCGACGGCGATTCCCGTTATAACAGTGGGCGTTGCCATCATTTTGTCCTACTTGTGTGCCAATGGCTTTACGCTCGCATTTACGTCGCAGAGTCTGTCGCTCGGTTTGTATGGCATCGGCATTGCAGCCGTAGGTATGCTTTCGACGTTGGGAATAACCCTTGCTACCGATGCTTACGGTCCGATAGCCGACAACGCTGGCGGCAACGCCGAGATGAGCGGACTTGAACCCGAAGTGCGCCAACGCACCGATGCGCTCGACGCGCTTGGTAACACCACGGCTGCCACGGGCAAAGGTTTTGCCATCGGTTCGGCGGCACTCACGGCTTTGGCATTGCTCGCTTCGTATGTCGAGGAGATAAAAATCGCGCTGGTGCGTCTGGGCGAGGCTTTGCCCAACGGCATGGCGGCTGCCGAGGCTTCGCTTATCGACTTTATGGAGGCTTACAACGTGCATCTGATGAACCCCATTGTGCTGGTCGGCATATTCATCGGTGCGATGATGGCGTTCCTTTTCTGCGGATTGACGATGAACGCCGTCGGTCGTGCTGCCCAAAAGATGGTCGAGGAGGTGCGCCGTCAATTCCGCGAGATTGCTGGCATTCTCGAAGGCAAGGCCGATCCCGATTATGCGCGTTGCGTGGCTATTTCGACCAAAGGCGCGCAGCACGAGATGCTGTTGCCGTCGCTCTTGGCGATAATCGTGCCGGTGGTTACCGGTTTGGTTTTGGGCGTGGCTGGCGTTCTTGGCTTGCTGATAGGCGGTTTGAGTTGCGGTTTTGTGTTGGCGGTGTTCATGGCCAACGCTGGCGGCGCGTGGGACAATGCCAAAAAGCATGTCGAAGAGGGCAACTACGGCGGCAAGGGCAGCGAATGCCACAAGGCTACCGTCGTGGGCGACACCGTAGGCGATCCGTTCAAAGACACGGCTGGCCCGTCGCTCAACATTCTCATCAAACTGATGTCGATGGTCAGCATCGTCATGGCGGGACTCACGGTAACGTGGCATCTGCTTTGAGCGTTTCAGACCGATAACAATAAAAAATCCCCGAATTTTCGGGGATTTTTTTGTTGCGCTTTTACGCTGGTTTTTGACCGTTGTTCGGTTTTTGACCGTTGTTTGGCTTTTTCTTGTTGCGGAATTTTTGGTTGCCGCCGCGTTTTTTGCCGTAGAATTTTTTGCGTGGAGCCTTGTCGGCCGGCACATCGGGAACGGCTGGCGCCAGCTTGGCTACTTCTTCGGGGAGCGGCCGCCGTTCGATGGTTTTCTCGATGAATTGCTCGATTTTGTCGAACCGCTGGCGGTCTTTGGGCGTTACGAAGGTCAGTCCCACGCCTTTGGCACCTGCGCGCGCCGTGCGTCCGATGCGGTGCACGTAGTCTTCGGCCTGTTTGGGCACATCGAAGTTGATGACCATCTCGATGTCGTCGATGTCGATGCCGCGCGACACCACGTCGGTGGCTACGAGTATCTTCGTTTTGTTGTTTTTGTAGTCGAGCATCACCTGCGTGCGTTTGGCCTGTTCGAGGTCGCTATGCATCTGTGCCACAGGCAGATGTAGCCGGTGCAACTGTTGGTAGAGTTCGCGCACCTTGTCTTTCGAGGCGGCGAAAATGAGCGTTTTGCCGCACTCTTTTTGGTTGAACAGCCATTCGACGAGCGGCAGTTTTTGCTCTTCGTGCAGCAGATAAACGCCCTGTGTGATGCCGTCGGCCGGTTTCGACACGGCTATCTTCACCTCTTTGGGATTGACCAGCACGTTGCGCGCCAATTTTTCGACATCGGGCGGGAATGTGGCGGAAAACATCAGGTTTTGGCGTTGTTTTGGCAGGTGGCTGATTATCTCGATGATGTCGTCGTAGAAGCCGATGTCGAGCATGCGGTCGGCCTCGTCGAGCACGAGAAATTCCACGCCGCTCAGGTCGGCTTCGCAGTAGCGCAGGTGCGCCAAGAGCCGCCCCGGCGTAGCCACCACGATGTCGCTGCCACGGGCGAAAGCGCGTTGTTGCTGTGCAAACGCCACGCCGTCGTTGCCGCCCGAGACGGCAATCCACGACACATTGCTGTAGTAGGCAAAACCGGCCAGCAGTTGGTCTACTTGCATGGCAAGTTCGCGCGTTGGCACCAAAATCAGTGCATTCACACGGTCGCTGCGGTGTTCGCCGCGCGATAGTTTTTCGAGTATTGGTAGCAGGTAGGCGGCGGTTTTGCCCGTGCCTGTTTGTGCCGATGCCAGCAGGTCGTGTCCTTCCAAAATCAGTGGAATAGCGCGTTCTTGCACGGGTGTGCAGGTTTCAAAATGCATATCGTCGAGCGCATCGAGCAGGTCGTCGTTCAGGTCTAATTCGTCAAAATACATCTCTTGTAAAATTTCTTGCAAAGTTACAAAAAAAACGTGTTGGCAGAGCCTGTTTTCTCGCTTTTTTTGTCTATCTTTGCTGTTCTATTGAAAAGTATGTTGGCGTGAAGAAGCGAGATTTACTATTGGAGCGTTTGGATGCTTGGGCGTGGCTGGTGCCGTCGGGCGGTTTTCTATGTAGATTTCGCAAATTTGTGCCACTGATATTGCTCTTTATCAGCACGATAGCCAAGGCTGGCGACGAACCGATAGTCCCCATCGAGCGTTCCGACTACAGCAGTCCCACGGGCATTGCGCCAGCCTATTTTGGTCCGAATGCTTTCCCAATTCCCGATATGCTCGATGGTCGCACCGAGAGCCGTCTCCGCCTCGAACTGGCCGCCGACGGCTATTTCGGTTTTCAAAAAGACCGTACCGCCGACCTTTTTGCGCGCGTTCACATTCCGCTCTTCACCGACCGCGTGAATCTGACACTTTGGATTCCCATTACCGAATGGTACGAGATGACACCAGAACGGCAGCGCACCTGTCGGCTGCAGGATTCGGTAGCGATGCGCGGACACGAGGCTGGCGATGTCTATATTTCGACCGACATACAGTTGTGCAAAGCCCGAAAATATGTGCCCGACATCGTTCTGCGTGCGGCTATGAAAACCGCCAGCGGAGGCGGATTCGAGAAGGCACGCCAATACGATGACCCCGGCTACTTTTTTGATTTGGCCATCGGCAAGTCGCTCTACTTCGGGCAAGGCAAGACCTTCCCCTATGCAGATCCGACCGATGCGGCAGTGGAACTGCGTTTTGCGGGCAGTGCGGGCTTTCTATGTTGGCAGACGGACAACGGACGGCAGAACGATGCCGTGCTGTACGGGCTGCAAATGCTTGTCAAGACCGAGCACATCTCACTCCGCACCACTTGGAGCGGCTATGTCGGGTGGGAGAAGTACGGCGACCGCCCGATGAGCATCAAGGCAACCCTATCGG
>CAVKQB010000011.1:0-48304 GCA_963658575.1 Leyella stercorea | reverse complement strand
ACCTATAACCTCTCAACTATAAACTCTTGCGACTTGCTACTTGTGTCTTGCTACTAAAAAGTGTGAAAGTGTATAAAGTTTGTAAAGTGAAAAGTCTATAAAGTTGTTGTGGATTTGGGAATTATCTTTGTTCTTTGCTCTTTATTCTTTGTTCTCTCACCTATAACCTCTCACCTATAACCTCTTGCGACTTGCTACTTGTGTCTTGCTACTAAAAAGTGTGAAAGTGAGAAAGTTTATAAAGTGAAAAGTCTATAAAGTTGTTGTGGATTTGGGAATTATCTTTGCTCTTTGCTCTTTATTCTTTATTCTTTATTCTTTATTCTTTATTCTTTGTTCTCTCACCTATAACCTCTCAACTATAAACTCTTGCGACTTGCTACTTGTGTCTTGCTACTAAAAAATTGTCTTTGCTCTTTGCTCTTTGTTCTTGGCTCTAAAACAATCCAGCATTGTATTCTTAATTATTCATTCTTAATTGGTATTAACCCCCTCCGTCGCTGCGCTCCTCGTCCCCCTATCCTCGCTACGCTCGGCAGAGGGACAGAATTGAATCATTGAATGATTGAATTTTTGGGCGCATTCTCTCCCCTTGCTGCGACAGCAGATAGGGGGAGTACCCACGCAGTGGGGGTAGGGGTTTTATTTCAATAGACAATTGATCATTGAATTTTCAATTTGTCAATTGCGGCTTTGCAGCAACGACTCCAGCAGTTGCGCGGCGGTGCGGTGCAGTGTCGGGTGCGTCCATGCAGGACATATTTGGCACAGCGGCTGCAGCACAAAGGCGCGCTGGTGCATCAATGGGTGCGGCAAGGTGAGTGTCGCGGTGTGCAACACTTGACCGCCACAGTCGATAAGGTCGATATCGATGATGCGGTCGGCATAAACGCCACATTGGGTTTTAGCGGTGCGCCCCATCTGCCGTTCGATGCGCTGCGTGGCGCGCAACAACTCTTCGGGTGTCAGGTCGGTATCGACCAGCAGCACGCTGTTCAGAAAGGCATTCGGACTGTCGAAGCCCCACGGCGGCGTTTCGCAAGGCGTGCTTTCGGCCACCACCGCCCCGACCTGTTCGACAAGCAACTGTGTGGCGCAACGCAGATTTTCGGCACGGTTGCCAAGGTTCGAGCCGAGCGCAACGATGGCACGCATCAAGCCTTGATCAGTGCGGCGTAGGCTTTAGCATCGAGCAATGCGTCGAGTTCGGCGGCATCGTCGACGGTTACTTTCACCATCCAGCCCTGTCCGTATGGGTCGGCATTGACGAGTTCGGGCTGCGCATCGAGCGCGGCGTTCACTTCGAGCACCTGCCCCGACACGGGCATGAATAGGTCTGACACTGTTTTGACCGCCTCGACCGAACCAAAGGTGTCGCCAGCCGCCAGCTGTTCGCCAGCCGTTTGAATGTCGACAAAGACTATTTCGCCCAATTCGCTCTGCGCATAGTCGGTAATGCCCACGTAGGCCTCGTTGCCTTCGACGCGAATCCACTCGTGTTCGCTGGTGTACTTGATGTTTTCTGGAATGTTCATATTTTTCGTTTTTTAGAATTTGTTCACGCCACAAAGATACGAAATTAGTTCGAAAGTTTATAATAGTGTGAAAGTGTGTAAAGTGGAAAGTCTGTAAAGTAGGGACGCGGCGTGCCACGTCCGTTTCTCGCGCTTCGCGCTGTTTCTGTTTTTTTGTGGATTTGGTTATTTGGAGAATTTGTCAATTATTATTCATTCTTAATTGTTAATTGAATTTAACCCCCTCCGTCGCTTCGCTCCTCGTCCCCCTATCCTCGCTGCGCTCGGCAGAGGGATAGAAATGAATCATTGAATTATTGACTTATTGAATTTTCGGGCGCAATTGATGCGCCCCTACTTTCGCACTTTTATACTTTCAAACTTTCACACTAATTTGTCTTTGTTCTATGTTCTTTGCTCTAAGAAAAAAATCCCTCTCACGATTGAAAATTTTTCTGTATTTTTGCCAAACAAAAAACAAAACGATTTTTCGACATGAAAGATTTTCTGAAAATGACCCTCGCCACACTGCTCGGCCTCGTGCTGTTCGGCGTTGTGAGCATATTTGTGCTGTTTGGCATTGTCGGTTCGATAGCCTTGCTGAACGATGCGCCGGCCGTCGTCGAGCCGCATTCGGTTTTGGAACTCGAACTCGACGGCGTGCTTGTGGAGCGCAACGAAGAGAGCGGCTTCGATTTCCTGAAATCGAAATACAGCCGTTCGCAAAGCATCATCGGCCTCGACGAGGTGCTGACCGCCATCGCCCGCGCCAAAAACGATGCAAACATCGAAGGCATCTACCTGAATATTGGAGGTTTGAGCGCGGCACCAGCCTCTATCGACGAGATACGCGATGCACTCATCGACTTCAAGGAAAGCACCGGCAAATTTGTGGTGGCCTACGCCGATTTTTACGGCAACGGCACCTACGCTTTGGCCACTGCGGCCGACCGCATCGCGCTGAATCCGCAAGGGCAACTCATGCTGTCGGGGCTTGCGATGAACACGCTCTTCTACAAAGAGGCACTCGACAAACTCGGCATCGAAATGCAGGTGTTCAAGGTCGGCACGTTCAAATCGGCCGTAGAACCATATGTTGGCACACAGATGAGCGATGCTAACCGCCTGCAGATGAACCAATTGTCGGGGTCGATTTGGGCGTCGCTGCTCGACGATATGGCCGACGGAAGGCAGTTGAACAAGGCACCATTCGACGCTTTTGCCAACCAAGGGCTTTTCTTCGACGATGCCCGCATCGCCTACGAGCTAAAGTTGGTCGATACGCTCGTCTACCGTGTCGAGATGGAGCCGATGCTCGAACAGTTGATGCACGGCGACTACGCCTCCGTCGATTTGAAGACGATGAAAAATCAGCCCGACAAAACCGCCTATTCTGCCAACAAGATAGCCGTGGTCTATGCCACGGGCGAAATCGACGGCAATGGCGACGGCACTATGGATTCGGAGGAGATAGCCCAAACACTGGCCGATTTGGCCGACGACGATGCCGTGAAAGCCGTGGTTTTGCGCGTCAATTCGCCAGGCGGCAGCGCATTCGGCTCCGAACAGATGTGGCACGCCACACAATTGGTCAAAGCACAGAAACCGTTCATCGTGTCGATGGGCGACTACGCAGCTTCGGGCGGCTACTACATATCGTGCGCCGCCGACACCATAGTGGCGCAGCCCACCACTATCACTGGCTCGATAGGCATATTCGGGCTGCTGCCCAATTTTGAGAAACTGGCCGATAAGGTTGGCGTGGCGGTCGATGGCGTGAAAACGCACGCATACGCCGACTTCGGCAATGTGTCGCGCCCCGTTACTGCAGGCGAACGGCAACTGTTTCAACGCTATGTCGAGCGCGGCTACGAACTCTTTGTGCAGCGTTGTGCCGACGGTCGGCACAAAACGACCGACGAGATAAAACAGGTGGCCGAAGGGCGCGTTTGGACGGGCGCAGATGCGCAGAAAATCGGACTTGTAGACCTGCTCGGCAGCCTCGACGATGCCATCGACATAGCCGCCGCCAAAGCCAATCTGACCGAATACAACGTGAAAAACTATCCGCCCAAGCGCGATTGGATCACGCAGTTGATGGACGATTTGGAGATGCAGGCTCTGCAAAAACGGCTCGGCGTGGGCTACGACTATCTGCGCGCCGTGCAAAAAGCGCAGGCATGGCAAGGCGCACAGGCCATCATGCCGTTCGAAATCGTATTTGAATAAGGAGAAACGATGATTGACCCAGCCACAGTAGGACGCATCATGGACGCTGCGCAAATCTACGACGTAGTGTCCGAATTTGTAACGCTGCGCAAGCGTGGCGCGAACTATTGGGGCGTGTGCCCGTTTCACAATGAGAAGACGCCATCGTTCAGCGTGTCGCCATCGAAAGGCATATTCAAATGCTTCGGCTGTGGCGTAGGCGGCAACGCCGTGAACTTCGTGATGAAACACGAAAATATGACCTACGTCGAAGCCCTGCGCTTTTTGGCCAAAAAATACCACATCGAGATAGAAGAGCGCGAGCAAACCAGCGAAGAAAAGCAGGAACAGAAAGATCGCGAAAGCATGCTCGCCGCCAACGAATTTGCCGCCCGATACTTCGAAAACACGCTGAAAAACCACGCCGACGGACAAACCCTCGGACTCACCTACTTGCGCGAACGCGGTTTCAGCGACGAAATCATACGCGAATTTCGCCTCGGATTCGCCACCGACGCATGGAGTTCGCTTGCCGATGCCGCCCAAAAACAGGGCTACAACCTCGACTTTTTCGTGCGCACTGGCCTCTGCAAACGCAACGACAACGGCGGCGTTTACGACTTTTTTCGCGAGCGCGTCATATTCCCTTGGCTGTCGATTGGCGGGCAAGTGGTGGCGTTCACAGGGCGTGTGCTGTCGCGCGAAACCAAAGGTGTAAACCAAAAATACCTCAATTCGCCCGAATCGGAAATTTACCACAAAGACCAAGAAATTTTTGGCATCTACCAAGCCAAACAAGCCATTGCCAAAGCCGATTGCGTCTATATGGTCGAAGGACAAACCGACGTGCTATCGATGCACCAATGCGGCGTGAAAAACGTGGTGGCCTGCTCGGGCGGCAAGGGGCTGAGCGAGACACAAGCGCACAAACTGCACCGCTTCACGCAGAATGTCGTGCTGATGTACGACACCGACACGGCTGGCGAAAAAGACACCGACCAAGCCCTCGGCGTGGCCTTGGCCGAAGGGCTGAATGTGAGCGTGGTGCGCCTGCCCGAAGGCGACGATCCCGACAGTTATGCCCGTGCGCACAACGCCAACGAATTTGTCGCCTACATCGAACGCAACAAGACCGATTTCGTTACCTACAAATGCCGGCAAATAACGGCCGCCACGCCCAACGACCCCACCCGAAAGGCGCGGCTCATCAACGACGAACTGGTGCCAGCACTTGCGCTCGTCTACGACAACATACTCTTGGCCGAATATGTCAAAATCTGCGCCACACAACTCGATTTGCGCGAAGAGACCATCTTCACTGCCATCAGAAAATTGCGCCGCAAAAAAATCGAGAAAAAACTGGCCGCCGAAGCCAATGGCTCCGAAAACGCCGAAAGCACGCTGCCGCCACCGCCGCCGCACGCCGAAGAGTCCGTCGGTATCGCTGCCGAAGATGACAAATTTCTGGAACTGGAAAAAGACATTCTGAAATTTGCGTTGCTCTACGGCAATTCGCCGATTTTTGCCAACGAAGAACGCGTGTGGACAGTCAACGAATTTATCGTGAACGAACTGCTCGAATCCGACAATATCAAATTTCGGAATCCGCTACACCAGACGTTTCTCTACGAACTCGCGGCGCACCACCACGACACGGACTTCGATGCGGCGCACTTTTTCGTGCAACACGCCAACCCCAACATCAGCCAATTGGCCGCCGACCTGCTATCGTCAAAATACACACTGAGCAAAATGTACAACGCCGACGACAACGCTCCAAAAGTGGAAGGTCGCACCGAACGGGAACGCGCTTCGGCACAAGAACGGCTCGAAAAATACAACCAAAAACGGCATCAAGAACAGATGCAAACCATCTGCGAAGATTTGAGCAAAGTGATTGTGGAATACAAAAACGCCATCATCATCAGCAACCTAAAACAGACCATGCTTGCGCTGAAAATCGCCTCGCAAAACGGCGACAAAGCCGCCATCGAACAGGCCATGGCCGCCATCGCCCAACTGAACATACAGAAAAACAGAGCCGCTCAACTGCTCGGCGGGCGCGTCGTTGCCAAAATCGGCTAAACTTTCCGACTTTTTTCGTAACTTTGCAGGTTACAACACACCACAAACTTATGCCCGAAAAGCGAGAACATAACATCATCGACGAAGTAACCTCGTCCGACTACAAATACGGCTTCACCACCGACATCGAAACCGAAACCATTCCGCGCGGCTTGAGCGAAGAGGTCGTGCGCCTCATCTCGGCCAAAAAGCACGAACCCGATTGGTTGCTCGAATTTCGGCTGAAAGCCTTTCGGAATTGGCAAACGCTGCAGATGCCGCATTGGGCGCACCTCGACATTCCGGCGATTGACTATCCGGCCATTACCTACTACGCCGCGCCACGCCGCAACGCACCCGAAAACGCCAAGGAGGTCGATCCCGAACTTGTGAAAACATTCGACAAACTCGGCATTCCGCTCGAAGAACGCGATGCACTCACCGGCATGGCCGTCGATGCGGTGATGGACAGCGTGAGCGTGAAGACCACCTACCGCGAAAATCTGGCCGAAAAAGGCATCATTTTCTGCTCCATCAGCGAGGCGGTGAAAGACCACCCCGATTTGGTGCGCCGCTATCTAGGCTCGGTGGTGCCTGCCGTCGACAACTTTTTCGCCGCTCTGAACAGCGCGGTCTTCAGCGACGGCTCGTTCGTGTACATACCCAAAGGCGTGCGCTGCCCGATGGAACTATCGACCTATTTTCGCATCAATGCAGCACAAACGGGACAGTTCGAACGCACGCTCATCGTGTGCGACGACGATGCCTACGTATCGTACCTCGAAGGCTGCACCGCCCCCATGCGCGACGAAAACCAACTGCACGCCGCCATCGTGGAAATAGTGGTGATGAACAACGCCGAAGTGAAATACTCGACCGTGCAAAACTGGTACCCCGGCGACAAAAACGGACGTGGCGGCATCTACAATTTCGTAACCAAACGCGCCATCTGCAAGGGCGATAACGCCAAAATATCGTGGACGCAAGTAGAGACAGGCTCCGCCATCACGTGGAAATACCCAAGTTGCATACTGAAAGGCGATAATTCGGTGGGCGAATTCTACTCGGTGGCCGTAACCAACAACTACCAACAGGCCGACACCGGCACCAAAATGATACACATCGGCCGAAACACACGCAGCCGCATCGTGTCGAAAGGCATATCGGCAGGGCAGAGCCAAAACTCGTACCGCGGACTGGTGAAAGTAACCAAAAATGCCGACGGCGCGCGCAACTTCTCGCAGTGCGACAGCCTGCTGTTGAGCGACCGCTGCGGAGCGCACACGTTCCCCTATATGGACATCGAAAACGACACCGCCGTGGTGGAACACGAGGCTACCACATCGAAAATCAGCGAAGACCAACTCTTCTACTGCAACCAGCGCGGCATCGGCACCGAAGATGCCATCGGGCTGATAGTGAACGGCTACGCCAAAGAGGTTCTGAACAAACTGCCGATGGAATTTGCCGTCGAAGCACAAAAACTGCTGTCGGTTTCGTTGGAAAACTCGGTAGGATAGAAAACAAAAAACGACACGATATGAAACTCTACAAAGGCAACATTCTCTTCACCAAGCAACCAGAGCGGTTCGAGGTGATTCCCGACGGCTACATCGCCGTGGAAAACGGACGCGTTGTGGCGGTTTACGACCGCCTGCCCGACGAGATGCGGACAGTCGAACTGATCGATTTCGGCAACAAACTCATCATTCCAGCCATGAACGACCTGCATGTGCACGCGCCGCAATACCGCAACATGGGCATGGCCATGGACATGGAACTGCTGCCGTGGCTCAACACATACACGTTCCCCGAAGAGTCGAAATATGCCGACACGGCCTACGCCCGCAAAATGTACAGCCGATTTGTGAAAAACCTTTGGAAGGTCGGCACGATGCGCACTGTGGCGTTTGCCTCGGTACACAAGCCCGCCACCGAACTGCTGCTCGGCCTGTTCGAGAAATCGGGCATGGGAGCGATGGTCGGCAAGGTGAACATGAACCGCAACAGCCCCGACACGCTCACCGAAACGGTGGAGCAGGCCATAGCCGACGACATCGCGCTCATCGAACGCTGGGGCGACAAGCGACGGCTGGTGCGCACCATACTCACGCCGCGCTTTGTGCCGAGTTGCACGCCCGAAATGCTCACCGCAGTGGGCAAGTTGGCCGCCAAATACGACATGCCCGTACAATCGCATCTGTCGGAAAACAAAGGCGAAATAGCGTGGGTGAAAGAACTCGAACCCGAATCGACCTGCTACGGCGATGCCTACAACCGCTACGGACTGTTCGGCCAAACGCCCACGCTGATGGCGCACTGTTGCTACACCGATGGCGACGAATTGGAACTGATGAAACGCCAAGGCGTGTACGTAGTGCACTGCCCGCACTCCAACAGCGACTTGGGCAGCGGCAAAGCGCCCATTCGCCGATTCTTGGACAACGGCATCCGCGTGGCACTCGGTTCCGACATCAGCGGCGGCCACGACATATCGATGTTCCGCGTGATGGTGCACGCCATTCAGATTTCGAAACTTTATTACGCCGAAAGCGACAAACAGACGGCCTTCCTCACACTGCCCGAAGCCTTCTATCTCGCCACCAAGAGCGGCGGCAGTTTCTTCGGTCGTGTGGGCAGTTTCGAGCCAGATTACGACTTCGATGCGCTGGTGATAGACGACAGCGAACTGAATTTCGACAACTACACGCTGGCCGAACGGCTCGAACGGTTCATCTACACGGGCGACGATCGCCAAATTGTGGCACGATTTGTGCAGGGAAACGAAATAAAAGAACCGCAATTCGACGAAGAATAGACAAACACGATGGATTTAACCGCATTCACCGTTTGGGGCTACGCCTTTTCGTGGCTCGAAATAACAGGGTTGCTCACAGGCTTGCTCGCCGTCTACTTGGCAGGGCGCGGTCATGTGGCTACGTTTTTTATTGGGCTGTTCAACTGCGCCATCTATTTCGCGCTGTTTTGGCAGCAACACCTCTACTCGATGATGCTGATGCAAATTTTCTTTTTTGCCATCGATATCTACGGCATCGTGGCGTGGGGCGTACCCAAAAAGAACAAACCCGACAAGCAGTTGCGCATCACTATGTTGCAGCCGCAACACCAAGTGGGCATCGGGTTGGGCATCATCTTCGGTGGACTGCTGTGGGGCTGGCTGGTCGAGAGCGTTACGCGCCGCTTTGGTCTCGAACAATCGGACTACATCTACATCGATGCCATCATTTTCGTGGCCAATGTGGTAGGTCAATTGCTGCTTGCCCGCAAAAAAATCGATAATTGGGCGGTTTGGATTGTGGTCGATTTGGCAAGCGTAGTGCTTTGCGCCTTGTCGCACATCTACCTCACCTCGCTGCTCTACGTCGGCTATGTGGCCATCGCGGTCTATGCGTTGCGCCGTTGGTACTGCGAGATGGAGGCCGACAAAAAAGCCGAAAAAATGGCGCACAAAAACAAGAAAAAGAAAAACTAAAAATAGTATGCTCGAAATAAAAAATCTGCACGCTTCGATAGCCGGCAAAGAGATTCTGAAAGGTCTGAATCTGACTGTTCGCCCGGGCGAAGTTCACGCCATCATGGGGCCGAACGGCGCAGGCAAATCGACGCTTTCGTCGGTGCTGACGGGCAATCCCGCCTACACCGTTACCGAAGGCAGCGTTACTTTCTACGGCAAAAATCTGCTCGCTCTCTCGCCCGAAGACCGTTCGCGCGAAGGCATTTTCATGAGTTTTCAGTATCCTGTCGAAATTCCGGGTGTGAGCATGGTCAATTTCATGCGCACCGCTGTGAACGAGCACCGCAAATACCGCGGACTCGAACCCATTTCGGCATCGGAATTTCTGAAAATGATGCGCTCGAAAAAAGAGTTGCTCGAACTCGACAACAAACTCGCCAACCGCTCGGTGAACGAAGGCTTTTCGGGCGGCGAAAAGAAACGCAACGAGATTTTCCAGATGGCCATGCTCGAACCGCGCCTGTCGATTCTCGACGAGACCGACTCGGGACTCGACATCGACGCCTTGCGCGTGGTGGCACACGGCGTGAATGCGCTGCGCAACAAAGATAACGCCTCCATCGTCATCACGCACTACCAAAGGCTTTTGGACTACATTGTGCCCGATTTTGTGCATGTGCTCTACAACGGCCGAATAGTGAAAACTGGCCCCAAAGAGTTGGCACTCGAACTGGAAGAAAAAGGCTACGACTGGATTAAAAGGGAGTTCGGAGAATGAGCCGCGAACAGCAATATATCGACCTCTACACGCAACAAGCCGATGCCATCAAACAGCATGCGCCCGCCGCACTCAATGCGCAGCGCGACGAGGCTTTCGACCGATTTTGCCGCATAGGTTTCCCCACCACAAACGACGAAGCCTACCTGCATTGTCCGCTGATGGCCGATTTAGACAGCGATTATGGGCTGAATATCAACCAGATACCGACATCTGTCGACAAAAACAGCCTGTTTCGGTGCGAAGTGCCCGGCGTGAAAGCACACACCGCATTCGTTCTCAACGACCAACTGCACTTCGACGGCACGCTGCCACAAGGCGCGGTGCTCTGCTCGCTGGCCGAAGCCTGCCAACACCACGCCGACATCGTGGCGCGCTATCTCGGCAAAAAA
This sequence comes from Leyella stercorea, assembly GCA_963658575.1. Taxonomy (GTDB): domain Bacteria; phylum Bacteroidota; class Bacteroidia; order Bacteroidales; family Paludibacteraceae; genus W0P28-013. The sequence continues at coordinate 37,873 of CAVKQB010000011.1, read as the reverse complement.
ACAGCCCACTCCAACGACGGATTCACGGCGTTCAATCAGACTTTTGCGCAAAACGGCTACTTTCTCTACCTGCCCCAAAACGCCAAAATCGAACTGCCCATACAGTTGGTCAACCTGCTGCACGCCAGCACCGACCTGTTGACCGCCACACGCAATCTGATAGTGCTCGACGAAGGCGCAGAGGTCAAAATTCTGGTCTGCGACCACGCGCTGGACAACGTGCGATTTTTTGCCAGCCGACTCACCGAAGCGTTTGTCGGTGCCAATGCGCACCTCGACTACTACACGCTCGAAAGCACGCACGATGGCACCGCGCAACTATCGCAACTATTTGTGAGTCAGGATGCTAACTCGCGCACAACCATCGATGTCGTAGGATTGCACAACGGACACACACGCAACCACATCGAAGTGGATTTGAACGCCGAAAACGCCGAAACATGGCTCGGCGGCATGGTAACCGCCAGCGATCGGCAAAAATGCGACAACTTCACCGTCATTCGGCACAGCGCGCCACGCTGCACCAGCAACGAACTGTTCAAATACATGCTCGATGGGCAATCCGAAGGCGCATTCGCAGGGCGTATTTTGGTAGAAAAAGATGCGCAACACACCGCCGCCTACCAAACCAACCGCAACATCTGCCTGACAAAAGAGGCGCGCATGCATGCCAAGCCGCAACTCGAAATCTACGCCGATGACGTGAAGTGCGGCCACGGCGCCACCACCGGCCAATTGGACGAAAACGCGCTCTTCTACATGCGCACACGCGGCATCGGGCTGGCCGAAGCACGCATGCTGCTGCTGCTGGCTTTTACCAGCGACATACTCGACCACATCGCCGTCGAAGCCGTGCGCGACCGCCTGCGCATGATGGTAGAACAACGCCTGCGTGGCGGCGAATCAACCTGCAAAAACTGTACAGCAAACCAACGGAGGAACAATTGTGGCAACATTTAACACGGACAAAATACGCGCCGATTTCCCCATTTTGTCGGAAAAAATCTACGGTCAGCCGCTGATTTATCTCGACAACGCCGCCACCACGCAAAAACCACAACGCGTGCTCGACAAAATAGTGGAAACCTACGCCACGCAAAACGCCAACATACACCGAGGCGTACACTATTTGAGCCAAAAGGCGACTTTGGCGCACGAAGAGGCGCGCCAGACCATCGCCCGATTCATCGGGGCAGCCGAGCCAAACAGCATCGTGTTCACGCGCGGTACCACCGAAAGCATCAACCTGCTGGCAACCGTCTTCACCGAACGCTTCTGCACGCAGGGCGACGAAATCGTCATCACGCAGATGGAGCACCACGCCAACATCGTGCCGTGGCAGATGGCCGCCCAGCGCCACGGACTACGGCTTCGCATCGCTCCCATCGACGAACGCGGGCAACTGCGCCTCGACGAACTCGAAAAACTTCTGAACGCCAAGACAAAACTGCTGTCGGTTGCACACGTGTCGAACGTGCTTGGTACCGTCAATCCGATAGACAAAATAGTGAAAATGGCACACGCGCACGGCGTTCCCGTGCTGGTGGACGGCGCACAATCTGTGGCGCACCTGCCCATCGACGTAGCGGCGTGGGATGTCGATTTCTACGCCTTTTCGGGACACAAAATCTACGCCCCGACAGGTATCGGCGTGCTGTATGGCAAAACCGCTCTGCTCGACCAACTGCCACCCTACCAAGGCGGCGGCGAAATGATTCGCAACGTTACGTTCGAAAAGACAACCTACAACGAATTGCCCTACAAATTCGAGGCCGGCACGCCCAATTTTGTCGGCTCCGTAGCCTTGGCCGAAGCATTGAAATATATCGATGAAATCGGCAAAAACGACATCTTCGCACACGAAGACCGCCTGCTGCGCTACGCCGAGCAACGCCTGCGCGAAATTCCGCAAATGCGCATTTTCGGCACAAGCGAACAAAAAAGCGGTGTCATTTCGTTTCTGGTCGGCAACGTTCACCCCTACGACTTGGGCATGCTGCTCGACAAAACAGGCGTGGCCGTGCGCATAGGGCATCACTGCGCACAACCACTCATCGACCTGCTCGGCATTCCGGGCACCGTGCGCGCATCGTTGGCGCTGTACAACACCAAACAGGAGATCGACCGTTTCGTAGAACAATTGCAACGCTGCCTGAAAATACTTTTGTAAGTCGCTGAAAACCAATTTTATCGTTCGTTTTTCATTGTTCATCTATCTCGCCATAGGAATAATAGCCGCGGCGGCCATCGTGTGGTTGATTGTGGCCACGAAACGCACCAAACCCGCCGACGAACCCACGCCGGTCGACATTCCAGCCGACTGCTGCGGGGCGCACACCGTGTGCGAACGCGACAGCCTACTCACCAAAACCACGCAAATCGTCTATTTCGACGACGAAGAACTCGATACTTTGGCACACAAACCTGCCAACGAATTTTCGGCACAAGATTTGCAGATGTTAAACGACGTGTTCTACACACTGCGCGAACAAGATGTGGCCGGCTGGTTGCGCTCGTTGCAGTTGCGCGACATCGCCCTGCCCGACGAACTGCGCGACGAAGCCCTGCTCATCGTAAGCGAACGACGAACAAAAGCGGCCAAAAATTAACGGTCAGAAAATAAATTGGTAATTGAGATAGATAGTGCATCGGGCTTCTGTTTTGGTGTGGTAAATGCCATCAAAAAAGCCGAAGAAGAGCTGAAAACCGAATCGCGGCTTTGCAGTTTAGGCGACATTGTGCACAACGAGCAGGAGATGCAGCGTCTGGCCGAAAAGGGACTCACGGTCATCGAGCGGAGCGATTTGGAGCGGCTGCGAGGACAAAAAGTGCTGTTTCGCGCTCACGGCGAACCGCCTGCCATCTACGAGATGGCGCGGCGCAACGGCATCAGCATAGTCGATGCCTCGTGTCCAGTGGTATTGGCGTTGCAGAAAAAAATCCGCAAGGCCTACACCGAGCACCCCGAAGCGCAAATCGTCATTTACGGCAAACGCGGTCATGCCGAAGTGAACGGCCTCGTAGGGCAAACCGACGGGCATTCCATCGTGATAGAGACTCCCGACGAGGTGGAAACGCTCGATTTCGCACGCGATGTGATACTTTTTTCGCAAACCACGCAGTCGGTCGACGGCTTCAATGCGCTGGTGGCGGCTATACAGCAACGCATGGCAGACGGGGCAACGCTCGAATATCACGACACCATTTGCCGACAAGTGGCCAACCGCATTCCGAATATCCGTAAATTTGCCGAGCGATTCGATGTGGTGCTGTTTGTGAGCGGAGCCAAAAGTTCGAACGGCCAAGTGCTTTTCGACGAGTGCCGAGCCGTCAATCCGCGCAGTTATTTCGTCTCGACCATGGCCGACATCAACTGCGATATGCTGCGCGATGCGGCGTCGGTGGGCATCTGCGGCGCCACCTCCACCCCCAAATGGCTGATGGAGAAAATCGCGAAACAGTTAGTAGTTAGTAGTGAGAAGTGAGTAGTGAGTAGTGAGAAGCGTTTTTAATTGGCAATGGACAATTGATAATTGACAATTAGTAGCAAGACGAATTTAGTGTGAAAGTGAGAAAGTGTATAAAGTCTGTAAAGTGAAAAGTCTATAAAGTTAAAAGCGTCCCAAAATTCAATAATTCAATGATTCGATTCTGTCCCTCTGCCGAGCGTAGCGAGGATAGGGGGACGAGGAGCGCAGCGACGGAGGGGGTTGAAACCAATTAAGAATTAAGAATTTACAAATTGACGGATTGACAAATTTTCAAAATAACCAAATCTACAACAACTTAGAAACGCGCGAAGCGCGAGAAACATAGAAACAATGAGAACCGCGCGTAGCGCAATAAACTTTCAAACCCTACAAATATGTACAAAATCAACTGCATCGGCGTATTGACATCGGGCGGCGACGCGCCCGGCATGAACGCCGCTATCCGTTCGGTAACGCGCGCCGCCATATTCAACGGTATCCGCGTGAAAGCCATCTACCGCGGCTATCGTGGTTTGATTACGGGCGAAATCAAAGAGTTTCACACCGAGGACGTGAGCAACATCATACAACGTGGCGGCACCATCATTAAAACTGCGCGTTGCGTTGAATTTACCACGCCCGAAGGCCGCAAAATAGCCTACGACACCATGGTGCGCGAGCAAATCGATGCGCTGGTGGTCATCGGCGGCGACGGCACATTCACTGGCGCACGCATATTCGCACAAGAATACAACGTGCCGATAGTTGGCCTGCCTGGCACCATCGATAACGACTTGTGCGGCACCGACAGCACCATCGGCTACGACACGGCATTGAACACCATCGTCGAGGCGGTGGACAAGATACGCGACACGGCCAGTTCGCACGAACGCCTCTTTTTCGTCGAGGTGATGGGGCGCGACGCTGGTTTCCTTGCACTCAACAGCGCCATCGCTTCGGGAGCCGAAGCCGCCATCATTCCCGAAGAGCAGACCAACGAGGAGCAACTCGAGGAACTCATCAAAAACGGTTTCCGCAAATCGAAAAACAGTAGCATCGTCATTGTGGCCGAAGGCGGCGGCGGCGCGACAGCCCTTGCCGAACGCATGAAACGCGATTATCCCACGTTCGATGCGCGTGTAACCATACTTGGACACCTGCAACGCGGCGGTTCGCCCACAGCCTACGACCGCATCATAGCCAGCCGCATGGGCGTGGCGGCCATCGATGCACTGCTCGACGAACAACGCAGCGTGATGGTGGGCATCGTGAACGACGACCTTGTGCTGGTGCCTTTCACCAGAGCCATCAAAGACGACAAACCGATAAACAAATCGAAAATCAGCGTACTGCAAATCCTGTCGATATAAACGACACGGATTTTGAAGGCATAAAAAGGGGCAATTTTACGATTGCTCCCTTTTTTGTATGAAGGGTGGCACCGCGGCGCATTTGCTTATCTCGCCGAAAAATAGTATATTTGTAGTCTGTTAGTGTGCTTTTTCTGATTGTGCTAATCAAAAATGGCGGCAAAGGCATCGCTCGCAGCTCGTAGAACCATACAAAAATGACAAACACCATGAATAACGAGATGCAGTTTGTTTTTTATTCCATGCCCGACTCTGAAGGCAAAGTGCAGGTGGTCGTCAAGGACGAAACGCTGTGGTGCACGCAAAAGGCGATGGCGCAACTCTTTGGCGTTGGCGTTCCCGCCATCAGCAAACATTTGAAGAACATTTTTGACGAGGCGGAACTCGATAAAGAAGTGGTTGTTTCCAAAATGGAAATAACCACTCAGCATGGCGCTATGGCTGACAAATCGCAGACGCATGCAGTTGATTTCTACCATCTCGATGCCATCATCGCGGTGGGCTATCGGGTGAACTCGGTTCGAGCGACGAAATTCCGCCAATGGGCAACGAAAATTTTGAGCGAGTACATCAAGAAAGGCTTTGCCATGGACGATGAGCGGCTGAAGCAGGGCACAGCGATTTTCGGCAAGGATTATTTCCGCGAATTGCTCGAACGTGTGCGCTCTATCCGTGCAAGCGAGCGGCGCATCTGGCAGCAGATTACCGACATCTACGCCGAATGCAGCATCGACTACGACCGCAACTCGCCCACCACAAGGGATTTTTACGCGATGATTCAAAACCGTTTCCACTATGCCATCACGGGACACACGGCGGCGGAAATCATCTACGCCAAAGCCGACCACACCCAAGAACACATGGGGCTGACCACTTGGAAAAACGCTCCCGACGGCCGTGTGCTAAAATCGGACGTTTCCATCGCCAAAAACTATCTGCAAGAAAAGGAAATCCGACAATTGGAACGCGCCGTTACGGGTTTTTTCGACTATATCGAAGACCTCATCGAACGCGAAAATACGTTCGATATGGCGCAATTCTCGGCGAGTGTCAATGAATTTCTGACGTTTCGTCGCTACCAGATTTTGCCCGACAAAGGCAAAATATCGGCGACACAAGCCAAAGAGAAAGCCGAGGCGGAATACGACATCTTCAATCTGACACAACGCATCGACTCCGACTTCGACAAGGAACTCAGGGCTATGCTGAACAAATGACGGCGCGCGCTGCACCTTCCAACGCACACACACGCGCGGCGCATTTTCTTATCTCGCCGAAAAATAGTATATTTGCAATCTGTATGGATAGTGCATTTCTGATTATACCAACCAGCGTCGAACTTGTGCGCATCGCCGTCAAGCATTTGGTTTACATCACCTCCGATGGCAACTATTCGACCATCGTACAGACCGGCAGCGAATCGCGCATACTGACTACCCAATTGGGGCAGATCGAACGCCTGATAACCGACCAACTGCCACGCCTCGACAGGACGTTTGTGCGCATCGGCAAAAGCCTGATTATCAACGCGAACACTGTCCACTATATCAATCTCCAAAAACAGCAATTGGTGTTGGTCGATATACTGCAAAACAGGTATTCGCTGACGGCAAGCAGAGAGGCACTCAAAGCATTGAAGGAACAGATAGAGGGGAGGAATTTGTGATGGAAGAGATAAAAGATACGGAAATACGCATCATCAGCAATTCGCTGAAACCGTCTCGCCGTCGGGAGGCTCGTCGCTACTGGACTATCGCGATAGTCGTGGTGGTGGCAGTGGCAGCGGTGGTTGGTTTCCTTTTGTTGGCTCACCAACAGCCCGCCGACACTACTATGCCCCATTCGGCACCGTTGCTAGATCAACGCCAAATGTCGCCATTACAACGCTGGATTGCGGCTGGCGATACCATCGAAGCACGTGGAACGCTCGTCTACGACATCGTTGGCAACAACATCGCACTGCGCCTGATGCGCCCCGTAAACGCTACGCCGCATTTGGAGTTGGGCTACGGCTGCCTGCGCGATACTGCCGACATCGTGCTGATGTGGCGCGCTGCCGATGTGCGTGCCGATAACGGAAAAATAGTCGGTGCGTTCGTGCTGCAAGGAACGCCCTTCAGCTGGGGATTGAGCAAACGCGGCTATTGCGCCATCATCGATGGCGAAATCACCGTTGGCGTGGCCGACAATACACCACTGTTCGAGGAGGTCACAGAGCACGACGGCGATTTCTTCCGTCAATATCCGCTGGTCGATAACGAGGAAGTGGTCGATAACGAACTGAAAAACAAATCGATACGGCGTGCGCTGTGCGAAATTGGCGGCTGTGTGCTGGTGGCCGAAACCGCTACGCCCGTTTTGATGAACGACTTTGCACAAGCCTTGGTCGATGTGGGCGTAACCAACGCCATCTATCTGATAGGCGGGAACGCCATAGGTTGGTGTGTCGATACCAACGGTGTCGGGCGCACATCGGGCGATTGGACGGCGCGACTCTACAAAAACATCTCCTTCATCGTGTGGAAATAACGCCGCAGCGACAAATCATCGAAAATTGTGGTCGCACGGGATTTGTAATTTTTTTTAGAGCAAAGAACATAGAACAAAGAACAAAGAGCAAAGACAATAGAATTAGACACAAGACACAAGACACAAGTAGCAAGACAATTTAGTGCGAAAGTTTATAAAGTCTGTAAAGTGAAAAGTCTATAAAGTTGAAAGTGTCCAAAATTTCAATGAGTCAATAAGTTATTAAGTCAATAAGTCATTGTATTGTGCGCTCCTTTTGTGTTCTACACATTTTTCCTTCGCTCGGCAAAATGCAAACAAGTTTACTTTTGCCCACAAGGACTCCTGCGAGTGTAAAACGCTGCAATTTTAACGGTTATTTTTTTGTTTTCAAAATGTCCAGCACAAAAAGCAACACACCCTATTAAAAAAACTCCCCTCGAAGACAAATACACATTCACTCTTGCATATATCAATCAAAAGATATAACTTTACCGCCGATTCGAAATAAACTAATACCCAGATACAATGAAAAAGATTCTTCCAATTCTCGCAGCAGTCGCACTCTGCTTTATGACCTCGTGTTCCACCACGAAAAAGGTTAAAGCCGACAAAGATACGCAACAGTACCGCTACGATATTGAGTGCGCAGGCAACGGCACACAAGGCACTTACCTCGTGAAAGTATGGAGTTACTCCAAGAAAGCGGCAGTGGCAGAGAACCAGTGCCGCAAGAACGCAGTACACGGCGTTATCTTCAAGGGCTACGGAGGCAGCAACGGCTGTGTGGCACAACGCGCACTCTGCACCACACCGGGGGCAGAAACCGCCAACGAGACCTACTTCAAGAGTTTCTTTGCCGACGGCGGTGAGTTTCAGAAATACGCATCGATAGTGGGCGGCACGACAGAAACCGTCAAGGTAGGCAAGCAGTACAAAGTGGGCGTCGTAGTCAGTGTCCGCAAAGACGAACTGCGCAAAACCCTTGAGGCAGCAGGTATCATCCGTGCGCTGAACGCAGGCTTCTAACCCCTCGCCCGACAAACCGTTCAGAAGAGAGGACGCAGCAAGCCCAGCAGATAGTATAATCACCAACAAACCAAGCAACTACAATGGAAAAGACACTTATAGGAATAGCAGTCGTTGCCCTTGCAACCCTGCTTGCAGGCTGTGGTTCACGACGCTCCCAAGCCTCGTATGACCAACCGAGCAAAGTGCTGTCCGCCAACTACGACGGATCGTATGTCATCCGCACCCAAGTACGCGCCCGCAACTCCGCATTGGCATTCACCGATGCGCAACGCAAGGCTGTGCAGGAAGTCATCTTCGACGGCGTGCAGGCAGGCTCCAACGGCGTACAGGACTTGAAGCCGCTTATCTACGACAAGAACGCACGGGAGAAATACGAAGACTATTTCAATGCGTTCTTTGCCGACAACGGCGACTGGACGAAATACTGCTCACTCAACGACCGCCGTCCGTTCTCGTCCACCTATCAGCGCACACGGACGCAAATGGTACAGGATGTTACGGTTACCGTAGAGCGTGATGCGCTGAAGAAACGCCTCCAAGCAGACGGCATTATCCCCGCCGAGAACCGTTACAACGCACAATAACCACCGGTGTGTCGCCAAAGACAAACCATAATGCATAATTCACAAAACGAAATCGATATGAAAAAGACGCTTCTACTATGGGCAGCCTGCCTCGTGGCAACACTCGCTTCCGCCCAGATAAAGAAACCCGAACTGATGGTGTTTCCCTCCGATGTATGGTGTATCAACAACGGCTACTACACCGAGGTGGAGAATATGGGGACAACCGAGAAAGTGCCGAACTACAAACAGGCACTGCAGGAGAGTGTCGAACTCAAACTGGCTATCGCCAAGATAAACGACCTGATGGCAGAACGCCAATTCCCGTTGCAGAGCCTGGAACAGGCAATTAAGAATGTGGAGCAACGCCGTGCCGAGGACAACTTGACCACGAGCAAGAGCGGCAACACCCTTGCCGAGAGTCCGCTCGACGAGTTAGCGCGTGCCGCCAAAGCCGACATCATTCTCGAACTCACTTGGGATGTCAAGGACTTAGGTCCCAAGCACTCCGTCAGTTATGTACTCGAGGCGAAGGATGCCTATACGAGTAAGAGTATCGGAGCAGTGAGCGGAGCCGGTGCGCCCTCAATGACGGCAGATGTAGATGCACTGCTCGAAGAGGCGATACTCGCCAATATCGACAACTTCAATATCCGCCTGCAGGACTACTTCACCGAGATGCAGACCATAGGGCGTGAGATAGTGCTCGACATCAAAGTGTTCGACAACAATGCGGCAGACATAGACCTCGAGTCGGAATTCGGTGACGAAGAACTGATAGACATCATCAACCGCTGGATGTTCCAAAACACCGTCAGCGGGCGTTACTCTATGCCCTACGCCAGTGAGAATGTAGCGAACTTCACTCAAGTGCGTATCCCCGTTTACGACGACTACGGAGTGCCTATCGATGCCAACACATTCGCCAAGAAGTTGGCACGCATGCTCAAGAAAGAGCCGTACAACATCCCGAGTAAAGTCCTCGTCAAAGGATTGGGACGCGCCGTCATCGTACTCGGCGAGAAATAAGGCAATTCAAATTACTAATTACCAATTGAACATGAAAAAGATAAGTACCATTCTGTTGAGCCTCGTCCTCTCGATGACGCTCGCAGCACAAGACACGCAATACCTGCCCATCTCCGTACAAGTGGAAGCCATGGCAGAACCCTTCCCCGCAACGGCAACCGTACAGGTCAAGAACAAACTGACGCAACTGCTCGCCAAGAACGGCATTGCCTCCATGGACTACCTGAACCAATTCTTCATCACCGCCTTTGTCGTACCGCAGTCGAAAGACATCGTGGCAAGTGCGCCGATGAAGATATCCGAGACTATGGAGATGACGCTCTACATCGCCGACTACACCAACCAAGTCGTATTCTCCACCGCCTCCACCACCCTGCGGGGCATAGGCGAGACGGAGAGCAAGTGCTATATGAATGCACTCAAAGAACTGAATATCAACTCGCCCGAACTGGCAAAGTTTGTCGAAGAGGGCAAGAGCAAAATCATTGCTTACTACGACCACGAGGCGGACAACCTCATCAAGAAAGCACAATACCTCGCCACGCAGAAACACTACGAGGAGGCATTGAGTATCGTAGTTACCATTCCCGCGCAGTGCAGCAAATACGACGAGGCATTGCAGGCTGGACTGAACATCTACCAACAATACCTAGACTACCAATGCCAAATCAACCTGGCGAAAGCACACCAGGCATGGGCTGCCGAGCAGAACAGCACGGGTGCCAAGGCGGCAGGGGAGTACCTCGGGAACATTCTGCCCGATGCAGGTTGCTACGACGAGGCGATGACACTCTACAAGGAAATAAAGAGCAAGGTGCTGGACGACTGGAAGTTCGAGATGAAGAGGTACCAAGACAGCGTGGACATCGAGAAGCAACGCGTCAACGCCATGCGTGAAGTCGGTGTCGCATTCGGCAAGGGACAGCAGCCCTCCACCACCAACATAGGCTTCTTGCGCTAATTAGGAATTAATTCAATTAAGAATGTAGTTCATGAAGAAGCAATTCGGAATACTGATGATAGCGGCTCTATGCGGGTCGCTATCTTTGTTTGCTGGCGTGTCGGCGGAGACGACAAATACAGAAGCGGGAGAGTTGAATTATCGGCGTAATGCATTGAGTACCATGCTTGTCTATCACCCCGAGGACGAGTTCGGTATCAATATCTACCAAGCCTTCGACAGCCTGCCCATGCCCGACAAGTACGACGACCACACCCTTGCCTTCCGCGTAATAGACAACAGCCTTATCAGCGGCGTGCAACCCCGCGACTCGGGACTGTACAAAGCCACCTACGGACACGCCCTCACCACTGGCGAACTGAACAAGAACGCACGCTACATAGAGAACCTGCTTAACGAGTGCCAAATGGGTAAGTACTTGGTAGCCAAGTGGTTCGACTACCAAGAAGACGAAGCGGGCAACGGCATTTTCGATGTCAATCTCGTGGCAGAGCGCGGACAGTATAACGCCACCGACATCGATGTCGCCGTTGCGCTCAAGACCGCCAAAGGACTTGCCACGCTCTCCGATGCGGGCGAGGAACTGATAGGGCACACCTTCATCCTCGTGAACGACATCACCTATATCACCGCCGAGCAGGAGGCACAATCCGCCAAGATAGCCTTTGCCGTCATAGGCGGACTGTTCGATGCCTTTGCAGGCGGCGACTCGGGGCGGCAGATGGCAGATGCCGTGGGGCAGATAGCAGACAGTTTCACGGGCTTTAAGGTGAAGACACACAGTTACTTGTTCCGGTTGGTATGGAACGACTCCATCGCCAACACTTTCTACAAGGACTACTACACCGCCACGCCCGACTCCGCCAAGACGGTAGCGTTCAAAGCAGACACCACGCTCTTTCGCCTGCGCTATGTGGCACACGAGTACGAGTTCGACAAGAAGAGTACACTCAAGGGGCAGTACGAACGCTCGGAACTGGTGAAGACTATCTGCGCCCGCTCCATGGATAAGAACATCGTGGCACTGGGCAAGCAGTACGAGGACTTTAAGGTAAAGACCCCCGTGTACGAAGTGCTGTACTCCGACAAAGGAAAGATTGAGGGCTATGCCGCCAAGATAGGACTTAAGGAGGGCATCACCGAGTCGAGCAAGTTCCAAGTGCTGCAACGCGTTCTCGACGAGGAGACGGGCAAGACGACCTACAAGTACATCGCCACCGTCAAACCGCAAAAGGGCAAGATATGGGACAACCGCTACAACGCCGTGCGGGAGCAGGGCGACGGTGCCAACCTACCCTACACCACCTTCAAGAAAGTCAGCGGCGGCGAAATCCTCCCCGGTATGCTCCTCATCGAGGGAAATAAGTAAGACTCCCCAAGCCCCTCCAAAGGAGGGGGGTATTAGTTATTGACCAGACTGTTTCCTATGCTGCAAGCGGCAAGGGAAAAGGTGAGAGGTTATAGGTTATAGGTTAGAGGTTAGAGATGAGAGAACAAAGAACATAGAGCAAAGACAACTTGGGCGCGAACAATTATTAATTCCTCATTTCTCACTACTAACTACTCACTCCTCACTCCTCATCTCTCACTGCTAACTATCAAAGTGGTATTTCGCCAAACCGGCAATGGGCGACTGCTCGATTTTTTCGATGTGCAACTGCAACGTTTGCGCCACCTCGCACAGGGGCGCGGCAAAATGAAACGCCACCGACCCGACGAACGCGATGGGCAGGTCGTGCGCACCGTCGTATTGCAGCACATTGCGCACAAAAAAATCGCGGAAACAGTCCGACACCAGCGCACGAATGTAGTCGTAATGGTCGATATTGACCGACAAAAACCGAGCGAACTGTGCCAAATAGCGGTTGGCCAGCGGTTGCCGATAGACGTGCTCCACGATGTCGGCTGCCGACGTGGCGTAGGTGTCGAGAAAAAGCCGTTTCAACGCTTCGGGCGTTTGGTTTTTCAGGCAGTCGCCCACAAAACGCCGCCCGATGACTGCGCCACTGCCTTCGTCGCCCAAGATGTAGCCGAGCGGCGACACGTTTTGCACTATCTGCTGCCCGTCGTAGAGGCACGAGTTGGAGCCGGTGCCGAGTATGCAGGCGATGCCGCGCTGGCGTTGCAACAGCGCGCGTGCCGCTCCCAGCAAATCCGATTCTACGGCGATGGCGGCGTGTGGCAGTGCTGTGCCGAGCGCACGAGCGACAGCCGTTTTCTTCTCGGCGGTGCAGCCAGCGCCATAGAAATGCACGCGGTCGGCTTGGCGCATGTCGTTTGGCAGCGTGGCAGCGATGCGCCCGATTTCGGCTTCGCTTTGGTGAAACGGATTTAACCCGATGGTTTCGTGCGTAGCCGCCACTTGTCCTTGGCGGCAAATAGCCCACGTCGTTTTGGTCGAGCCGCTGTCTGCAATCAGAATCATAAAAATGTAACGAAAAGAGTTTGACGTATGAGTTTCCCGAATGCACAAAGTTACTCTTTTTCTGCATACGGCGCAAAAAACGGCTCGAGAAAAAATTCCCGAGCCGCCCCATTACATTATGAAGAAAACTTTTATTTGTGGGCTTTGATTATGCGTTTGGCGTTGTGGTGCGTGTGGCGCAGGGCTTTTGCTTTGACGGCAGATGCCTCTTCTACCTCTTCATCTTCATCGTCGTACACTTCGAGTGTAACCTTGCCCGTGTAATTGATGCTGATTTCGCTGCCGTAGTACGATTTCAGCGTACCAGCGATGGTGTAGATGCCGTTGGTTTCGCTCACGCTCAACGTGCCGTCTTTCAGCCAATAGTAGGCATCTTCGGTTGCAGAGTAGGCGTAGCTGCCGAGCGGGAATAAACCATAATACAGTTCACCTGCTTCGAGGCTCATCTCCGAATAGTCGTCGGCAAAGTTGTACGTGCCTACGGGCAGTGTGGTTGCGCCGTTTGCCACATAGAGGCTTAACGAAACGGTCGTATTGTCGTCCCAAATATAGATGGCGAGATTGTCGGTGCCAAAGTCATAGTAGTCGCCCCAGTTGTAGGCTTCGATGGAATCGGCAGGCGCATTTACGGTGATGTTTGTGGAAGTTGTCGGCTCGTACTCGTACGGGTTTTCGCGCTCGTCGTAAATTTCCAGTTCGCCTACATAGCGGGCTATGCGTTCGTTGCCGAGCGAGTCGGTCAGGTTGATGTCGATGGTGTAAATGTCGTTGGCGATGGCTATGTTCACCGTGCCTGCCTGAATGCCGTAGAGGGTCGTTTCGCCTGCGTCGTCAATATCTACCCATGCGCTATATTCGGCACTGAATGTGCCAGCGGGGTATGTCTCGTCGTCGCTCAGCGTGTATTTGCCAGCAGCCAACTCTTCGTCGGTTGTGTAGAGGTCGAGTTGCACGGCATTGCCTTTAGAGTTGAAATAACCATCGTCGTCCGTGGTCATGTCGGTGTAGAGTAGCAAATAGTGGTTGTTCGTTTCCGAGTATTGTGTGCCGTAGAAGTCAATATAACCTCCGACAAATTCGATAGTGTCGACAGGAATGGGAATGACAGTATCGACAGGAGTTGTCTCTTTGGATTCGTCGTTTTTGGGCTCGTCGTTTTTGTCTTTGTCGCACGAGGTAAGACCGGCTACTGCGGCCACCATGGCGAGTGTGTAGATTAACTTTTTCATCTTTTTTACCTGTTCTTGTGAGAAATTGTTTGATTTTCGGCCGCAAAGTTACGAATTTTTACCAAACTGCCAAAACGTTCCGGCGCTTTTTCGACAAACTGCGCACCTCGCCCGACGAAAATAGTTAGCAGTTAGCAGTGAGTAGTGAGCAGTGAGTAGTGAGAAATGAGGAGTTAGGAGTGTTTTTAATTGATAATTGACAATTAGTAGCAAGACACAAGTAGCAAGTCGCAAGAGTTTATAGTTGAGAGGTTATAGGTGAGAGAACAAAGAATAAAGAGCGAAGAACAAAGATAATTCCCAAATCCACAACAACTTTATAGACTTTTCACTTTATAAACTTTCATACTTTCATACTTTCACACTTTCACACTTTCATACTTTCTCACTTTCACACTTTCTCACTCACGCGTACATATCGTCTATCAGTTGGCGGTAGTGCTGCTGTACGATGGCGCGGCGCAGTTTGAGTGTGGTGGTGAGTTCGCCCGATTCGATGGAGAAGCCGTTTTTGATGAGGCGGAATCGCTTGATTTTTTCGTAATCGGCCATGTCGCTTTGCAGGGCGGCGATGTGTTCGCCCACGAGGGCTGTTATTTGCGGGTGGCAGAGCAACTCCTCGATGCGTGTGTAGGCGATGTGTTTGGCGTGCGCATAGTCGGTGATGGCCTCGATGTTGGGCGCAATGATGGCGGTAACGAAGTTGCGGTTGTTGCCGATGACGGCCGCTTGCTCTATCAGGCTGTCGCTGCCGAGGCGCATCTCTATTTGTTGCGGTGCAATGTATTTGCCGTTCGAGGTTTTGAAGAGGTCTTTCAGGCGGTCGGTCATGTAGAGGTGCTGCCCGTCGAGCCTGCCCATGTCGCCCGTGCGGAACCAACCGTCGACAAACGATTGCCGAGTGATGTCGGGTTTGCGGTAGTAGCCTTCGGTTACGGTTGTGCCGCGCACGAGTATTTCGTTGTCGTCGCCTATTTTCACTTCGATGCCGTCGACCACGCTGCCCACCGACCCGACGATGTAGTTGTGGTAGTCGTAGACGCTCACGGTGGCGCAGGTCTCGGTGAGTCCGTATCCGTAGAAGAGCGGCACGCCCATGCTTCGGAAAAATCGGATAAGCGCGTCGCTGGCGGCGGCTCCAGCCACGGGAAAAATTTTGCCGCGTTCGATGCCGACTCGACGTTTCAACCGGTTGAAAACGAGCGCGTTGGCAATTTTGTAGCGTAGCCACAGAGATAGTGGCGCACGGCGTTGTTGGCGGCGATAGTCGAGGTAGTAGTGGTGTCCCACGGCCAAAGCCCACGTTACCACGCCCTTTTTCAGGGCAGAGTAGTGGTCGATGTGTTGGCGTGCCGCTATGGCCACTTTTTCCCAATAGCGCGGCACGTTGCACATGAGCGTTGGGCGTACTTCGAGCATGGTTTGTTGTATGTCGGCCGGATGTTCGTTCAGATATATTTTGGCATCGGTGGTGAGCAGCAGATAGTCGAAAATGCGTTCGAAGATGTGCGACAGCGGCAGAAAAGCCACGGCGCAGTCGTCGCGCCCGATGGTCGGGAGGCGGCGTGTGTTCATGCGCATGGCATCTATCAGTTGGCTGTGGCGTATCATCACGCCTTTGGGTTCGCCTGTGGTGCCCGATGTGTAGAGTATGGTGGCGAGGTCGTCGTCGCTGGCGTGGCGACGGCGTTTGGCGGCGGTTTTTCGGGCGGCTGCATCACGGCCTGTCTCCATAAATTGCGCAAAATGCATGGCGCGCGTTTCGCCACGCAGGTCGATGCTGCTGTCGAATGCCACAATCTGTTTGAGGCTGCTCACCGTGTGCATCGCGGCGCGTGCCTTGTTGTATTGCTGCTGGTCGCCTACGAAGATGAGCGGCATTTCGGTTTCGCTGGCGATGTAGGCCATCTGTTCGGCCGATATAGTGGCGTGCATTGGCACCGATACGGCGCGGTTGGCGAAGTTGGCGAAATCGACGATGAAGCAGTGCGGTTTGTTGGCCGAGCAGATGCCGATGTTGGTGTGCGGTTCGATGCCGCAGGCGGCCAATGCGGCGGCGGTCAGTTCGATGCGCTCGTTCAGTTCGCGCCATGTCATTCCCGACCAGCGTCCGAGCGAGTTATCGCGGTAGAATATGGCGCGATGTTTGCCTCGGTGGCGCGCTTTGTAGTTGGGCAGTTGCGCAAAATGTACGAGTTTCATGGTTGTTGGTTGCTTGTGTCGCCTTGGGCTGGCACTATTTCCCCATTTTGATGAGGCGCAGTGCCTGTTTCGAGGCGGCTTGTTCGGCTTTGCGTTTGGCCACGCCTACGCCCGTGCCATATTCCACGTTGTCGATGTAGACTTTGGCGAAGAATTGTGTGGTGTTGGGCGGTTGCGGCTCCTCGTCGAACACCTCGAAGTTGATGTGTTTGTGGTTTTTCTGCCCCCATTCCATCAGTTGCGATTTGAAATTTTCTTCGCGTTCTGACAGTTTGTCGAGGTCGATGTCGGCGTAGAGTTTTTTGCAGACGAACTCTTTGCAGGTTTCGTAGCCACGGTCGAGAAAGACGGCTCCGACGAGTGCTTCCACGGCGTTGCCGTAGATGTTGCGGCACGCGCGGTCTTTTTTGCCTTTGATGAATTGTCCGAGTCCGATGTTGATGCCGATGTTGTTGAGCGTGTCGCGTTTCACGAGTTTGCTGCGTACCGTGGTCATCAATCCTTCGGGCATCTGTGCGAAGTGGTTGTAGATGATGTCGCTGACGATGGTTTCGAGCACGGCATCGCCCAAAAATTCGAGCCGTTCGTTGTCGATGCGCCGTCCCTCTTTGTCTGTCTCGACGGCCGAGCGCGCTATGAGCGAGAGTTTGTAGAATTCGGGGTGGCGCGGCACGAAACCGAGTATTTGGGTCATCTCGTTCAGCGGGAAGGTAACGTCGATTTTTTCGCCGATGCGGCGGCGGTGCGGTGCGATTTTGTCGAGGATGTTCATAGGTGTTTTCTATGGTTTTGTGAGTTTGGTGCAAAGGTATGCAATTTTGCCAAAACGGACAACGGTTGTGGCGACAAAATGCAACGAAGGCGGACTCTGTTCGAGTTCGCCCCCGTGCAGTTGTTTGGCGTATGTGCCGTTTTTTATTCGGGCAGCATCACCACTTCCAGAATGTTGCCTTGCTCTACGACGGCTTTCAGCGTGTTTTGTATGGTTTCGCTGGTGATGGACTCGACGGTGGCTTTGTAGTCGCGCACATAGTCGTCGCCATTGATGTAGTAGCGGTAGAGTATGGTGTTGTTCCAGTAGGAGTTTTCGTCGATATTTTGGTCGAACGATTTCAGCAGAATCTCCTTCTCTTTGCCCAAATCGCTGGCCAGTGGTCCGTTTTCGACGATGGTGTTAATCTCTTCGTGTATGATGCTCATCAGTTTCTCCTGTTTTTCGGGGTCGGTATCGAATTGCATCACGAGCCACGCCTGCTGTTCGGGGTATTTGGCTACCCAGCCGCCGCAGCCCACGCCGTAGGAGCCGCCTTCGCGTTCGCGTATGCTCTCGAGGTAGCGCGTCGATAGAATGTTGCCAATCAGGTTCATGGTTATGCGGTTTTGCAGCGTGTAGTCCATCGATGCGGTGTAGTCGATGCGGTTGCTGGCGGTGTGTGTGGTCATTTCGCGGTTGAAATAGTTTTTCACCACGCCGCGCGGTGTGCGTTCGCCGTTGTCGATGTACTCTTCGTGCAGGTTTTTATCGCCTTTGATGCCGCCAATCCATGTGCAGATGGCTTTTTGCGTGGCTTTGTCGTCGGGGTCGATGTTGCCGGTGAAGAAGAAAATGAAGTCGGCCGGATTGGCAAAACGCTCTTTGTAGGCTTGGAGTGCTTTGGCTTGGTCTATCTGGTCGAAGGTCTGCTTGTTGAACAGCACTACGCGTTTGTCGTGGTTGCTCTGCATCACAAGTATGGAGTCGCTAAAGGCGGCTTGCGGGTTGCTGGCGCGGTTGGCCAACACGGTTGCGTACATGTTCATCAACGCTTCGAAGGCCTCGTCGTCGCGGCGTGGGGCGGTCAGATAGAGGTAGGCCAGTTGCAGCATGGTTTCGAAATCCTTGACCGACGATCTGCCGTCCAATGTCTCGGAGTCGTCGTCGATTTCGGGCGATACGGAGGCCGTTTTGCCGGTGAGCAGTTTCTGTATCTGCGTGTTCGAGAAGTCGCCGATGCCGTTTTGCATTACGATTTGTGTCATGAACGTGGCCGACGGCAGGTTTTCGGTGGCGATGTGCGAGAGACCGCCCATGCTGTGTGCAGCGAACAGAATTTCGTCGTTTTTGAATTTGGTCGGTTTCAGCACCACTTTAGCACCGTTGCTCAGTGTCCATTCGGTGGTTCCGAGCGATTCGTTTTTGGCTACCGATTTGATTTTTGCGGCTTTCGGGGCTTTCTTCACCAACGGCTGGTCGAGCGTCTCCTCTTTGGGTGCATCGATGTCGGCGGCCTTCACTTCGGCCAGAATGGCGCGCACATCGGCTTCGGTGGGCATTGGGGCGTTTTCGGAGCCGAGTATGCTGATTA
Source organism: Leyella stercorea (assembly GCA_963658575.1). Taxonomy (GTDB): domain Bacteria; phylum Bacteroidota; class Bacteroidia; order Bacteroidales; family Paludibacteraceae; genus W0P28-013. The sequence continues at coordinate 18,739 of CAVKQB010000011.1, read as the reverse complement.
TCAGGTTGCTATCGGTGATGTAACTTTTCAATAGTTCGTTCACCATATCGGCCGAAACCATCGGCAGCAGTTGTTGTGCAAACTGCACTTCCTGTTCGAGGCCAGGCATGATTTCGTGGTCGAGATAGTGGCGTATGCACTCGCGCGTCAGGTTGATGTTGCGGCGGTTTTCGCGGTCGTTGTAGGACTTTTCGTAGTCGTTCAGCAGGTCGGCTTTGGCGCGTTCGAGTTCCGACGCGGTGATGCCGTAGCGTTTGAGCCGTTCGGCTTCGGTCAGCAGGTCGTGCAGCGTGGCTTTCTCTTCGTTCACCTTGGGAATGCCGATGATGATAAATTCGTCGTCGAGTTTGGTAACGGCATTGGCGTAGCCAGCGTAGCCAGCGATGAACGAGGCGGTCGGTTTCGAGGTGATTTCGTCGAAGCGGTAGTGAATGACAGATTCCATCAGTTGGTTGATGATGGAGAGCGCCAATCCTTGTTGCGACAGGCACACATCGGCTGGAATGGCCTGATGTTTCCATTCACATTGTACTTGCGAGTATTGCGCCTCTTTGTCGGTGAAGATGGCCACGATGGGTTCGTCGTTGGTGCCGTAGCCGTAGAGCGTGCGTTGCCCGCGGTTGGGGCGTGCCGGCACATCAGCCCACAACGCTTTGATCTTGGCTTCGATGCTATCGACATCGATGTCGCCCACCACCACGATGGCCTGCAAGTCGGGGCCGTACCATTGGCGGTAGTAGTTGCGCAGTGCTTCGTAGTCGAAGTTGTTGATGATGGCGGTGTCGCCTATCACGTCGCGTTTGGCATATTGCGAACCTGGGTATTTCAAGCGGTTGCTCTCTTTCCACATGCGGCGGCTGGCATCGGCACCTGTGCGCCACTCTTCGCGTATCACGCCGCGTTCGGCGTCAATCTCTTCGTCGAGCAGCAGCAGCCCGCACGACCAGTCGTGTAGCACCAGCAGGGCGCTATCGACGATGCCTTCGCGGTAGGTAGGCACGTTGCTCAGACGGTAGACGGTTTCGTCGAGCGAGGTGTAGGCGTTGATGTCGCCACCGAAACTTACGCCCACCGATTCAAAATACTCGATGATGCCCTTACCGGGGAAGTGTTGCGTGCCGTTGAACGCCATGTGTTCGAGAAAATGCGCCAATCCGTTTTGGTTGTCTTCTTCCAAAATGGCACCGACGGCTTGTGCGATGTGAAATTCGGCGCGTTGTTTCGGCTGCTCGTTGTGGCGTATGTAGTACGTCAGACCGTTGTCGAGTTGCCCGTAGCGCACCTCGGGGTCGATGGGCATCGGCTGCAATGCTTGTGCCGATAGTGCCGTGGCAAACCCTATCGCCAAGGCTGCCAAAATCATTCTTTTTTCCATAATGCTAAAAAAATTTTGTGTTTGAAATTTGTTGCAAAGTAACACATTGTTTTTTGATTATCAAAGTGTTTTTATCGAAAAACGATATATAAATTTTTTAGTTCGCTGATTTTCAGCGGATTTTGTATTTCGTTTTTTATCGTCCAAGGTTGAAGTGCGGGTCTTCGTCGGAGTCGATACCGATGGGCATCCATTCGTTCTGCTGTTTTTTCGGTCGGCGGTAGTCGCTGTCGGGGTGGAGCACGGTGTAGCGCACGCGTTGGCGGCTGTCGTGGTCGCGCACAAACGGTATTTGGTAGCCGATGCCAAACGTGAGCATTTCGGCTTTGTGCAGGTGTGTTTTGATGCAGGCACTCACAAACAGATTGTCCCACACGCGGCAGCGCAGTCCGAGTCGGAAGTAGTTCCAGCCGTCCTCTTTGTCGATGTTGTAGGTGTAGAACATCGGGCGGTTGTAGCCGTGTTTGGCGTGCTCTTCGGGATTGGCGTTGCGCAGCGGGTCGTAAACATAGATGCCCCATTGCAGATAGGCCACCACGCGTCCCACGAAAAACTCGTTGTTCAACGCCACGCCAGCGCGAAATTTGTTGGCTGTGCTTTCGGTCGGGATAAAATAGCGGCCATAGGTGGTGTGTTGGCGGTAACTCTCGTCGCCGCGTGTGCCTTGTTGCACGAATGCGCCGTCGTAGAAGGCATGCAGTGCGCCGCCGATGGCATAGCGGTTGGTGATGTTGGCTGTTATGCCCACTTGCAGCGTGCCTACGGCGTAGCGATGGTGGTCTTTGTAGTACTGCTCGCGCACGCCGCCCGATGCTTCCACGGTCATCGACCATTCGTAGGGAAACCGCTCGAGGGCGGCCAGCGGCTTGCGGCAGTGGCGGCACGCTTCGAACGTGTATTTGGCACCGACTTGCGCTTGTAGTATGTTGAATCCGCTGTTGGGCTGGCGTGTGCTGCCGTTGCTCATGTGCGCGTAGCCAAGGTCGGCGGTCATCGACACACCCTTTTTTATCGGAAATTCGAAATTCATGCCCGTGCCGATGTAGACGTTTGTTACCGAACCGATAGAGGCGTTGGCTGTGGCGGCCTTTACGCCCGAAAGTGTGTCGCAGTCGTACCACGTTTTGGTAACGAACGCCAATCCCACGCCCACTTTCCAATTCCACACGAAGTGTTCGGTTTTGATTATCGGGGCGAGCAGATAGGGATAGAGCGCAAAGGCTTGGCCGAGTATGGTCGTGTTGCCCAAATCCATGCCTGCAAAGGCCACACCCACCGTCGGCATGCGCCAGTAGCGTTGCCAAGCGTAGTTGCCCATCGCCGGAAATTCGGCGGCTATCTCGCCGCCCCAAACTGGTTTTGTGGCCACCTGTTTCAGATTTTCGCTCATGGGCAGTATGTATCCGCCCGAAGCCGAAACTTTCAGCGCAAAAGGAATCTCTTGTGCCGCAAGCAGCGCGCAATACAGGGCAAATGCAACCGTTGTGGCTATTTTTCTTCTCATTGTCGAGCGGTTTTTGGCCTAATTTTTGTACCTTTGCACGTTTAATGGATAGTCTGTTGCAAAAGTACGCAAAAATCACGAATTATGACAAGTGGCGTTCTGAATCTGTTTGGTAAAGAGTTTCGCAGTTTTTTCAATACGCCGACGGGATACATCGTTCTGTCGATATTTTTCGTGGGCGCGGGGCTGTTTTTGTGGTTTTTCCCTGGCGAATACAACGTGTTGAACAGCGGTTACGCCAACATCGACGGTTTTTTTGTGCTTGCGCCGTGGCTCTTTCTGTTTCTCTGTCCAGCGGTTACCATGCGCGCCATCGCCGAAGAGCGTCAGATGGGCACGCTGGAACTGCTTCTGACGAAGCCCATCTCGAAGATGCAACTCGTGGCGGGCAAGTTTTTGGCGGCTTGGGCGGTCATTGCGGTGGCGCTGTTGCCTGCCGTGGTCTGGTTTGGCAGCGTTTACGTCATGGCCGAGCCGATGGGCAATGTCGACGCGGGCGCGTTTTGGGGCTCGTTCGTCGGATTGCTGCTGCTGGCGGCGGTCTATTGCGCGGTCGGCATTTTCGGCTCGTCGTTGGCGGGCAACCAAATCGCGGCGTTTGTCGTGTCGGCGTTGATCTGTTTCGCGCTCTTCTACGGTTTCGAGTTGGTGGCGATGCTTTTTGCCGATGGCACATCGACACTCTATCTCAAAAACTTAGGCATTCACGCACACTATCAATCGATGTCGCGCGGAGTGCTCGATAGCCGCGACGTGCTCTATATGCTGTCGGTTACGCTCATCTTTCTGATTGCCACGAAAATGGTTTTGACAAATCGCAAGTAAAGCGGGAAAGGTTATAGGTGAGAGGTTATAGGTGAGAGGTTATAGATAGTGAGTAGTGAGTAGTGAGTAGTGAGAAATTGTTTAATTGATAATTGATAATGAAAAATTTACAAATTGAAAATTCAATAATTCAATGATTCTGTGATTCAGTGATTCGATTCTGTCCCTCTGCCGAGCGCAGCGAGGATAGGGGGACGAGGAGCGACAGCGACGGAGGGGGTTGAAACCAATTAAGAATTAAGAATTTTTTCGGTAAGCGAGAGCAGAGTCAAACTTGTTTGAACTATGCCGAGCGGAGAAAAAATGCGCGCAGCGAATTAAGAATGAATAATAATCCACAAATAACCAAATAATCAAATCTCCAAATCCTCAAATAACCAACTCCACAAATAGCCAAAAAACCTAGAAACAGCGCGCAGCGCAAGAAACTTAGAAACGCGCGTAGCGCGAGAAACAATCTTCAAATCTTCAAATAACTAAATCCCCCAAACTTATACATGAAGCCGCTCATTTTCATTACCAACGACGATGGCGTACGCGCCAAAGGCATTGCCGAACTCATCGAAATGGCGCGCCCGTTTGGCGATGTGCTTGTCATCGCTCCCAACAGCGTGCGTTCGGGCAACTCCAACGCTCTGACGATGGAAGTGCCTGTGATTTACAAACTTTTGCGCCAAGAACCGGGGCTCACCATCTACGAATGCACGGGAACGCCTACCGATTGCGCCAAATTGGCGTTCTACATCAGCGACCGCCAGCCCGATTTTCTCTTTTCGGGCATCAATCACGGGTCGAACACCGCCATTAACGTCATCTATTCTGGCACGATGGGTGCCGTGTTCGAAGGTTGCGTGCGTGGCGTGCCGTCGGTGGGCTTTTCGCTGTGCGACTACAAGGAAGATGCCGACTTCTCGTTCTGCAAGCCGATTTTCGCACAGATTGCCGCCAAAGTGATGCGCGACGGACTGCCACACAACGTCTGCCTCAATGTGAATGCGCCTATCGGACAGCCCAAGGGCGTGCGCGTTTGCCGCCAAGCCGACGGCTATTGGGACGAGGAATTTGCGCTCGGCCAGTCGCCCGCAGGCAAAAACTATGGCTGGATGACGGGCTATTTCGTCGATCGCGAACCCGAAAAAACCGACACCGACATGCGCGCCATCAACGAGGGCTACATCTCGATAGTGCCAACTTGTGTCGATATGACTGCTCATGCCGCGTTGCAGCAACTGTCCGATTATGAAGCGATTCGATAATTTTTGGTTGGCCATGGCGGTGGCGTTTGTGCTGCCCGTGTTGTTCGGACTGCTGTTTTTTGCGCTTTTCGGGCGTGGCGATATGCCGCTGTTCGATGCGCTGCAACTCTATGCCGCCAAGTCGCCTTCGCTCATCAGCAAACTGATACTCGTGGCGTGCGTGCCAAATCTGTTTGGCGTGTTTATCTTTTACCACATGCAGTGGTGGAAGGCCTGCCGCGGATTCCTAATCCCCATCTTGTTCTATCTGGCCGCCGCCATGTTTTTTGTTTAGAGGGTGGTTTATAGTTAATTAGGAGTGTTTTTAATTGATAATTTTAGTAGCAAGACACAAGTAGCAAGATGAGAGGTTAGAGGTTATAGGTGAGAGAACAAAGAACATAGAACAAAGAGCAAAGAGCAAAGACTTTTTAATTATCTAATTGTTTAATTTCCAATTATCAAATCAAATTTTTAGTAGCAAGATACAAGTAGCAAGTCGCAAGACAATTAGAGCAAAGAGTATAGAACAAAGAGTATAGAACAAAGAGTATAGACAATTGATTAGACACAAGTAGCAAGTCGCAAGACCAGATTTCAGATTTCAAATTTCAGATTGTCGGTAACCGAAACGCCTTAATCCTCAAATCATCAAATAACCAAATAACCAAATCCACAATAACTTTATAGACTTTTCACTTTATAGACTTTTCAACTTTCACACTTTCATACTTTCACACTTTCACACTTTCATACTTTCTCACTTTCATACTTTCATACTTTCACACTTTCATACTTTCACACTGACATGAAATACTTCATCATAGCAGGCGAAGCATCGGGCGATTTGCATGCCTCGAATCTGATGGCGGCACTCAAACGGCACGATGCCGGCGCACAGTTTTGCTTTCTTGGCGGCGATTTGATGGCGGCGCAGGGCGGCACGCTGGTGCGCCACTACCGCGATATGGCTTTCATGGGCATCATCAATGTGGTGCTGAACCTGCGCAAAGTGCTGCGCAATCTGGCCGATTGCAAACGTGCCATCGCTCGCTTTTGCCCCGATGTGGTCATTTTGGTCGATTATCCGAGTTTCAACTTGCGCATTGCCAAGTATGTGAAACGACACACGCAAACGCCTGTCTATTACTACATTTCGCCGAAATTGTGGGCGTGGAAAACCTATCGCATCAAGGCGATAAAACGCTATATCGACCGCATGTACACGATTTTCCCGTTCGAAACGGAGTTTTACGCACAATTTGGCTACACGGTGGAGTACGTTGGCAATCCTACGGTCGATGCGGTGGCGCACTTCGGCGCAACAACGCCCACCGACCAGTTCCGCGCGGAACACAACTTGGGCGCACAACCCATCGTGGCGGTTTTGCCTGGCAGTCGCCGACAGGAGATTGTTACTACGCTGTCGCGTGTGATGCCGCTGGTGGCGCACTATCCCGATTTTCAGTTTGTGATGGCTGCCGCTCCCGATGCCGATTTGCGGCTCTTTGCGCCCTATCTGTCGGACAATGTGAAGGTGGTGAAAAACTGCACCTATGCGTTGCTCGCCAACGCGTTTGCGGCCGTCGTCAATTCGGGCACGGCCACGCTCGAAACGGCTCTGTTTCGCGTGCCGCAAGTGGTGGTCTATTACGTTTGGGGCGGGCGCATGGCTTCGTTGCTCAAAAAAGTGCTGATAAAAACACGCTTCATCTCGCTGGTCAATTTGGTGGCCGAAAAAGAGGCGGTGCGCGAGTTCGTGGCGCACGATTTCACGCCTGCCAATGTCGATGGCGAACTTGCCCGTCTGCTTGGCGATGCCGACTACCGCGCGCACATCGTGGCCGACTACGACCTGCTGGCACAACGCCTTGGCGGGGCTGGTGCCGCCGAAAATGCCGCAACAAAAATGCTCGCCTCACTCCAACACAAACACTAACTCACCCCAAAATCATTATCAATTATCCATTGTCAATTGTCCATTATTATGCGTTTCTGTGCTACACTTTTGATGCTCTGTCTGTTTGCGTTTGGTAGTGCCACGACCATCGCGCCGTCGTCGCACCTGCGGCAGGCCAACATCAGTCTTGTGGTAACCGATGCCGAAACGGGCGAAACGGTCGCTTCGTACACGCCCGAACGCTGCGCCACGCCAGCCTCCATCACCAAATTGCTGACCACGGCCACTGCGCTCGAACTGCTGGGCGACGATTTTCGTTTCACCACAACCGTGGCCTACGATGGCACATTCGCCAACGGCACTATCGACGGAAATGTTTATATCGTCGGTGGCGGCGACCCGAGTTTAGGCTCGAAACATGTGAACGACAACTATTTTCTGAACCGCTGGTGCCAGCAAATGAAGGCGTTGGGCGTGCGGCGAATCACCGGCAACATCGTGGCCGATGCATCGATCTACGACATCGAATCCGTGCCGCCCAAATGGACGTGGGAAGATATGGGCAACTACTACGGCGCAGGCGTGTTCGGACTGTCGGTCTACGACAACACACTCAACATACTGATGCGCTCTGGCGCAGACGGCACGCAGCCGACCATACTCAACGTTACGCCGCAAATCACAGGGCTGCAACTCTTCAACTATGCCAAATCGAATCACACCGAGATGGACAGTGCCTATGTTTACGGCATGCCCTACGACAACCGCCGCTGGATTGTGGGAGCCGTGCCTGCCAATCGCGGCCAATTTCTGCTGAAAGGCGATATCCCCAATCCGCCGCTCTGCGTGGCCGAACATTTCGCCGCGCAGTTGCGCACGTATGGCATCGCGGTCGAAGGCACCTACACCGACCGCAGCGACAGCAAATTGCCGCGCACTACGCTCTTCACGCATTACTCCGAGTCGCTGTCGGAACTGTGCAAAATCACCAATTTCATGAGCAACAACAACTATGCCGAGCATATCTTCCGACAATTGGCGGCGCGACCAAACGCCACAGCCTCCAACAATGCCGCCATCGATGCCGAAAAACGTTTTTGGCGGGCGCGAGGCGTCAATTTTCAAGGCATCTCGATAAACGATGGCAGCGGGCTGTCGCCTATGGACGGCTTTTCGGCCGAATTTCTCAACAAGATACTGCTGCTGATGTTCCGCTCGCCCAACTACCAAACGTTTCTCCACAGCATTCCGATTGCAGGGCGCGAAGGCACGGTCAAACCGTTTCTGCGCAACTGCACAACCGCCGAAGTGCACGCCAAAAGCGGCAGCATGAGCGGCGTGCAGTCGTATGCTGGCTACATCGTGAAGGGCGCAAAAACCTACACGTTCTGCATCATCGTCAATAATTTCGATACACGCCGGCAGGTGCGGCGCGAAATCGAAAGTTGGCTCACCGAAATCATCGAAAATATGTAACCAAATGCGACAACATTTCACCGAAATAGACTCGACCAATCGCTGGCTGCGCAGCAATATCGACCGCTGTGCGCACGGATTTGTGGTCGATGCCGACTTCCAAACCGCCGGCAAAGGGCAGGCCACCAACCGTTGGGAGTCGGCACGTGGCGAAAATCTGCTTTTCAGTCTGCTGCTCGAACCGACAAAAGTGCCTGTGGTTCAGCAGTTTCTGCTGTCCGAAGTCGTTGCGCTGGCCACGGCCGACACGCTGCAGCAACTGCTTGGGCACGACATCAGCATCAAATGGCCGAACGACATCTATGCGGACGACTGCAAAATGTGCGGCATTCTCATCGAAACGCTGCTGAACGGCGATCAAATGGCCAAAGCCATCGTCGGCATCGGGCTGAACGTGAACCAAACTCGCTTCGTGAGCGATGCGCCCAATCCTATCTCGATGCGCCAAATCGCTGGCACGGCCTTCGACCGCGACCATGTGCTGCAACTGCTCACTGCACGCATTCTCGACTACTACGACCAATTCGATATGGCGCAATCTGCGCTGTGGCAACAACGCTACGCCGCCGCGCTCTACCGCCGCACGGGACGGCATCTGTTTCGGCTGCCCAATGGCGAAACTTTCCGTGCTGCCATCGACCGCGTGGAGCCAACCGGACACCTCGTGCTGCGCGACGACAGCGACCGCACGCGCACATTCGCCTTCAAAGAGGTGCAATTTGTCATCTGATTCTGCAAAAAAACGAAATATGACCTCATTGATTCCTGACAATATCACCTTCCACCACACTGTGCCGGTGCAGTTGCGCTGGAACGATGCCGATGCGCTCGGACACATCAACAACAACGCCTATTTTGCGTTCTACGACATCGGCAAAACCACCTATTTCGATGCGGTGTACGGGCAATATCTGCCGCCAAACGACATAAAATGGGTGGTGGCGCACGCCGAAATCAACTTCGTAAAACCGATTTTCCTGCCCGACAAGATAGCCGTGCAAACGGCCGTGAACCGCATCGGATACAAAAGTTTCGAACTGGTGCAGCGCATCATCGACGAAAAGGGCAACGTCCGCAGTGAATACCGCTCGGTGATGGTCGGCTTCGATTTTGCACACGACACCTCCGCACCAATCCCGCAGGAGTGGCGCCGCCGCTTCGGCCTGTTCGAAGGCCGCGATTTCTAAACCGGAAATCAGTGCTTTCCCGCCAACTGCTCGGCTATCTGGCGTTTGGCGGTTTCGTAGCCGATGTTGTAGATGGCTTCGTACTCCTTGAAGTCGAACTCGCCATACGTGTCGATGGCATGCACCTCGATGAGCATGTCGCACAGCGCGTGGCCGGGCAGCGAATTGACGTGCTGCACGTCGCGCAGGCCGTAGAGCATCGCTTCGTAAGCCTTTTCGGCATTCTTGTGCGTGAGCGGCAACACATCGATGCCAATCAGAAAATCGCACTTGTGGCGTATGGGTTGCGCCGGAAAATTGTTCAACATGCCACCGTCGATATACTGAACGCCGTTTATCGTTTGCGCCTCGAAAAAGGTCGGAATCGATGCCGACGCTACCACATATTCAGCCAACTGATTGCCCGAACAGATGTATTCTGGCACGGCTTCGGTCAGATTCATCACACAGGCGCAAAAACTCTTCGGCAGACTGTCGAACGAGTTGTCGGGTATCAGACTTTTGAGCAGTTCGCGAATGGCATCGAGGTTGTAAATGCCCGGATTCTTCGAAAAATGAAAACGCAGCAGGGTCGAATTGCGGTAGAGCCGCTCGTCTTTCACAATCTGCATGATTTCGGTCGGTTTGTAGCCATTGGCATACAGCACACCCACGAGCGAACCCATGCTTGTGCCCGAAACTACCGAAGGCCGAAACCCCGCCTCCTCCAACGCCTGAATGGCACCAATGTGCGCAAATCCAAGCGCGCCGCCGCCGCTCAAAACCAAGCCAACGCGTTGTTCTGCAAAAGAATTTGCTGTCATAACCAAACCGATAAGTAAAACGGTGATAAATTTTTTGTTCATTTTAGATGCTGATTTTCAGTAGTTTGCCATTCCAAGCCTCTATCGTGGTCGCCACTGGACAGTCGGGTGCAAAATCGATGCGTTCCGTCGCGCCGCTCAACAAATCGACCGCCTCGACACGGTGCCGCGCTGCCAATCCGAAATAGTCGAATGCGTGCTGCGGCAGATTGATGCGTACCGCTGCGGCTGTGTCCGAAAAGTTGGCCACGCACACAATCGCTTCGCTGCTTGTGGCGCGCAAAAACAGATACTGCCGCTCGGCTTGCCCATTGACGTACATCAAATCGAAAAAGCCGCCCTCGCGCAACGCCCGCTCTGTGTGGCACAGATTCAGAAGCCTTTCGTAGAATTTCCGCAAATTTTGTGCCGAAATGTCCAATTTTGCACTGCTGCATCTGCCGTTGTTGTACCAGCGCGCCAGTGTCCCTACCGACCAATAGTCGAAAATGGTGGTGCGCCCGTCGCGGCCGCTGAAGCCTTCGGCATCCATGCCGCGCTCGCCGAGTTCCTGACCGGCGTAAATCATCACAGGATTGGTGTTCATGCAGGCGGCCACAATCATGGCAGGGCGACCTTTGGCGGCATCGCCAGCAAAAAAGTCGGAGGCGATGCGTTGCTCGTCGTGGTTCTCGACAAAATGGAGCATGTTCGGCTGAATGTCGGACACGTGCTGCCATTGTTGCGTGATGCTGTGCGCCGATGCGCCGTGGCAAACCACACTGCGCAGGCAGTCGTAAAGCCCGACTTTGTCGTAGAGATAGTCGAATCCGCCAGTGTGAATGTAACTGTGGTATAGCGCGGGATTGTAAACTTCTGCCACGAAAATCAGGTGCGGGAAGTGCCGCTTGAGGTCGGCAATCGCCCAATGCCAAAATTCTACGGGCACCATTTCGGCCATGTCGCAGCGGAAACCGTCGATGCCTTTGCCCGCCCAAAAGAGCAGAATATCGCGCATTTTCAGCCACGTGTCGGGAATCGGGTCGAAATGTTGCGCGCCGCCGCCCGTGTAGTCGATGCCGTAGTTGAGTTTGACGGTTTCGTACCAATCGTTTCGGCTGGGCGAGGGCGAAAAGCAGTCGTTGCCCGTGGCTTTGGCGGGAAATTCGTTGTAGCCTTGCGCATCGAATTGCGGCGCAAATGGCGTGTTTGGACAATAGTAAAAGTTGTTTTGCGGCGCGAAATGCCAATCGGTGCGGTCGTGCAGCCCGAAATCGGTTTCGGGTTTTACGTCGCTGTGGTAGGTGCGCACCACATGGTTCGGCACAAAATCGATCAGTACCTTCAGCCCTGCCTTGTGCGTGCGTGCCACCAACTGCTCGAACTCGACCATGCGGTGCGGCACATCGTCGGCCAAATCGGGGTCGACATCGTAGTAATCTTTGATGGCATACGGCGAGCCGGCACGCCCTTTGACCACGCCGCTGTGGTCGCGACGAATGCCAAATTGTGTGTAGTCGGTCTGCGTGGCGTGTTCTATCACGCCCGTGTACCACAGGTGCGTTGCTCCCAATTTTTTGAGTTCTGCTAGCACTTTGGGAGTGAAGTGGCTGAATTTGGCGCAGCCGTTTTGCTCGATGGTGCCGTTGGGTACGTTTGCGCCGCTGTTGCCGAACAGACGCGTGAAAATCTGGTAAATGACGATTTTGTCCATAATCAAGAAAGATATCTTTTTCGTAGAAGCAAAATTACAACAAAAAATCAAAAAAAAGAGTGCGGCCGACGGAATTTGCGGCATTTTTTTTGTACTTTTGCAGCCGAGAACAGTGGGGCGGTCTGTCGCGTTTGGCGCATGCCGAGCGAGGAAAGTCCGGGCAACACAGGGCAACCATGCTTCCTAACGGGAAGTGGGCTGTGAGGTTCAAGCAGCGTTACAGAAAGAAAACCGCCTACGGGCAAGGGTGAAACAGGCGAGGTAAGAGCTCACCGCTTCGGTGGCGACATCGGAGGCTACGGCGCATCATGGGTTGAAAGGTCAAGCAGACCGACGCTACGAGGGCGGCCCGCCCCATGTCGGAGGGTAGACCGATAGAGGCAAATGGCGACATTTGTTCGAGATAAATGACAGACATTCAGCTGTTTCGCGCTGAAAACAGAACCCGGCTTACAACCCCACTGCTCTTTTTTTGGGGCACACTATTGCAAAAGAAAAAAAATATATCTAACTTTGCTCCCGATTCCGTCCGCATTGCTTGCGGCAGAATTTTTGGCAGAAATAACCTAAAAAACATACCATGAAAAATCTCAAACTCTTTAGCGCAATTGTAGCCTTGGGCTGCGCCGCATTGTTCGTTAGTTGCAGCGAAGATTTCAAAGGCGAGCCCATAGACGGTGGCAACTATTGCAAAGTAACCATCAAGGAAAGTAACGGCACCGCCATCAACGATGTGTGGGTAACGGTAACGGAATCGGGTGCTACCAACGCGTATTTCTCGGCGGCTTCGCTAGGCACATTTGACGTACCCATCAGCGTTCTCAATCAGGATGGCGAACGCGAGCGCGTCAACTACAATATCCACATTTCGTGGATTTCGGACGACAAACCGAAAGTGCTCTATTCTACCGATGTGGCTGCGCCCAACCAATCCAAAGCGACCATAAAATTGGCCAAAGGCGGCTACTATCTGGGCGGCGAAAAATACAAAGCCCAAGCCGATACCATAAGATAATAGCAGTTCTTTTTCAGAATTGCACCGTTCTGCCATCGCGCTCGTCGAGTGCGATGCGCACTTTTACGGTCTCGTCGGGGAGGAGGTCTCCAATCATTTCTGGCCACTCCATGAAACAGATGGCCCCGCTGGCAAAATACTCTTCGATGCCGAAATCGAGAGCCTCGCGCGGCGTTTTCAGGCGGTAGAAGTCGAAGTGGTAGATGTGCCCGCCTTGGTCTGTGGCGTAGTCGTTCACAATCGAAAATGTGGGCGAATTGACCATATCGACCACTCCGAGTGCTTCGCACACGGCTTTGATAAACGTGGTTTTGCCGGCTCCCATCTCGCCATAAAAGGCAAAAAGCGTGCGGTTGCCCATCGCCTCTACAAATTGTCGGGCTGCTTGGTCGATATGCTCCAAACTATCGATTTTGATTTCCATTTTTCTCTCTGTTTTTAAGCGAATTGTTCTACATCGGTGGCGGTAACTTCCTTGCCCGAAAGTATGATGAGCCGTTCGACCACGTTGCGCAGTTCGCGAATGTTGCCGTGCCAGGTGTGTTGCTGCAAAAGCCTGATGGCTTCGGGGGTAAACGTCTTGGGCGCGATGCCCTGTTCTTCGCATATTTGCGTGGCGAAATGCGCGATGAGCAGCGGAATGTCGTCGGTGCGTTCGGCGAGCGATGCCACGTGAATCGGAATCACGTTGAGGCGGTGGAATAGGTCTTCGCGGAAGCGGCCTTCGTCTATCTCGTGGCGCAAATCCTTGTTGGTGGCGGCGATGACACGCACGTTGATGCGCACCAATTTGTCGCTCCCGACGGGCGAAATGGTGTTTTCTTGCAGGCAGCGCAGCACTTTGGCTTGTGCCGAGAGACTCATGTCGCCTATCTCGTCGAGAAAAATGGTGCCGTTGTTGGCCTGCTCGAATTTGCCCGTGCGTGTTTTGACGGCCGATGTGAATGCGCCTTTTTCGTGTCCGAAGAGTTCGCTCTCGATGAGTTCTGACGGAATGGCGGCGCAGTTCACCTCGACAAAAGGCGCGTCGGCGCGGCTGCTCAGCGCGTAAATCTGCCGTGCCACTACCTCTTTGCCAGTGCCGTTGTCGCCCGTGATGAGCACGCGCGCATCGGTCGGAGCCACTTTGGCTATGAGGTTGCGCAGTTGCTGCATCGGTGCCGATTCGCCAATCATGGCGTATTTTTTGTCGACCTTTTTGCGGAGCAGTTTGGTTTGCGCCACAAGGTTTGTCTTGTCGAGGGCATTGCGCACCACCACCAGCAGGTGGTTGAGGTCGATGGGCTTTTCGATGAAGTCGTACGCCCCCTTTTTGATGCACTCCACTGCCGTTTCGATGTTGCCGTGCCCCGAAATCATCACGATGGGCGTTTCGATGCCGTCGTTGCGCATCTTTTCGAGCACTTCGATGCCGTCCATTTGTGGCATTTTGATGTCGAGAAAAATGGCGTCGTAGGTCTCTGTTTTCACGCGTTCGAGCGCAATCAGCCCGTCTTCGGCCACATCGACCGTGTATTTTTCAAACTCCAGAATGTCTTTCAGCGTGTTGCGAATGCTGCGCTCATCGTCGACAATAAGTATTTTCATGGTTTTCAATGTTTTTCGTGCTGCGCACGGTTCTAAGTTTTTAAGTTTCTCGCGCTTCGCGCTGTTTTAGTAGCAAGACACAAGTAGCAAGTCGCAAGAGTTTATAGTTGAGAGGTTATAGGTGAGAGAACAAAGAATAAAGAATAAAGAATAAAGAATAAAGAATAAAGAGCAAAGAGCAAAGATAATTCCCAAATCCACAACAACTTTATAGACTTTTCACTTTATAGACTTTATAGACTTGATAAACTTTATAAACTTTCCCACTTTCTCACTAAATTACTACTTGCGGTTGTCTTTCTTTTTGGCGGTTGCTTCTATCAACTCTTTGGGCTTTTGTTGTTCGATGGGCAGGGCGTTGTAATCCCACGTCTCTTCGATGTCCCAAAAGGCGCGCATCGAGAGTTTGTAGGGGAAATAGTAGACCTCTTCGGGCTGCCGGTGCTCGTCGTAATTGCCTGTGTCCCAGAGCCCGTTGCCGTTGGTATCGACGAAAAGGCGCAGAAAATAGTCGCCCGGATTCAGATATTCGAACACGGTTTCGGATTGGGCGGGCAGGGTGCGCAATACGTTTTCGCTCTTGTCGAGCAGTTCCACAATCTCATTCCCCTGCAGATGGGGGAAAATCAGGTAGAACGTGGCGTAACTTTCGAGCGATTTGACCGTCAGCGTTTTCTCTATTCGGTTGGTGTGCAGCCCCGTCAGCCCGACAAACGCCGCCGAATCGACGGTGATGCGGTAACTTTTTTCGGGTTGCCACGCATAGCGTATTTCGTAGGTCATGCCCAAACTGTCGGCACGGCACAACGGCGCATCGATGGGCTGCCAAAGCGTGTCAACTTGCTGTTCGACAAGCAGTTGCTTCGTCGCGTCGTACGTTGTTGGCACGTCGAACGTGAGCCGCACGGGGTTGTAGAGGTCGAACGTGCTCGAGACGTTGGCATTGACTTTCAGAAATTCGGTCTTTTTCGGCTTGTTCTCTTCGTCGTCCTTTTTGCGGCGCGAAGTGGTTTTGCTGTCCGCCTTTTTGTGCCGAAATATGGAGTTGAGTGTGTCGGTTTGCCACACAAGTTGTTCGAGCGAGTCGGTTTTCTGATAGGTCAGCGCATACGAGAGCGTGTCGTGCTGCCACACGAGCGTGTCGGCAAACCAGTAGGTGAGCGTGTCGCGCGTGGCGTTCTGTTGCAAGAGGCAAGTGCTGTCAATCGCAAAATTCAGCGGCTCGATGTGCGGCAGCGAATCGACTGCTGCGGTGAAATAGAGTGTCAGCGAGTGCTGCGCCGTGCGTGTGGCTTTGATGAAATTTTGGCGGTGAAAATCGGCGGCGAAACTGCGCAACACGATGCCGTTGGTGTATTTCGGGTGCAGGTGTGTCATCACCGTGTCGATGGTAACCGAATCGCGCCAAACGGTGTCCGGCTCTTCGGTGAACTCGATTTTCGGCACGATTATCGAGTCCAGAAACGCGGCCGTCTCGGTGGGCTGGTCGTAACGGTAATTGTTGTTTTGGTCGCCGAGCGCGTATATCTTGTAACGCCCTTCGGGCAGGCCTTTCAGCCAAAAGCGGCCATCTTTGTCGGTTTTCGCTATGCGGTCGAATGGCAGCGCAACGAAAGCTGTGTCGGCGTGGTTGGTGTGAACGCCCACCACAAGGCCTTCGACGGGGTTGAGCGTGTGTGCGTCGAGCACCATGCCGCCAATCATCAGCGAATCGATGATATTGCCCGTCGAAAAGGTGAAGTAATAGTCTTTGAGCGGATTTTTCTCGTTGTTATCGACGATGGCATCGGCAAAATCGATGATGTAGGTGCAGTTTGGGCGGAGCGAATCGGCCAGTTCGACCACCACTTTTTTGCCGTAGGCTTTGGCGGTGTGCGCTTTGTCTTGCGGCGGCGAAACCACCACTTTGTCGTAGGCTTTTTCGAGCACCACTATTTCGTCGAATGTGATTTCGATCTCCTGTTTGCCGAAGTTGCGCGCGCCGTTCTGCGGCTTGCTGCTCAAGGGAATGGGCGGCGTTTCGTCCTTGGGGCCGCCTTGCGGGCCGCCGCCTCGGTTGGCGCACGACAAGGCCAATGCACCGGCCAGCACATACAGTGCCAACGCGCGGAAGCCTCCTATTTTTTGTAGCGTTTTTTTCATGAAAATGGCGGTTTTATGCCCGACGACTGTTCAGCGCATCGTTCTCTTTGCGTGTCATCTCGGCGTGGTCGGTGGGAGTTTTGTCGTTTTGTCCGCATAGGTGCAGAATGCCGTGAATCAGAATGCGGTGCAACTCGTCGTCGAACGTCGCGCCGAACTCAAGCGCGTTGCTGCGCACCGTATCGAGACTCACAAATATGTCGCCGTGCAACGTGTCGCCCTCGCAGTAGTCGAACGTGATGATGTCGGTGTAGTAGTCGTGTTGCAGGTAGTGGCGATTCACCTCCAGAATTTTTGCGTCGTCGCAAAAGATGTACGCCACTTCGCCCACTTTTTTGCCGTATTTGGCGGCCACCGCGCGAATCCAAGCGTTCGTTTCGCGTTTCTTCAGCGCAGGCATTTTCACATTTTCGGTATTGTACGTTATCATATCGTCGAAACAATCTTCAAGTTATTATTCATTCTTAATTATTCATTCTTCATTAATGAAAGAATAGGTAGCCAATCAGTATTGCCGCTACGATGCCGGCAAAGTCGGCCAGAAGCCCGCAAACCAGCGCGTTGCGTGTCTTGGTGATGCCCACCGAGCCGAAGTAGAGCGCAAGAATGTAGAATGTGGTGTCGGTCGATCCTTGCACGATGCACGACAGCCGCCCGACAAACGAATCGGCGCCGTACGAGCCCATCGCATCGAGCATCATGCCGCGTGCGCCGCTGCCGCTGAGCGGCTTCATCAACGCCGTGGGCAGAGCACCCACAAAATCGGTGTCGCAACCGATGGCAGCAAACAGCCACGCGATGCCTTGAAGCAGCCAATCCATCGCGCCCGAAGCACGAAACATGCCGATGCCCACCAAAATGGCGATGAGGTACGGAATGATGCCGACTGCCACCTTGAAGCCGTCCTTCGCGCCCTCGACAAACGCATCGTACACGTTGATTTTCTTCACCACGCCAGCGATGACGAACGCACAGATGATGCCGAGTAGCGTTACACTGGTGATGATGGTGGAGCAGACCGTCATGCTTTCGCGGTCCATCTGCGAGAATATGGCTATCAGCCCCACAATCAAGGCGGTGAGCCCGCCGATGGTCAGCACGATGTTGCGCTGGAGAAGGTTGATTTTCTGCGCCACAGCCACCGCCACAAATCCCACCAACGATGAAAAATAGGTCGCCATCAGAATGGGCAGAAATACATCGCTCGGATTGGCGGCACCGTACTGCGCGCGGTAGGTCATGATGGTTATCGGAATCAGCGTCAGCCCCGATGTGTTCAGCACCAGAAACATGATTTCGGCGTTCGAGGCGGTGTCTTTCTTCGGATTCAGCTCCTGCAACTCCTTCATCGCCTTCAGCCCGAGCGGCGTGGCGGCATTGTCGAGGCCGAGCATGTTGGCCGACAGATTCATGAACATCGTGCCCATGGCGGGGTGGCCTTTCGGCACTTCGGGGAAGATTTTGCTGAAAAATGGTGCCGTTACGCGCGACAGAAAACCCACTGCGCCGCCGCGTTCGCCTATCTTCATGATGCCGAGCCACAACGCCAGCACGCCCGTGAGGCCAATCGAAACTTCGAAACCTGTGCGCGCCGAC
Organism: Leyella stercorea; assembly: GCA_963658575.1. Classification (GTDB taxonomy): domain Bacteria; phylum Bacteroidota; class Bacteroidia; order Bacteroidales; family Paludibacteraceae; genus W0P28-013. The sequence goes on along the minus strand of CAVKQB010000011.1, from coordinate 401 downwards.
GCAAAAAGCGAGTCCATCACGGCGTTCAGGGCGGTGCCGTCGCCTGCAATGCACAGTTGCAACAGGGCTACCAGCACGGCTATCAGCACGAATCCTATCCAAATGTAGTTGAGAACCATCGGTCTGAGTTACTTTAACCAGCAAAGTTACGAATTTTCGGCCGAAGTGCAAAAAATCGTTTCAAATTAGTAGCAAGACAAATTTAGTGTGAAAGTTTGAAAAGTTTATAAAGTGAAAAGTCTATAAAGTTATTGTGGATTTGTGGATTTGGTTATTTGATTTTGGTATTATTCATTGACATCAAACCCCCTCCGTCGCTGCGCTCCTCGTCCCCCTATCCTCGCTCCGCTCGGCAGAGGGACAGAATTGAATCATTGAATCACTGAATTATTGAATGATTG
>CAVKQB010000010.1:0-55672 GCA_963658575.1 Leyella stercorea | reverse complement strand
CGGTACTTCTTGCCGTATTCCACTGCGAGAGGTAATCCGACATAGCCTAAGCCGACTACCGCAATTTTATATTTCTGTTCCATATAGTTGTTTGTAAATCTCAAATTTCGTTTGTCTCTATCTCAAAAATGTATTCTCAATGCAAAGTTATGAAAAAATTCTCATTGCATCATCGCATTTTCACGTTTTTTGTGCCTATCGACCAGCCGCCACACCAAAAGTGTCAGTGCAGTTCCCAGCACGAAAGCCACCAACAGCAGCCACTCGTTGCGCCACGTGCGCCCGACAAATGCCAAGGCGCAAAACAGCAGCGACACGCAAAACAGCACAAGCGTAACCTGCTTGTGCTGCAGGCCAAGACTCAACAGCAGATGGTGTATGTGGTTGCGATCGGCGGTGAAGGGCGAGCAGTGCTTCTTGATGCGTGTCAGCATGACGCGCAGCGTGTCGAACAGCGGCACAAACAAGATGCAGAAAGCCACCGCCGGCGCAGCGGGAAAGCGGAACGCGGCTGGCGTTTCGGGCGCAGCGTTCAACTGCATGAAACGGAACACAAACCACGACACCATGAATCCCAAAAGCAACGAGCCAGCATCGCCCATAAACACTTTGCGACGCGTGCCGCCAAACACGTTGTAGCAAAAGAACACCGCCAACGCGCCCAACAAGGCGTAGCCGAGCATGGCCATGTTCAAATCGCCCACCAACTGAAAATAGATGGCAAACAACAGGCAATAGAGCATTCCCAAACCCGATGCCAAACCGTCGATGCCGTCAATCAGATTCAGCGCATTGGTGATGACGATGAACGTGGCAAACGAGCAGACGTAACTCCACACCAACGGCAATTCGCCGATGCCGAACAGCCCGAACAGGCTCGGCATGCGCACATCGGCAAAAATTATCAGAAACAGGGCGGCCACCACCTCGCCAAACAATTTGCCAAGCACACTCAAATCGATGAGGTCGTCGACAAAACCGACTATCAGAATGAGCGTAACGCCCACCAACAGATAGTGCGACTGCGGCAGATGATTGAAGGCGAAAATGACAAAGAAAATGATGAAGGAGATGAATATGTCCAATCCGCCCACGGCTGGAATCGCCCCCACATGCGACGTGCGTTTGTTGGGCTTCACCACGAAGTTTTTCTCGCGTGCCACACGTATCACCGTCGGCATGAACGCAGCCCCAAAACAGGCCGTCAGCAAAGCAAACAGGTAAGGGTGCTGATACAAAAATTGCAATATATCGGACATTGGGATTTGGTTGATTGGTTGATTGGTTGATTGGTGCGCTGCGCGCGTTTCTAAGTTTCTATGTTTCTCGCGCTTCGCGCTGTTTCTGGGTTTCTGGTGATTTGGTGATTTGGTTATTTGAAAAAATTCTTAATTCGCTGCGCGCATTTTTTCTACGCTCGGCATAGTTCAAACAAGTTTGACTCTGCCCTCGCTTACCGAAAAAATTCTTAATTCTTAATTAGGTTTTAACCCCCTCCGAGCCTTACGGCTCTCGTCCCCCTATCCTCGCTACGCTCGGCAGAGGGACAGAATTTGGTGCATTCTCTCCCCCTGCTGCGCAGCAGATAGGGGGAGTACCCACGCCAGTGGGGGTAGGGGTTGGATTTCAATTAATAATTAAGAATGAAGAATTGTTCGTGCCCAACAACTTCTCATTTCTCACTCCTCACTCCTCACTCCTCCCTCCTAATTTCTCACTTCTAACTACTCACTACTAACTGCTAATTGCGCTCCGCGCAATCATCTAACTCGCTCATTTCCAAGTTGTTAGCGGGGGGGGGTATTTGAAATGTCGAGGCGTTCGTACTGCGAATTTTTGCTGATATATTCCGGCACAATGTGCTTCATTTGCGACACAACCATGAAATTCTTGTACAGATAGGCGTATTCGACGAGCGCGTCGATATCTTTGGCCACTTCGTCGAAGTTGTATTCGCGCACTTTGGCTATCAGAATCTTCTCGTTGTAAGTGGGCTGCGTCGATTCTTTCACATTCAGCAACTCTTCGTAGAGTTTTTCGCCAGGGCGCAATCCTGTGTAGGTTATCGGTATGTCTATTTCGGGGCGATAACCCGCCAAACGTATCATTTTGCGCGCCAAATCGGCTATTTTCACCGGCCGTCCCATGTCGAAGATGAATATCTCGCCGCCTTTGCCCATCGAACCGGCCTCGAGCACCAGTTGGCAGGCTTCGGGAATGGTCATGAAGTAGCGAATGATGTCGGGGTGGGTTACGGTTACCGGTCCACCCTGCTCTATCTGATGGCGGAACAGCGGAATCACCGAGCCGTTCGAGCCAAGCACGTTGCCGAAACGCGTGGTGATGAATTTGGTGGTGTTCGGATTTTCCTGCACGTTTTTCTTGAAAAGCGACTGCACATAAATCTCGGCAATGCGTTTCGAGGCACCCATCACGTTGGTGGGGTTCACGGCTTTGTCGGTCGAAACCATTACAAATTTTTCCACGCCGTACTCCACCGCCAAGTCGGCGATGTAGCACGTTCCCATCACGTTGGCAATGATGCATTCGCACGGATTGTCCTCCATCATCGGCACATGTTTGTAGGCCGCCGCGTGGTAGATGATGTTCGGTTTATAGGTTTCGATGACGTCGGTAAGGCGTTTGCGGTTGCGCATGTCGCCTATGCACAGAACGTACGGGCAGACCGTTTTCATCTCGTCGAGTTCGAGTTTCAGATTGTGCAGCGGTGTTTCGGCGTTGTCGTACAGCACCAGCAGTTGAGGCTGATATTGAGTCAGTTGGCGCACAATTTCGGAGCCTATCGAGCCCGCCGCACCCGTTATCATGATGACTTTGCCCGCCACCTGCTCCACGATGTGTTCTTTGCCGATGTTGATTGGCAGCCGATTGAGCAGATCTTCGATGCGGATATTCTTGAAATCGTGTTTCACAAACTTGCTGCCCTCGTGCCATTCGCTCACGTCGGGCACGGTCAGAATCTCGATGTTGTTCTCGATAAACACGTCCAAATCCTTTTCGGGATTGAGCGTAGCCATCTTCAGTGGCGACACGATGACCGTGCGTATCTTGCGTTTTTTCAGCGTATTGAGCATACGTTTGGTGTCGCGCGTGGAGACCACCGGCACGCTGAAAATGCGTTTGCCATTGCCCTCGATATCGTCGTCGAGAAAGGCGGACAGACGAAACTTGAGCGACTCCGACGAGCGAATCAACTTGGCGATGCCGATGCCGGCCGACTTGGTGCCATAGACCGCCACCGGCTTCATCGTGCCGCTATTGACGATGAGATAGTCGAACAAAAGTTTCACTATCAGGCGCAACATCACCAGCAGCAAAAAGCCCACGATGGCATAGAACACTATCGACAGACGCATGAAAAGCATCTTGTCCGTTACCAACAGACAAATCCAATTGGCAGTGTACAACAGCACCACCTGCAACAAAATCGCTGCAAGCAGTTTCACAATATCGACAAAACTCGAATAGCGCAAAATGCCCGAATAGGTGTGAAACGCCCAAAACGACACCACCACGATGGACACAAACAGCAACACCAGCCACCCAAACGGCCACGCCGAATGAAAATCGGGGACAGCCGCATACGACTGTCGCGCCAAAAAACATGCCAGCAAAAACGCCACACAACACGTGGCTACATCGTACACAAGCACTATCCAGCGGGGCATATACTTGAGCGATGCGAGATGCGAAAAAATGTCGCTTTCGAGCAATTGCATTTTTCTCGATGCCATAGTTTTCTTCATTTTGTTACAACCTGCAAAGGTACGCATTTTTCTTACTACAGCCAAATGCGCCCACCTCTACCCTACTATTTTTACAAATCGACCGACCGAAACCGAAAAAAAGCGACATTTTGCCCCGCCAATAACTCGTTTTTGTCCCCAAAAGCGATAGAAAAATCGAAAATTACGCCGAAAAACGCCACTTTTTGCACGCTGATTATCAGCAAAATAATAGATTTCTTGCAAAAAAATATACTTTGCGCAAACAAGGTATTGTTTTTTACTATAACTTTGCAGTCGAAAACAATGCCGAACAAGCAATTTTTAGAAAAAACCTGAAAAAACAAACGAAAAAACAGACCATGGAAGCCGAAAATTTTAGACAGCAACTGCGCAAAACGTGTATGGAATTTATCGTACTGCAAACCATCAGACAGAAGCGGCGTTATGCGCCCGACATCATCGCCGAACTGCGCAACGCCAGCCTGATTGTGGTCGAAGGCACGCTCTACCCCATGCTCACGCGGCTAAAAAACAACGGCATTTTGAGTTACGAGTGGGAAGAGTCGCCGCAAGGGCCGCCGCGCAAATACTATTCGCTCACGCCGCGCGGCGTGGAATACTTGGAAGCCTTGGAGCGCGAATGGAAAAACATCGGCACCATCGTCAAAAAAGTGAAAAACACCACGAATAAAGATTGACAATTAGTAGCAAGTAGCAAGTAACAAGAAAAGGTTATAGGTGAGAGGTTATAGGTGAGAGAACAAAGAGCACAGAACAAAGAACAAAGAGCACAGAACAAAGAACAAAGAGCAAAGACTTTTTCATTATCTAATTATTTAATTTCCAATTATTTAATCAATTTTCAAATTGTCGGTAAGCGAAACGCCTTAATTTTCAAATTTTCAAATCTTCAAATCTTCAAATCTTCAAATTTTTCTAGTAGCAAGACACAAGTCGCAAGATAAATTAGTGTGAAAGTGTGAAAGTAGAGCGCACAGAAATTTCAGATTTCAAATTTCAAATTTCAAATTCCAAATTTCAGATTGTCGTATTTTTTTATTGTCAATTATCCATTGCACATTATCAATTGACATAGAACCCTACCCCTGCTTCGCAGGTACTCCACTTGAAAAGGGGAGAGGACTGAATCAACATCGGCGCGAACCTGTCCCCTTTGCAAGGGGACGAGCGAAGCGGAGGGGTTGGATTTTAATTAAGAATGAAGAATTATCCAATCAATCAACTAAAACTTTCAAATAAACAAAAATATGAAAAAGACTCTGACAATCAACCTGAACGGTTATGTTTTCAACATCGACAACGATGCCTACGAAACGCTCAACACCTATCTGGACAGGGTGTCGGCACGCTTTGCCGACGACGAGCGCAGCGAGATAATGCGCGACATCGAAGCGCGCATCGCCGAACTCTTCACCGAACGGTTGCAAGGCCGCAATGTGGTCGACAATGCCGACGTGGCCGCCATCGTCGAAACGCTGGGACAGCCCGAACAGTTCGACAGCGACAACGACGACACCACCACGCCGCCACAAGAGCCAACCGACAAAAAACAGAAGCGCAAATTCCGCAAACTCTACCGCAACACCGACGACCAAATGTTGGGCGGCGTGGCATCGGGCGTGGCGGCCTACTTGGGCTGGGACGTTACCGCCGTGCGGCTACTGTTTGTGATGGTGCTGCTGCTCGGTTTTGGCTGGATAATACCCATCTACCTCGTGCTTTGGCTGCTGCTGCCCGAAGCCAAAACAGCCGCACAAAAACTGGAGATGCGCGGCATCGAACCCAACTTGGAAAACATCAGAAAATACATCGTGTCCGACCGTTTCAAAGACACGGCGCAACACGTGGGCTCGCGCTTGGGCAACATCATTCTCTGGCTGGTGAAAATTCTGCTCATCGTCGCCTGCGGATTGGTGGGATTCGTGCTGTTTGCCGCCGCCATCTGCGCGTTGGCAGCCATTTTTGTGGTGCTTGTGGGCGGCGGAGGTATGTATGCCGACCTGTTCCACACATCGATAGGCGACATCTACGGCATCGCCCTGCTGGTGAGCGCAACACTGCTACTACTCTGCCCCGCCATCGGCCTGACGATAGCCTGCGTACGCCTCGTGAGCCGCAACAGACCAGCGCCGCGCCACCACTGGGTGGGCTGGACTCTGCTGATTGTGTGGCTGGTGAGCCTCGCCATGCTCATCGGCACGGCCATCTACTGCGGCACACACCACACGTTCAGTGCCAACGACCTTGCACGCATCGGCATGGTGCTCAACGACCAATACGATTCCGACGGCGAATGGGTAACTGAACAACGCAATTGCACCCCATTCGCAGGCATCGAAGTGAGCGATGCTATCGATGTGCGGCTCACGCAGAGCGACTCGTGTTCGGTGGCTATCAAAGCCCTTCCCGACGAATTGCGCCAAGTGAGAGTCGTGGTCAAAAAGGGCGTTCTGCACCTCGAAGGCGACCACCAACACCATGTAGTGGCCTACGTCTGCGCGCCAAGTTATCAACATATCGAAGCCAGTGAGGCAGCACGCATCGCATGCGACGGCGCGCTCACGCTCGACCACACAACCATCGAGGCGAACAGCGCAAGCGACATCACGCTGCGCGGCACAGCCAAGAGCGTCGCCATCGAAGCCGACGAAGCCAGTCGTGTGAATCTGACACAACTCGCAGCCGACGAGATAGCCGCCGCAGCCGATGGTGCCTCGACCATTCTGCTCGGTTCGGCCAGCCGCATGACCTTGACCGCCTCCGAAGCATCGACCATCACCTTCGACACCGCCGACGAGGCCACACTCTTCGCTACCGAAGCCAGCACCATCCGCTACAAAACGCGCCCCAAAGTGCTGAAATAACAAGGCCCCCATCTTATCCCCCTGTTTCACGTTTGAAGATTTGAAAATTTGAAGATTGTTTTTTGTGCTGCGCACGTTTCTCATTGTTTCTCAAAATTGCTATCGCAATTTTTGTTCCTAAGTTTTTGGGTTATTCGGTCGCACGGGATTTGCAATCCCGTGCTTCTTTTACATGCGGATTTGTAATCCGCGACGGGCGCAATATAATGATTGAATCACTGAATCATTGAATGATTGAATTTTTCGGGCGCAATTGATGCGACCCTACTTTCGCGCTTTTATACTTTCAAACTTTCACACTAATTTCGTCTTTGTTCTCTCACCTATAACCTATAACCTATAACCTCTCACCTTTTTCTTGCTACTTGCTACTTGCTACTATTTGTCAATCTGTTACCAACCAAAAAAAATTGTTATCTTTGCAGATTGTACCACTGAAAAACAGTTTGCTATGTCAACAACCATCGACGAAATCAGAACCGACGAACGTTATTTGAGTCTGCTGGCCGAAAAATTCCCGACCATCTCGTCGGTTACGACCGAGATTGTGAATCTCGAAGCCATTTTGAGCCTGCCCAAAGGCACGGAACATTTCCTGTCGGACTTGCACGGCAGCGCAAACGCCTTCATACACATTGTGAAAAATGCGTCGGGGGTCATTCGGCGCAAGGTGGACGACACCTTCGGCGACCGCCTGTGCGAAGAGGAGAAGCGCGCGCTCTGCGCCCTGATATACTACCCCGACGAGCGTTTGGCCTACTACCATGCGCAAGGCGTGGCCATGGAGCCGCTCTACCGCCGGCGGCTGCAACAGATAGTGGAGGTTACGCGCGCCGTAACGGTGAAATATACGCGTTCGAAAGTGCGCAAAATGCTGCCAAAAGATTTTGCCTACGTCATCGAGGAGTTGCTGCACGAATCGACCGCCGAGCCCGACCGTCAGAGTTATTCCGATGCCATCATCGATGCCATCATCGCCACGGGGCGCGCCGAAGGGCTCATCATCGCCATCTGCTATGTGATACACGGTTTCGCCATCGACACGCTGCACATCGTGGGCGACATATTCGACCGCGGCCCAGGAGCCTGCAAAATCATGGAGATTCTCTCGACCTATCACGATTTCGACATACAATGGGGCAACCACGACATCGAGTGGATGGGCGCGGCGGCCGGCAATCTGGCACTGATAGCCACCGTGTTGCGCGTATCGATACGCTACGCCAACGTGGAAACGCTCGAAGAGGACTACAGCATCAACCTGCTGCCGCTGGCCAACTTCGCCATGAACACCTACGGCGACGACCCTTGCACCGTGTTTCAGACCAAAGATTTCGAAAACAACCCGCGCCTGACACGCTCGGCAGGTCTGATGGCAAAAATGCACAAAGCCATCAGCATCATACAGTTCAAACTCGAAGGGCAGATTATCAAGCGCAATCCCGACTACCAGATGGACGACCGTCTGCTGCTCCACCTCATCGACAAGGAGCGCGGCACCATCGTCGTCGGCGGCAAGGAGTACGAACTGCTCGACAAGAATCTGCCCACGCTCGACCCCAACGACCCATACGCGCTTTCGGCCGAAGAACAGCAATTGGTCGACCAGTTGGCGCGTTCGTTCCGCCGCTCCGAGAAACTGCAAAAACACCTGCGCTGCCTCTATCAGCACGGTTCACTCTTTTTGGTGCGCAACAATTGTCTGCTCTACCACGCCGCCATTCCGCTCAATGCCGACGGCTCGTTTCAGGAGGTGAAAATCGCTGGCGAAACGCTGAAAGGGCGCGCCCTGATGGAGCGCATCGACCGCGAAATACGCCAAGCCTACTACGCCACACACGACTCGGCCACGCAACGGCGCGCACTCGACTATATGTGGTACCTGTGGTGCGGACCGTGCTCGCCGCTCTACAACAAAGACAAGATGACCACGTTCGAACGCTATTTCATCGACGATAAAACGCTGTACAAAGAGACCAAAGGAGCCTACTACGAACTTGCCAACACGAGCGAGATCTGCTGCAACATTCTGCGCGAATTTGGCCTCGCCCCCGAAAAGTCGCACATCATCAACGGCCACATTCCCGTGCGCACGCTCAAAGGCGAATCGCCGCTACGCGCGGGCGGCCTGCGGCTGGTCATCGACGGCGGATTCTCCAAGCCCTACCAAGCGCAGACGGGCATTGCGGGCTACACGCTCATCTACAACAGCCACGGCATGCAACTCATCGAGCACGAGAAGTTCGAAAGCCGCGAGCAGGCGGTGCTATCGGGCTCCGACATTCACAGCCGCATGCAGTTGGTCGATTTGAGCAAACAACGCATGCTCGTGCGCGACACCGACCGCGGCAAAGAACTCGTGGAACAGGTGCGCAACCTGAAAAAACTGCTCTACGCCTACCAGCACGGCTTGATAAAATTTAGTGAGAAGTTAGAAGTGAAGAGTGTTTTTAATTGACAATTTTTCCGTTAAGCGAGAGCAGTGCCAAACTCGTTTGGACAATGCCGAGCGGAGAAAAAATGCGCGCAGCGAATTAACAATGGATAATTGACAATGAATAATTGTAACAAGTTGGTTGCGGATTGCAAATCCGCAGATAAAAAAAGCACGGGATTGTAAATCCCGTGCGACCAAATAACCAAATTGTTGATTCAACCAAATCAACATATTTTCAGTAGCAAGAAAATTATCTAATTACTCAATTTCCAATTATCCAATCAATTTTCAAATAACCAAATCATCAAATCTGCAATAACTTTCAACTTTATACACTTTCCACTTTATACACTTTCGCACTTTCACACTTTCGCACTTTCACACTTTTTTACCTGCGGCGGCGGTGTGTGGAGGGTTTGAAGGCGACCTTGTGGGAGCGTAGGCAGTGGCAACGGCGCGGTTCGGTCAGTTTGAAGCGCACGCCTATCTCCACGCCAACGGCCAACACATTGGCACGCCCGCCATTCACTTGGTTGGTGGCAAGCACTGTGGAGTAGTCGTTCATGAACGAATGAATCTCGGCCATGCCCTCTCTATCGTTGCGAAAGCCCAGCGGCTGGGCGTTCTCTTCGAGGTCGAGTGCGCGCGTCAAACCATAGTCGAGATAGGCTTTGGCGGTCAAATCCCAGCGTTTGTTCAGCGGCACGACGATGCCAAATTTCGCTATCAGATTGATGCTGAACGGTTTGTTGTTCAACTTGCCCGAAGGCGAAAAGTCGGACGTGGTGTAGAATCCGTAGGGCGGCATATTGTCGAGCGTGAGTTGCCACTTGGGATAGTAGCCCGTGTGGGTGATGTTGCCCGAAGCCGAATAGCCCGATGCGACGAAATGGGCGTAACGCACGCCCACATCGGCCATGAACTGCAGCGAACGGTTTATCGGCACGGCGAACTGCACCACCAGCGGCACGCTCACGGCATAGAGGCTTTGCGTTTCGCGCCAATGGTCTAACTGCGTTCGGTGCGTATAGGCTTCGCCGTCGCTGTCGAACACGCCGTCGCCGCCCCACGTAAATAGCGTATTGCCATAGTAGGCCGATGCGCCATAGCGCGCAAAATCGACACCGAAGCCCAGCCCGACGTAGCGATTGAAAAAGTAGGAATAGCCTACGTGCGCCGAAAAATGCGCTGCGCCCGTATTGCTGCCGTCGGTCAACGAGTAGCCGATAGTGCTCCACCCTGCCCCCACGCCCATTTCGAGCGAAGAGCCCGTCAGTTTGTTGCTTTTGGGCAGACGCGAACGCGCTCCTATCGGCCAAACGACCAATAGGAGCAACGCTGCAATAAGCGCGAAACGGAGATGTGGAATTTCAGATTTCAAAATTCAGATTAGTAGCAAGATATGAGTAGCAAGTCGCAAGACAAAAGGTTATAGGTGAGAGGTCGTTATTTACAGATTTACGAATTTTTATTTTGTGAGCATGACTTTCTTCACGGTGCAGCCTTCGGCATTGCAAACGGACACGATGTAGGCTCCGTTCAGGACGGTTACGGGCAGCGTGTAGTTGAGCGATTGCGTTTCGGTCTCGGCAATGGTGATGCCCGTGGTGGTGAGCAGACGAATGCGCAAAAGGCTCTCGTCCGTCTGCTCGATGGTGATGATGCCTTTGGCTGCGCTCACCGACACGCTGTTTTGCGCTGGCTGACTATCGGCACTGCGCGGAATGACACTGTATTCCGTCGAGCAGGAGCAGACCTGCGCGCCCGAAGTGGTGGTGGCGCATACCATGTAACTTGCGCCCGCCAAGCCGTCGGTCGGATTGTAGTAGTACTGTTTCACTGCGCCGTCGATGGCTACGCTGTCCTTGTACCACTGATAGGCCACAAATTCGCCCGTGGCGTTGCTGCAAAAGATGACATCTGTCCATTTGGCATAGACCAAATCGGCACGGCAATCGGGCGTGGGCTCGGTGCAATCTTTGCCAATCACCACAAACTGCTCGGTGGCAATGGTGTCGGTGCCATCTTCACGCGTATTACGAAAATGAATACTATCAATTGCAAAATCATTACCGTCTTCGCCCCCAACATGATTAGCAATTGAAATTTTGCAAGTCATATCATTCTTAGGCGTATATAATGCTCTTTTGCTTTCCCATTTTCCATCTTGTTGTGGTGCCATAAATTTCAATATGGTATCACTTTCCATTCCCGATAAATTTTTAATCACAAAACTCAATTCAGGTCGTTTATGTTTTGGTGCTGCATAGTTTTTATCGATATTAGCAACTGTACAACTAAAATCGTAAGTATCACCAGCATTCAATTTTAATCCACTTGCGCTCCAAACTGTAATTGTATCTCTGCCACCATCACATACAAGCATCCATTCACCTTCTGTCGGCGATAGATTAGAGAAATAGTCTGGTTTAATGTTATTTGGATTTTTTGAAGTTGTAGTCTGACCATACTCGCATTTCCCATCAGTTTGAAAATCTGAATAATCGTACGAAATGGTTTGTCCCAACTCGTTCACCGCCTTACGGACAGGGCTCGACGGCGGGAACTCGAAGCCGCCTGCCGTGAGCAGATTGCCACGGTTCGTGGTGTTGCCTCGGGTTACCGTGCAGGTGTAGGTGGTTTTGCCCTCGGCATCGACAGCGACGGTGATGCTCGGCGTGGTTTCGCCGCCTGGCGACCAGAGGTAACTGTAGCTCTCGCCTGTGGCACTGGCGGTAAGCGTCGTCTGCTCGCCTATGCAAACCTCCAAAGTAGTAGTTGGCGTATCGGGTGTATCGGGTGCATCGGGTTCGTCGGGTTCAACGGCGCACGAAATGGTTTCGAGGTGGTAGATGTGCAGAATGCTGTCGCACCCGCGCGGGCTTCTCTCCATGTATTGGTAAATTTCGTCCTTCACAAACGTGTGTCCCGCCCACGTATAAGGCAAAAGCGTATCGCAAATCTCTTTGTGTACCGAGTCGCGTTTGACTTCGGGGCATGGATTTGCGCAGTCGTCCACTACAATGTGGAACACCTCCACCTTTGCGCTCTCCTCGCCAAAAAGCGGTTGAAAGACGATATCGTCCAACGAGAAATCGTTACCGCTGTTTTTATCGCAATTATCCACTAGATAGATGCGTGCCGAAGCCGCCGTTTCGGGTGCTGTCCAACTGAGATTCTGTCCATATTGGTACCAACCTTTGACTTTCGGCAGCTCTACTTCTGGAATAAGCGTTTCCACCTTGCCGTTGTACTCGATGTAGAAGGCCAATTTCGCAGGATTTGGCTCAGATGATGGTTCAAATAGGCAGGCTGCCCAATAGGAGAAGCGGTATTGCTTGCCGCGAACAATCGGCTCTGTTGTCTCGGCCGACCACGCCGTTTTTTGGTACTCGTCGCCATCGCAGTTGAGCATGTATGTGCCGCCATGTGGATTGATTCCATAAGCTGGTCCTTTATCTATCTTGTAAAAGCCGCGATACGACTTGTACATAGCGAAACCCTCGTCCACGCCGTAGCATTCATAATCGCTGGTGAAGCCGTTGTACGGGCATTGGCTCGATATGTCTTCGAAATCGCCATTTTGGATAATGTTTTTGTCCAACTTCACCTCGCCCACTGTGCCGACATTGCAGGTTACTTCGTAGGTTCCTACCGCCGTGGGGGCAAAGGTGATGGATTGATTTGTTCCGCCCGTGCTCCACTCGTAGGCATCGCCCGAATTGGTTGTCGTCAGGGTTCGTGTTGCGCCCAAGCAAATGCGAATGGTGTCGTGTACGATGTCCGAGCCACAATCGCGTGTCCGCAAAATATAGTCCCAGCGAATGCTGTCGCACTTGCCATCGCTAGTTTTAATCGATTTGCTCTGCGAACCTGCTTGCGTAAAGGTAAAACCATGCCAACTGAGTGGCAGTTTGCTGTCGCAAATCACGGTATCAATGGCAATCACATCCGTGTTGCATGGAATTTCCCAGTGTACAAACGTTCCACGTTGTTTCGAATAACAATTTTCGCCATTCCACGTCAAATCTTCGGTCTGTCCGCCTGCAGAGCCCCAACCTGTTCCCGAAGCGGGCTGCTGCGTATCGTGGCAACGGAATATCACATTTCCCCAACTCGCTTTCCCAGAGGGAGCCGTTACACTGTATATGCCGGTCTGCCCTTCTACGGCACTCATCGAAACATAGTTTCCGTCGGTGTTATCATTCCAAAAGTAAGCCGAAAAATACTTATTCGATTTCCAACCAGAGTTGGTTACATCGAGATACAAGAGAGTACCGGCAGGAATATCTGTTGCCCAGACATAGCAACTTACGCTTATCAGCAGTCCCAATAATATGCTCTTTTTCATGGTTTTTCTATTTTTTCTTTGGGTTATTTCTTTTCTTCAATCGGTTTTATCTCCACGCGCCTGTCGAGATAGAGTTGGTGCGACTCGCTGTAGTAGGGTTTGCTCTGTCCGAAGCCCTGAACGACGAGTTGTTCGCGTTTCACGCCCTTCTTCAGCAGCAGGTTGGCCACGGCGTTGGCACGTTTCAGCGAAAGGCGTTTGTTGTATTCCAAGCCGCCCAATCCGCAGGTGTGGCCGTTCACTTCGATGCGAATTTCGGGATTTTTCACCAAGATATCGGCCAGATTGTCGAGCATGTCGGGCGGGTCGAGTTTGGGTGTGTAGTCGTCGAGGTCGAACCAGATGATGGAGTTCAACTGCAACTGTTTGATGGCGTTGATCGGGTGCAAAATGGTGTCGTATTCCACCACTTGAATGGTGTCGTAGCGGTCGACATAGGCGATGGTGGTGTCATTGCGCAGCACGCGCTCGTAAACCACGGGGCGCGGTTTCTCCTTTTTCACATAGTGCCAATGCAAGCCCACTTTCACACCCACGGCGTAGGGGCGCATGGCCTCTATTTGCGTGGAATTGGGCAAGCCTTTGTACTGATTCATGAAACCCGAATAGTAGTCGGGGCTCGCGCCTTCGGTATAGAAGCCGAGCGCATCGCTGCTGGCCTTGTGGCACGAGTTGATGCTGTAGTTGAAATAGAGCCCAACCATCAGGTCGAGGTTCTTTTTGAGCGGAAATAGCGCGCCCACCGATGCTGTGGCTGCCACGGTAGGATTGGTGGTGAATTTGCCCGATTCCGACGCGCTTTGCTGCTCGCTAAATTCGTGCAGATGGTCGAGTTCCAAGCCCCAACGTTCGTACCAGCCGGTGTGGTTCACCGACCCCGATTTCACGGCGTAGGTGCTTGCAAAGGGGAAGCCGACCTTAACGCCCGCCTCGGCAAAAATGCCGATTTTGTCGTCGCCGTCTTTACCGTTCTTTTTCCACCAATGCTGATATTGCGCTGTGATGGGAATGCCCACCGACAGTAGATTTTGGCGTTCTTTCCAGTCGTTCAACTGCGCACGGTGCGTATAGGTTTCGCCGTCGCTGTCGCTCACGCCAGGCCAAGTGAGCAGCGTGTTCGAGGTGCCTGTGGCGGTGTAGTTGGCCAAGTCGATGCCCGCGCCAATGCCCCACTCTGGCGTGAAAAAGTAGGCGTAGTTTATCTGTCCCAACCCCGACACAAAACCGATGTTCTTGCCGTCGGTCAGGCGGTAGTCGATGCCGCCGTAGCCTGCGCCAAGGTAGCCTTGCAGATAGTGCCCCTTGCGGGTCGGCTTTTTCGGCTTTTTGGCGGGCTGCTGCTTCTCCTGCGTCAGAATTTCGGTGGTGATGTTCAGCACGGTATCGATGCGGTGCTCGACACGCGTGTGTGTCGTGGCCACGATGCTATCGATGTGCAACTGCACGGAATCCTGCACGCTCGCCTTGTAGGCTTGCACACGGCTGCTTTCGGCGGCAATATCGGCCGACGACGAGCCCTGCGTAACGGTTTTCACCACGGGTGCTTTCTTGGTGATGACTATCAGTTTTTTCTGAATCTTGTATTCCAGATTGAAGTCGAGCACTTTTTTCAGCACCGTATTGGCCGAAGCGTCTTTGAATGTGGCGGTGATACGCTTGTTGCCGTTCACCTCGTTGGTTTTGTACATGATGGAGTAGCCGGTCTGCTTTTCGACCTCAACCAGCACCTCCGACAGCGGCGTATCGACAAATTTTTTGGTGATTTTCTTCTGTGCCGACAGCGGTTGCGTACCCAAAACGGACAACAACAGCAACAGCACAGCAAAATATATCTTGTGCTTCATGATTTTTTAGTGTGTCGAGATGAATACCGTATCGTTCTGTAAGCGTGTCTCTATCGGCAAAACCTGTTCGAGGGCAAACAGCACGTCTTCGAAATTTTCGTGATTGCGCAGTGCTATGCGCATGGTGTCGCGTTCGAGCGCAGGCGCATCGACCACGAGCGTTACGTTGTATTGGCGGCTCAGGCGGTTGAATAGTTCACCGACAGCGATTCCGTTGTAAATCAGCCTATTGTAGATCCATTGCATCGACGAGTTGTCGTCGATATGACACCGTTCGAGCGTGCGTGTCGAGCAGGTCAGCCGCAACGCTTCGTTCGGGCTGAGCCGCACCACGCTGTCGCCGTAAGCCACGGTTACAGCACCCTCGTAGAGCGATGTTACTATGTGGTCGTCTTCGATGTAGGCCGATACGTTGAATTTTGTGCCGGTAACCGTTACCGAATAGTCGTCGCCAACTTCGACCACAAAAGGCAATGCGGCATTTTTGGCCACTTCGAAATAGCCTTCGCCCACAAGGCGCACACGCCGGTTCGCTTCGTTGAAATCGTTGTCGTATATCAGTTTCGATTTGGCATTGAGATGAACCACGCTACCGTCGGCGAGCAGAACTTTGCTCTTTTCGCCACGGGCGGCCTCCACAACGTAGTACGGACTTTCGGCAGCGTGCGCCCCGAAGCGCCACAAACCCACAGCGGTAACCAGCAAAAGCGTGGCAACGGCGGCTGCGGCATACCACACCCACCGTTTGGTGGTGCGATTGTTTCTGTTTTCGATGAGCGTGCGCGCGTGTTGCTGCAATTTGAAGCGGTTCCAAGCGCGTTCGGTCTGCGCATCGGGCGTGCTGTTCGCCGCCCAAGCCGATTCCCAAGCACGGAATTGACGGCGGTTTTCGGGTGTTTGCAAAAAGTGGTGTAGTGCCTCCTCGTCGTTCGGTGCTATGCGTCCTTCGAAATAATCGGTAGCGATTTTATGAATGGAATTGATATTGTTGATGCTTATCTTCATTATTCGGTTTTATGCGTATTGTAACTCTTTCGATAGGAAGGCAAGTGCCTTGGTTATCTGTTTTTCTACAGCCTTGTCAGAAATGTGGAACATTTCGGCTATTTCGTGGTTGCGGCAGCCTTTGAAACGGCTCAATGTGAACACTTCGCGGCAGCGTGGCGGCAGTTTGGCTATGGCCTGATTCAGTTGTTGTTGCAACTCTTTGTAGAGCAAGCCGTATTCCGCGTTTTCTACCATGTCCAAATTGTAGAGCATTTCGGAGCCTGCAATGGTTTCCAATTCTTCTATTGTCTGGCGGCGTAGGCAAACGGCGTGTTTCAGTTGGTTGAGGCAACCGTTGCGCACCATGGCGAATAGTAGTCCCTGCACCGATTGGCTGGTGATGTCGGCACGTTTCTCCCACAAGTTTGTGAAACACTCTTGCACCACATCTTCTGTCAGGTCTGCATCGTCGAGAAAACGCATGGCAAAGTGGCACAAACGCGGGTAAAGTGCTTTGAAGACAAGCTCGAATGCCTGTTCATCGCCAAGTTTTATGCGTGCAGTTAATTCTTCGAACATAGGTTTTAGGCTTCAGCGCATGCCGGAACTACTCTATTTTGCCCCGACATGCGCGAAAGCCACCTTACTGAAAAATTACTGTACTATAGCCTTTTGGCCATTTACCAGATAGAATCCAGCTGGTAATGCTACGTCGGTTGCGCCTTGTGCAGCCTCGAAGCGTGCTACCGCTTGTCCACTGATGGAGTAGATGGTAATCGGTGTCGGTTCAGCTGCAAAGATATGCAAAATTCCGTGAGTACCATAAACCAAGAGCGCATCTTTTTCAACTATTTGATCCAATGCATCGGGTGCGTCGGGTTCGTCGGGAACGTATGGTTCCGGAGCCTCGGAGCAGTCGAGCGTAACGGTGCTGGTGCAGCTGATCGAGCCTTTGTTTTCGCCGCTGTACATGCCGTGCAGCACGAATGCCAAGTCGGCCGTCTGGTTGCCGCTACCGTCGTTCCAAATCAGTTTCCATTGGTCGTTGATTTCGGCGCTGGTGTCGGTAATGACAAACTTATAGACTCCACCGCCAAGCGATGTGGCTTTCGACCCCGGCCAAGCACCACAAATGTTCTTGTTTCCGTTGGCTGCGTCCCAAATGTAGCAGTTGATGTTCTTGCCGAAATCGTCGGATTTGGTGAAGAATACGGCGCGTTCGTCGGTGCCGTTGATGCAAGGCGTGTATATCGAGTCGCGGCTCGTACCACCGCCACCGCTGGTGCCGTCTTCGAGTTCTTCTTGCGTGCCGTCCCACGTCGGGTCGGCTATCGAGGCGGCCGTCGAGGTGTAGATGTATTTACCGTCGGTGCCGATTTTTCCAGGTGCTTTGGTCAAGGTGGTGCTCAACACATACACACGCAGGTTGCCCGTGCCGCTGCACGAGGCGGTGAGCGAACCGTTGGTTACGGTTTTCACGTCGCCTGTAACGCAATCGGTATAGGTGCCGTTGGGAATGTTAGTGAATGTGGCGTTGCCCGAAATGGTTACCAAAGCGTAACTATCGGTGGTGGCGTCGGTGTAGCGACGTTTGAACGCGAGAGTTCCCGAACAGCCGTCGGTGCTGTACTGACCTTTGCGCAGCGCAGGCACAGCCATACGAATTTTGCTCAAGCGTTGAATGTGTTGTGCCAACGGGTGTTTCAGCGTTTGGGCGATGTTGCCCGAAGCGTTGCTGTATTCGGCAAAATCGGTAGTGGTGATGTCGCCTTTGATGTAGCCACCGAAATAGGCGCGGCCGCTATCCTTCAACGGCATGTTCGGCCCTTTGTCGATGGTGCAACCTTTCTTAAATTCGATTTCGGAACCGTAGTAAACGCACGGAATGCCACGGAACGTGTACATCAGACAGAGGTTTTCAGCCCAAGTGGATTGCGGTTTCGAGAAACGCTGACCTTCGGGCGCTCCGTCGGGCGCATAGTCGTGCGAATCGACATACACCACGTTGTAAGTGGCATCGTTGTAGTATTTGTCGCCGCCTTTCACGCCAAATGCCGACGAAGCATTCTCAAAGTTCCAGTGCATCGGGAAGTCGATGACGTTGAAACCCGAAGCCTGCGTGTGGTCGGGCGCGTGGTAGCTGTTGCCGCTGAGCAGCGCGTTGGTCGAGGTGCGGCCGTCGCTGTGCTCTCCTTTGTAGTCTTCGGCAAATTGCAGCACCGATGTTGCATTGGTGTGATCGCCTGTTTCGCCTTCGTTCACCACTACGTTGTCCCACGACGTGGTGCTGGTGTCCCACGAGTAATCCTTATTTTCTGCCCACGTGTAGAAATAGCACGACAAGGCATCGTGGTTGCGGTAGGTTACGTTGCGGTCGCGAGCGCACACTTCGCCAAACATGAAGAACGGCGCGGCATTGCTGCCACGTTGGCTTTTATACTGTTCGCCAAGTGCGGTGAATTGCGGAATGAAATTTTTGTTGAACGTGAGGCGTGCGATGTGGCCGCTCGTATCGATGCGGAAACCGTCGACACCCATTTTTATGAATGCGCCGTAGCATTTCACCAGATAGTCGGCCACGGCTTGGTTCTCGGTGTTCAAATCCACGCAGTCGCCGGCGATTTGTCCCCACCAACGGTTCTCTTCGTCCCAGTTGAATTCGGCGTAGTGGTGCCAATAGTTGTGCGTGTCGTAGTTTTTGCGGGTGCCGTTTTCGTCGGGCGTGTTTTTCATTTTCGACAGACGTGCAGCATACTGTTTGCCTGCCTCCAGCGACGAGTAGTTGTCGGGCAGTTTGCCGCCTTCTGCTTGCGTGAGCGGAATCATGCAAGCGTCGATGTCGCTTTGGTCGGCCGTCCAGTCGCGTTTGAAGAGCGGGCAGAGGTTCGCCTCGCCAAAGTTGCCCGTGTGGTTCAGCACGATGTCGAGAATGATTTTCATGCCGCGAGCGTGTACCGCATCTACAACGTCTTGAAAATCAACGTCGTCCGACAGGTAGCGGTGGTCTACTTTCGACATATCCGAGGCGTGATAGCCGTGATAGTCGTAGCCCGAAGCGTTCTCGACGATAGGCGTAATCCAAATGGCGGTGAAACCAAGGGCTTTGATGTAGTCGAGTTTCTCGATCAAGCCTTTGAAATCGCCACGCCAGCAGGGGTCGCCCGTGTTGTAATTCTGACCGTCCCAACACTGTGTGTTGTTGGTTGCGTCGCCATCGTAGAAACGCGTGGTCATCAAAAAGTAGATGGTCTCATCGCGAAAGTCGGTGCGACTCGGAAACAGTGTGGTGGCCATTGCCGTTTGACCGGCCACCAGCAGTACGCTCGCCAAAGCAAGCGTGCGGAGTGTGTTTTTCATGTTCATTTTTACTGAAAAATTGTGTTTTTTTATTGTGGAAAAGTTGTTTTCTCTAAAAGAAAATTTACAGCGATTGAAAAATTACGCTATTTGAAAAATTGCACTTACTAACAATGATTGAATCATTGAATCATTGAATCATCGAATGATTAAATTATTAAGTTATTTTTAACCCCCTCCGCTTCGCTCGTCCCCCTATCTTTCCGCTTCGCTCCAAGCAGAGGGACAGAATTGCGTCCAACATTTTCCGACGCTCTCCCCTATTGCGGTAGCAGATAAGGGAAATTCCCACGCAAATGGCGATAGGGATTCAAATCAATTAAGAATTTATTTACACAAAAACAATCGCTAAAATTTTAATTAAACAATTGGAAATTAAATAATTAAACAATTAAATAATTAGACAATTAATTATTGTGGCTTGCAACTACTATTTTCTGTCCGTTGAGCAGGTAAACGCCAGCGGCAAGTCCCGTAACGGTGGTGGTGCCTTGAGCAAGGTGCATGTTGGCTACCGCAACGCCCGAAATGCTGTAGAGTGTGCAGTCGGCTTCGCTGTCGCTTTCGACGAAGAGCGTGTTGCCCCACGTCCAGACATTCAAACCGTTGGCGGCAATCTGTTTCACGGCCGTCGTGCCTTCGTACGACACATTGTACCAGCGTGTCCAGTCCCAAAGTTTCACTTCGCCGGCTTTCAGTTCCAATCCGCCATTTTTCGGATATTGTTGTTTGGCGTCGTCCTCTTCGCCGTTGGTGAAAATCACATTGCCCAACGTCCAGCCCGACGGCAGCGACATGGCGTAGTAGTCGCCATCGAGGTGAATCATCGATTTGCCCGGCCACTCGGCGTTTTTGTTGTCGCCGTTGTACATGTAGCAGTAAATCTCCGTCCAATCGGCAGGTTTCACGGCGATGGCCGTGCCCGAAGCCACGCTGAAAGCATCGCCTTTGGTATATTCGTAGTCGTGGTTCACTTCGCCTTCGGCATTGGTGGCGGCTACGGCCAGTTTCACTTTACCACCGACGGCAAGGTCTTTGCCCAAATTGATGGTTGCGCTGCCGTCGAAAGCCACTGCGGCACCGCCATCGATGCTATACGAGGCCGATGTGGCATCTTTCGAGCGCAAAATCACATCGATCGATTCGCTGTAGAAGGTGTAGCCATCGGGCAGACTCACGGCCACCGACGGTGCTGGGGCGGGCGCACTGCCAGCGCGGCGGCAACCGATGTCGGCCAACTGATAGCGTATGGTGTCGCTGTCCGATTTTTCGGCCGAGGTCGATTTGTCGTGAATGTACTCGCCATACACGTCGTCGAGCATGCTGTGGTCGTGCGGCAGGCAGTCGATGCCCGATTCGCCGCGTGTAGCAATCATCATGGCTCCAATGCCCGTTTTGGTCAGATACTCTTTGTCGATGCCAAGCGTGGCGAGCGGTATTTTTATCTCGTAGAACGAATCGTATTTGGTGTTGTGTTTTTTGCTGATGAGCCCAGCGTACGAGGTCGGGTCGTTCAGGTCGACCCAAACCGAGCCTTCGCTATAGACATCGGCGGTGTCGGCCGGTGCGTTCAGATACCAAAGGTGTGTGCTGCCGCCGAAGGTTTCGCCCATTTTGTAGGCGATGCCGTTGTCGCTAAATTTCTTGCAGTAGGCGGCATCGTAACTGGTGTTGCCGGCAGCGTCGGCAGCCAAAAACATGGCGGGTGTGCCCTGCCCTGCTTTGCCGCTCATCATCAATATGTGGTCGACGGGCGTTTCGTACACCACATCAACTTTGTCCCAAAGCATACCGCCATTGCTCAGGCGGCCGGTCATTTTGGCTTCGGGGTCGATGCTCAAGGCAATAATCAGCGGCACATCGGCTATGCGGCCGCCATCGCTCAGGGGGCCGTCGCCTTCGCGCACCCAACTAAGCACGTCCGATACGTTCACCATCTGCCAAGCGAGATAGAGGTTGGTGTCGTCCCACGCAGCAAAGAGTGCGTAGCAGTCGAGCACGCTGTTTTCGTGCATACCTTTGAAAGTGGTACACATGTCGTTGGCCGAACCTTGGGCGATTATCAAGTCGTCGCTCCAGTCGCTCGGGTCGCCATCGATGGTGATGGTGGCTTCGTGGCCAAATTGGTTGTTGGGATTGGTGCTGTAGATGCCGCGGTTTTCGACTACGCCGACGGCCAAAAGCGTCTTGCACAATGCAAGACAAACGCAAAGTGCGGTCAGTTTTTTCATGGTTGTGTATTTTTTAAGGTTTCGCGGACGCTCCAACAAAAAGAGCATCACAATATAAAGACAATCGAACGCCGCCCTCCCCTACCCCGGCAACTTTTTTTTTGCGATTTTTTTTTGCGATTTTTTTTGCACAAAAAAAGATGAAGAAGTCAACGACTTCTCCATCTCGTGCAAAGCGGCTACGCCGTGTGGCGACCGTCTATTTGTTGTTGTACTGATTCATGGCGGTTTGTATACCGGCCAGACAGAATGTGCGTATCATCTCCACGGCTTGTGCGAAGCGTGGCGCAAGCGTTTGGCGTTCGTCGGCGGTGAAGCGTCCCAGCACATAATCGACCTGCATACCGCGCGGGAAATCGTTGCCGATGCCGAAGCGCAAGCGCGCATAAGCCTGTGTGCCAATGAGTTCCTGAATGTTTTTCAGTCCGTTGTGGCCGCCGTCGCTGCCGCTCGGTTTCAGGCGCAGCGCGCCCACGGGCAACGATAGGTCGTCGACCACTACCAGCAGATTTTCTATCGGGATTTTCTCCTGTTGCAGCCAGTAGCGCACGGCCTGCCCGCTCAGGTTCATGTATGTCGATGGTTTGAGCAGCACCAATTGGCGACCGCGCAGGCGGCATTCGGCCACGTCGCCGTAACGTCGGGTTTCAAAAACAGCATTGGACGCTTCCGCAAAAGCGTCCAATGTATCGAAACCGATATTGTGGCGGGTGTGTTCGTATTCCGAACCGATATTGCCCAAACCGACAATCAGGTATTTCATCGTGCGGTCTGTTTACGCTTTGGGAGCCTCGGCGGCGGCAGCGGCAGCCGAACCCATGGCGGCACGTGTCAGTTTCACGCTGCAAACGACGCTCTGCAAACCGTTGAGCAGTTCGAGATCGGCAAAGTGCAAATCTTTCACTTGAATGGTTTTGCCAAGTTCGAGGTTGTCGATGTTGATGACGAGTTTTTCGGGGATTGCTGTGGCAATGGCTTTGACACGCAGTTTGCGCATTTCGAGCGAAAGTTTACCACCAGCACGCACGCCAACGGCGTGGCCTT
Organism: Leyella stercorea; assembly: GCA_963658575.1. Lineage (GTDB taxonomy): Bacteria > Bacteroidota > Bacteroidia > Bacteroidales > Paludibacteraceae > W0P28-013. The sequence continues at coordinate 32,787 of CAVKQB010000010.1, read as the reverse complement.
CGAGTTTGACGGGCACTTCCATCACAACGGGTTTGCCGTCGACTACTTGCAGGAAGTCGATGTGCAGCACGCGCTCCGAAACGGGGTGGAATTGTATCTCTTTCATCACGGCATTCACTTTTTCGCCGTTTATGTCGAGTTCTACCAAGAAGATTTCGGGCGTGTAGATGAGTTTGCGTACAGCCGATTCGGTTACGGTGAAATGTACGTTTTGGCCGGCTCCGTAGAGTTCGCATGGAATCAATCCTTGCGTGCGGAGTGCTTTGGTGGCCTTGCGGCCGAGATCGACGCGGGGCGTGCCGCTCAATGCAAATGTTTTCATTGTTGTTTGTGTTTTTTGATTGTGTTACTCAAAATTCAAGCATTCTGGGGCTTGATTTCCCATCACACGGATGCTCCGTGAAAAGCGGCGCAAAGGTACGCAAATAATTTGGTTTGTGCAAATGTGCAACACTTTTTTCTGTATCGAGGTCGGGAATGCGCTTTTTTTTGTACTTTTGCGGCGAATTATTTCCACAGTAAAAAAGATGAAACGAACACTTCTATTGGTCTGTCTCACAGCCATTTCGTTTGTTCCGGCTTCGGCGGTTACATGGTTTTTGGGCTTCGAGGGCGGCTACAACTACAACGACTACAGCATCGAAACGAACTACGCCTACGACATGCGCTACAAGGGTGCGGGCGGCATCACGGTGGGTGTCCCCGTGCAACTCGATGTGGTCGATTGGTTCGCGCTGCGCATGGATTTGCAGTATGTGCAGAAAAACCACAAAATGTACCGCACCCACGCATTCCAGGAACTCTATACCAACACGCACGACCACTATCTGCAACTGCCCATTCTGCTCAATTTCTCGTTTGGCGGCGAAAAGTTGCGCGGCTACGTCGGTGTCGGAGGTTACTTCGGTTGTTGGCTTGCCAGCCACCGCGAAGGCGTCATGCTGGCCATGTCGAACACCAGCAACAGTCTTGGCGGCACGCCATACAGTTTCGACGAATACCGCCCGCTCGACGCGAAGCACGACTGCCGTTTCGATTCGGGACTTGCTGGCCACCTCGGGTTGCGCATCAAGATAGACGACCGCATGGCATTCCACGCCGAGACGGCCTTTTACTACGGACTTGTCAGCACCGAAAAAATCGAAAACATCGCCGCGCCAACGCCGCGCTACAACACCACCTACTCGCTGCTGATTGGGCTCACATTTGCCATCAATCGCCAAGCATACGCCAAGCATAAAAAGGAGAACAAAAAATGAAACGCACTCTCACCATATTTTTAATAGCGACAGCATTGGTCGCTACATCGTGTCGCAAGCACGGCGTAGAACTGATGAACCCCAACACAATAACGTACGAAACGCCGTCGGAGCAATTCGAAGCCATCTGGCACGGCATCAACAACGGTTACGCCTTTTGGGACATCGACCCCACCAATTGGGACTCGATATACATGGTCTACAGCCCACGTTTCGAGGAGTTGGACGAACTGCTCGAAGCCAGCGACTACATACCGACCAGCACGCTGCAGGCATACTACAAAGATATGTGCTATCGTTTTATCGACCACCACATGGCGGTAGTTGCGCGCAACCTATGGAAAAACCCCGACAGCACCGACGACCGCGGCATTGTGGTCGTAAGTCCTGGAACCATCGAGGCGCAGAAACGCGCCTATTATCACAAAGAATTCAGCGATTCGCTGCTGATTAGTTGCATCGAGAAGATAGAGGCGAGCGAAAACATACATTACTACAGCCACGGCAAACAGGGCACTAACGAATACCAAAGCGCGCTGGCGTGCAACTTCGGCGGCATCGCCTACCTGAAACTGTCGGGCTATATGCTCACTGGTGCATTCAACGCCTCCGATTCCGTCGGCAAAGGGATTCAAGATGTCTATCGGATATTCCACAAATGGTGTGCAGCGGCAGATTTGAAAGGCATCATCATCGACAATCGCGGCAACGGCGGCGGATACCTCAACGACATGAACTTTGTGGTAACGCCGTTTCTCAAAGAAGATATGACCATCGGGCATACACGCCACAAAGAGGGGCTCGGCCGCTACGACTACACACCTTGGGCTCCGTTTGTTCTGGCCCCCAGAGACCCGCTCGCCAGTGTCGATTCTATCGGCGAAATAGACGTTCCCATCGTTGCTTTGGCCGACATCAACTCGGTGAGCATGGGCGAGATAACCACGCAAGCCATCAAACAGATGCCCAACGGCTACTTCATCGGCGAGCGCACCTTTGGCGGACACGGGCCGCTGTTCGGCAATTTCGAAATAAACTATGCTGGCATCGTTGGCGATGCACAACTGCAATCGGTGGCGCACTACATCTACACGTCGAACGATGTGATGCGCGATATCGACGGCAAAATAACCGAAGGCATCGGCTACACGCCCAACCAAAAGGTGCTTTTCGACGAAGCGCAAATGCGCGCTGGCATCGACGTGCAACTGAACGCCGCCCTCGACTATATCCGCAACACGAGTAAAAAATAATCCAACGCAAGGAACATGAACATTTTGTTTGTCGCCATCATCGTCATTTTCGTCGCCGATTTCTGTTTCGAACGCACACTGTCGCTACTCAACATACGCAACGCCTCTGCGCCCATTCCCGACGTACTGCGCGGCCTCTACGATGCCGACAAATATGCCAAACAACAAAACTACCTGCGCACCAATGCCAAATGGGGCTGGATAAAGTCCACAGTCCTTTTCGTGCCGACGCTGGTCATGCTGCTGTGCGACGGATTTGCGTGGCTCGACGCGCTTATCCGTTCGTGGACGGAGTGCGAATTGCTGGTCTCGTTGCTCTTTTTCGGCATCTTGATGCTCGCCGGCGATGTGCTGGCACTACCTTTCCAAATCTACGCCACGTTCGGTGTCGAAACGCGTTTCGGGTTCAATAGGACAACGCCCAAAACCTTTGCCCTCGACAAACTGAAAAGCCTTGCGCTCAAAATCGTTATCAGCGGCGGTCTGTTCACGGCCATCATTTTGGTGTACGAGCAGATTCCCGACTATTTTTGGATTGTAGCGTGGGCGGTAGTTACGGTTTTCACCCTTTTTGTGAGCCATTTCTACTCCGAAATCATCGTGCCGCTGTTCAACAAGCAAACGCCTCTCGAAGCGGGCGAATTGCGCGATGCCATCGAACAATTTGCGCAGAAAGCCAACTTCGCGCTGCAAAACATCTACGTCATCGACGGTTCGAAGCGTTCGACCAAAGCCAACGCCTATTTCACCGGCTGGGGCAAGCGGAAACGCATCGTGCTGTACGACACGCTCATCAAACAACTCGACACCGACGAGATAGTGGCGGTGCTGGCGCACGAGATAGGCCACAACAAGCACCACCACACGTTGCAAGGCATTGCCGTATCGCTGTTGATGAATCTGCTGCTGTTCGTGCTGCTCGGCTGGGCACTCCACAGCGATGCCTTGGCGCAGGCGTTGGGTTGTCCGCACGCATCGTTCCACATCAATATGCTGGCATTCGCCCTGTTGTACTCGCCCGTAAGCACGTTGCTCGACCTCGCATCGAACGCGCTCTCGCGCCACAACGAGTACCAAGCCGACGCATTTGTAAAGGCTAACGGCTATGCGCAGCCCTTGGTTTCGGCACTCAAAAAAATATCGGCACAAGCCCTGAGCAACCTCACGCCGCACCCGTGGTACGTTTTTGTGCGCTATTCGCACCCGACACTCTGCCAGCGCATCACCGCACTAAATTCTTAATCGTTCAATTCATTAATTATCTAATTCCCAATTAGTTAATCGTTTTTTTTTTTTTGGGGGGGGGGACGTGGTGTTATTTTTATTTCTAGGGATTGGGAGAATTGGTTAATTGATGATTTGATTATCTGGTCGCACGGGATTTGCAATCCGCAACGGGCGCAATTGATGCGCCCCTACAATACGATTATTGAATCACTGAATTATTGATTTATTGAATTGGACGCACGCAGTGCGTCCCTACTTTCACACCTTCAAACTTTCACACTTTATAAACTTTACAGACTTTTCACTTTATAAACTTTCTCACTTTCATACTTTTTTATACTTTCACACTAATTGTCAATTGTCAATTATTTTTCCTATCTTTGCAGGTTGAAACTCCCGTATTTATGGCTCTCATTCTAAATATCGAAACATCGACCGACGTCTGCTCCACCGCCCTATCGGACAACGGACGTGTGATAGATGCCGCCATCTGCACCGAAGGCATGTCGCACGCCTCGAAACTACCGATTTTTTGCGACAAAATGTTGCGCCATTGCCGCGCCAACGAGCAAAAACTCGACGCTGTGGCCGTGAGTGCCGGACCGGGCTCGTACACAGGATTGCGCATCGGCGTGTCGGCTGCCAAAGGGCTCTGCTACGGCTTCGATGCCAAACTGATAGCCATCGACACGCTGCAACTCGTAGCCAAAGCCGCACAAGCGAAAATTGCCGATAAAAAAGCACTTTTTTGCCCCATGATCGACGCACGGCGCATGGAAGTTTACTGCGCACTTTTCGACCGCGATCTGCAAAAATTGAGCGACGCGGAAGCGAAAATCATCGATGAAAACGCCTTTTTGGAACAATTGGCCGAACGCAACATCTACTTTTGCGGCAACGGCGCCGCCAAATGCCAATCTGTGATAACGCACAAAAACGCCCATTTCATCGACAAAATTGCACCATTGGCCGAAAATATGGCCGACTTGGCCGAGACGCGCTACGCCCAACAACAATTCGAAGACGTGGCCTATTTCGTGCCGTTTTATCTGAAAGAATTTCAGGCAACCACACCCAAACAACGCTAAAAAACATGGAAAATCTGCCCCATCAATCCAAAACCAAACTGATAATGCCCGAATATGGGCGCAACATACAGCAAATGGTGCAATATGCCTGCACCATCGACGACCGCGCCGAACGCACACGTTGCGCACGCACCATCATCGACATCATGGGCAACCTGTTTCCCCACCTGCGCGACATCGACGACTTCAAGCACAAATTGTGGGATCATCTCTACATCATGTCCGACTGCAAACTCGACATCGACTATCCGTTCGAGGTGAAACGCCCCGAAACACGCCCAAAACCGGAGAAAATCCCCTACAACGCCACGCACATCAAATACCGCCACTACGGCCGCTGGATAGAGACGCTGATTGCCACGGCCGCCGCACTGCCCGAAGGCGACGAACGCACCGAACTGATACGCTTGATTGCCAACAACATGAAAAAAAGTTATGTGAACTGGAACAAAGAGTTGGCCGACGACAGCAAAATTTTCGACGATTTGCGCGAAATGTCGCACGGCAACATCGACATTCCCAGCGATGCGATGACTTTGGTGGCGGCTTCGAGCAACAACAATAACGGCGGCGGCAACCACAAGAAAAACAACCAGAAAAATCAGCGAAACGGACAACGCCGCTCAGCGAAGTAACGCCTCGTAGCGCGGCAATTCAGGCTGAAAAAGATAACGCCGATTCTGCAAATCAACCTTGCAGAAAATGTGGTTCAAGCCATTGCTGGCGAGCAGATAAGGCACCTGCAACCGCAAATTGTAAACGGCTATCTGGTCGAAAACGCGTTGCGTGATTTCCACCGTCGGAGCCTTGTACTCCACAAGCATCAGCGGATGCAGGTCGGCATCGTAAACGACTGTATCACAGCGTTTTGTCAGACCGTTGAAGGCGATAGGCGTTTCGTTGCTGATGCGCGTGAGCGGCACACCAAGCGACTCGACAAGATGCGCAACCATATTTTGGCGCACCCACTCTTCGGGCGTAAGTGCCACATAACGCCGACGAATGCGGTCGAAAATCTGCTGCTTGCCTGCAACAGACCTGATTTTCAGCGGATAATATGGCAAATTGAGCGGCATCATTCCATATGCAAAGATAGTTTTTTAATTGATAATGGACAATTGATAATTGACAATTTAGTAGCAAGACGCAAGAAAAAGGTTATAGGTTATAGGTTATAGGTGAGAGAACAAAGACAATTATTCAATTATCTAATTTCCAATTATTTAATCAATTTTCAAATCATCAAATAATCAAATAACCAAATAACCAAATCCACAAATCCACAAAAACTTTCCACTTTATAGACTTTCACACTTTCTCACTTTCACTCTTTCTCACTTGATAAACTTGATAAACTTTCAAATGAAAACCCGCGAAGAAATCGTAAAAAATTGGTTGGTGCGCTACACGCAACGCCCGCTGGACGAGTTCGACGACTACATTCTGCTCTGCAATTTCAAGAACTATGTCGAGAAATTCGCCGAGATATTCGGCACGCAAGTCGTCGGCACCAAAGGCAACATGCCCAACGCTTCGGCCAACGGCATCACCATCATCAATTTTGGCATCGGCAGCCCCAATGCCGCGCTCATCATGGATTTGCTGTCGGCCGTGAAGCCCAAAGCCGTGCTGTTTTTGGGCAAATGCGGCGGCTTGAAGGACAAAAACCATGTGGGCGACTACATTTTGCCAAGTGCCGCCATTCGTGGCGAAGGCACATCGAACGACTATTTCCCGCCCGAAGTGCCTGCCCTGCCCGCCTTCAACCTGCAACGCGCCGTATCGTCGAACATTCGCGATTTCGGCCACGACTACTGGACGGGAACGGTCTACACCACCAACCGCCGCGTGTGGGAGCACGACGAGCAGTTCAAAGAGACGTTGCGCCGCGTGCGGTCGCTGGCCGTCGATATGGAGACCGCCACGCTGTTTAGTGTCGGCTTTTTCAACTCCATTCCGACGGGCGCGCTGCTGCTCGTGTCGGACATGCCCATGCACGAAGAGGGCGTAAAAACCGAAGAAAGCGACAAAGCCGTTACGCGCATGTTTGCCGAAGAGCACCTGCGCATCGGCATAAAATCGCTCGAAGCACTGCAAAACAAAAGCGAGACAATCAAACATTTACGCTGGTAAAATCGAAAGAAAATGGCGAAACAAGCGGTTACATACGACCAGATAATGGCGGCTTTGCGGCGCAAAGAGTACAAACCCATCTACATGCTGACGGGCGACGAGCCTTACTACATCGACAAAATCGCCGATTTTATCGAGCAAAATGTGCTGACTGAAGACGAAAAAGCCTTCAACCAAACGGTCGTTTACGGCAAAGAGGCCGATTTGGGCGAAATCATCATGGCCGCCAAACGCTTCCCGATGATGGCCGAACATCAGGTAATCATCGTCAAAGAGGCGCAAAACATCAAGAACCTCGACAATTTGGTCTATTATCTGAAACAGCCGCAACCATCGACCATTTTGGTGTTCTGCTACAAATATGGCAAACTCGACGGGCGTAAAAAATACACCACCGAAATTGCCGCTCAAGGCGTGCTTTTCGAGTCGAAAAAACTCTACGACAACCAAGTTTCGGGCTGGATAGAGGACTACTGCAAAGGCCAAAACATCGGCATCGACCCGAAAGCCGCCAACATGCTCGCCGAATTTTTGGGCAACGACCTGTCGCGCATCGTGGGCGAAATCGACAAACTGCGCATCGTCATCGAACAGAGCGGCGCGCACCACATCACCCCCGAAATCGTCGAACGCAACATCGGCATCAGCAAGGACTACAACACCTTCGAATTGGTGAAGGCGTTGGGCGAACACGACATCGTGAAATCGAACAGAATTGCCGATTATTTCGGCAAAAATCCGAAAAATAATCCGCTGGTCAAAACCATCGTCGTGCTGTTCGGTTTCTTCGGCAACCTGCTGCTCTACCACTCGCTGAAAGACAAAAGCCAGATGAACGTGGCCGCCGAGCTGCGCATAAATCCCTATTTTGTGCGCGACTATCAGCAGGCGGCGCGCTACTACAATCCCGCCAAAACGCTGCAGATAATCAGCGACATACGCACCGCCGATGCCAAAAGCAAAGGCTTCGGCAACGCATCGACCACCGACGACGAACTGCTGAAAGAGTTGGTATTCCGGATTTTACACTAAAACACCGACGCCTGCGATGAAAATTCTGCTCACTACCCGATTGCCCATCGAAGGTTTCGCCGCGCTGCACCAGCACACAGTAGAAATGCCGATGAAAGCGCAGTTTTCGCACGATGAGCTGGCCGAAAAAATCGTCGATTGCGACGTACTTGTACCGACGTTCGACTACCGCATCGACGGCGAACTAATCGCAAAAGCCGAGCGGCTGAAACTGATTGCAAATTTCGGCGCAGGATTCAACAATATCGACTTGGAAGCCGCCAAAAAGCGCGGAATAATCGTAACAAATACGCCCGAACCCGTGATTGCGCCCACCGCCGAACAGACCTTCACGCTGATGCTGGCCTGCGCCCACCGCACCGCCGAACTCGACCGCAAAATGCGCCAAACCAACGACATCAAAATCGGCGTGATGGAGAACCTCGGCATCGGTCTCGACGGCAAGACACTCGGCATCGTGGGCATGGGACGCATCGGGCGCGCTGTGGCTTGCCGCGCCGTGGCGTTTGGCATGCGCATCATCTACCACAACCGCCACAAATTGCCCGATGAAACCGAGCAAATGTGCCACGCACGCTACGTCGGCATGGACGAATTGCTGCGCACCGCCGATTTCGTGGTGTTGCTGCTGCCCTACACGCCCGAAACGCACCATTTAATCGACAAAAATGCCTTTGCGAAGATGAAACAGGGAGCAGTTTTGGTGAATACGGCGCGTGGTGCCATTGTGGACGAGGCGGCTTTGGTTGCCAACTTGGAGAATGGGCGGCTTTGGGGCGCGGCACTCGACGTTTTCGAGTTCGAGCCGCACATTTCGGACGCGCTCAAACGCCTCGACAACCTTGTGATGTCGCCGCACATAGGCACCGGCACCATCGACGGCCGCTTGGCCATGAGCCGCTGTGTCGCCCAAAACATTCTGCACTTTGCCGCCGGCTCCCTCGCACAGATGAACATGGTGCGCTGAACACTCAACGCAAAAATCGGGGGCGATGAAAAAATGCCATTCCCGATCATCAACTTACGTTTTCTTCGTTCGACTAATTCACAAGCACCATTGCTCTGTCGGTAAGTTCTAACATCTTACTCCGCATTTTTTCAGCAATAGCAGAGTATTGTATTTCTTCACGACGACGAATGCTTAAATCAACATATTCCTTTTCTTGCTCTATTCCGATAAAATTTCTTCCGAATAAATTAGCGGCGATTCCAGTTGTGGAACTGCCACAAAATGGATCAAGAATCCAGTCCCCTTGATTAGTTGAAGCAAGAATCATTCGGACGAGTAAACGCAATGGTTTTTGAGTTGGATGTTTACCACAAGTTTTTTCCCAACAACCTATGGCTGGCATACGCCACACATCCGTCATTTGTTTGCCGCCATTCAGCTCTTTCATCAATTCATAATTGAACTTGTGGGGTACTTTTTTGTATTTCCTTGCCCAAATAACAAACTCCGTTGAATGGGTGAAAAATCGGCATGAGATATTGGCTGGCGGATTGGTTTTCTGCCAAGTAATCACATTCAGAATCTTGTAGTCGAGTTCTGTTAGGCAGTTTGCCACCGAAAAGATGTTGTGATAAGTACCGCTAATCCAAATAGTGCCGTTGTTTTTCAGTTTATCTCGACACAAGCGCAACCACTCCCTATTGAAAGCCATCACATCTTCCTGCGACTTGCCTTTGTCCCAATCGCCTTTATCTACGCATACGACCTTACCGCTCTGCAACGATATGCCACCATTGGAAAGGAAATAAGGTGGGTCGGCAAATATCATATCGAACTTGAAATCGAGCTCTTTAAGGAGTTTGAAACAATCACCGTGTACGAGGGTGAAGTCATGGTTCGCAGACGTATAACATGCTTTCATTTTTAATATGAATGCTCTTGTTTACCCGATATCCTTATTTTGTTTATAAATTCTTGAGCGGAAGTAAGATTATAAACACTTGGAATGATTCCGTATGCCTCTTGCAACTTGTTCTTTGCTGACTTCCAGCCAATACCGTCGGTTATCCAAACAAACTCGAAACCATCTACGGCATTAATCTTTGGGGCTATATCCGAATAAGAACGTGCCACTTCATTCAATTTTGAACCACCTCCACTATAGAAGTTAACTTCAATCAAGTACGTCTTTGATGGGGTTTCGATGACGAAATCGAAACGTTTTTCATCATCACCAAGGGCTTCTGTTATTGCAGGCCATTCGTTTGAATAGACCTCCTGTCGATAACTGATTCCAGCGTTGGAAAGCATGTCGGCGACCGTTCCTTCCATGATATGACCACTTCTGTTCTTTCTCGCATTCGTGTCCAATCCTGTTTCGATGCCAAAAACATAGTCAACAAGGTCTTTTACCCGTTGTTTTTGCAGTATATTTGCAAGTCCTGTGTCTATCAAGAACGTCATAACAGAATCTACAGAGGTGAACATACTTTCCAAGGGTACACAATTTCCTATGGAGTCGATAATCTTTTTCTTGTCACGGGTTCTGACTGCAATAAGAATATCCATAACGGAAAAGGCATGGCTATCACGTTTCCAAATTGTTTCTACACTTTTACGCAAATCCGTTGCACCTATCAAACTGTTGAGCATGCAAAGGCTCAATTTTATGTCTTCCACATTCTGCGAAATCTTTTCAAAATCACAGAAGAAATTCAATGTTTGGTTGGTCTCTTTAAGTTGAGACATGAACTTGTCGAAATTTTTAAGCATAGACTATTTGTGGTTCGGCCACCTCTAAATGTTCAAAATTAAGGAGCATTTCATACCCCTTTGTGTTCATGTAGTTGCGAACAAGGATTTCTGTAATCTTTCCTCGTTTTGCTCCATTTGCATTTACGTTGCGAGACGCCATAACTCTATCAATATAGTAATCTGCATATAAGACATCAAAGAAATTATCTGCTTCGTTCTTTCCTCTGCAATCAGAATTACTCAACATAAAGTTATACCCTTCAGCAACCACTTTATCACAAAATTTCTTCAGCCTAATTTGTGATTCGTCATTGAATGCTTCTTTAGTATAATCATTGAAACTGGAAGTATCGCTAAGTGGACGATACGGTGGATCGAAATAAAACAAAGTTTTGCCTTGTGCAAAAAGTAGTGTCTTTTCAAAATCTCCTTCCAATATCTCTACTCGTTTCAACAATTCGCTATCTGCTCTAAGTGTATCTTCATCACAAATCTGTGGCTGCATATATTTTCCACAAGGAACATTAAACAAGCCTTTTTTGTTTACACGATACAAGCCATTGAAGCAAGTGCGGTTTAGAAAAAAAGACTTTGCCGTATTCTCTATCGGGTCAAGATTCTTCTCGTTGTAACGTTGGCGTACAGCCATGAACATTTCACGCTTCGCTTCCATATCTGGCAAAGCGTAATATTGTGCTTGAATATCCCGCAATGCAGGAATCAACTTTTCCACATTATCACGAACAGTCCGATAACAAGTAATCAAATCGCTATTGATGTCATTGATTACAGCACGCTTGATATTTGAATGCTGTTGCAGCATGTGGAACAGCATAGCACCACCGCCAACGAATGGTTCTATGTAAGTGGCATTATTCCAATTATCAAAGTCAGCTGGAAGTTTTGCTTCCAGTTGTTCCAAGAGTTGACCTTTTCCGCCAACCCATTTGACGAATGGTTTTGCTTTCATTGCCATTTCCCCCTCTTCAATCCTTTTTCTTGCCGAAGCGCGGTTTGCGAGCAAAACGGCGGGCGAAAAGCCGGCTCCGTGTCAACAAACGGAATATGCACGGCTGCAGCGTGTAGGTAAACAAGATGGTGGAAACCATACCTATCAACGTGCTGACACCCACCGACTTAAGCGCAGGGTGCGTGGCAAACAACAGCGACGACACAACCACTATCAGCACAAACGCCGAGAAGAAAATGGCCGTCTTGTGGTAAGTGAGCAGATGCGGGTCGTTGCGGCGCGTGTCGGCCAAAAGCCCGTCCATCACAAAAATGCTGTAATCGACGCCCACGCCAAAAATGAACGACGAGATGATGATGTTTATCAGGTTGAACTGCAACCCGAAAATGCCCATGATGCCCTGCACCACATACCAACTCAAGAACATCGGCAGGAACGCCAACAGCGCGCGCGACAGGCTCTTGAACGAAAGCAGCAGCACCACAAACACGAATAGCGACGAGACGAGCAACACGATGTTGAAATCGTCGTTCACGATGCGCACCATGTCGTCGGTATAGTAAAACGGGTCGATGACAATGGCGTGCGGTTCGGCTGCCACAGCGTCGCTCACTATTTTTCGGTCGGCGTCGGGCATCAATGCCGAGGTGAAGACCAAGTAATTTTCGTCGGTTTTTTCGACAAAATTCGACAGTAGGCTTTCGGGCAAAACGCCCGCATCGTACAACGACGCTGGCTCATAGTCGGCTTCGACCAAAGCAAAAAATGGTTCGAAAAACTCGGCACGCAGACCGTTGTGCCGTGCCGCAGCGGCCACATCGGCACGCACACGCGCCACACGCTCGACCGACCAATAGCGGTGCCACGCCTCGATGCGCTCCTGCTGCTCGTCGGTAGTCAGAAACAACGACGACACCGCCGAATAACGCGCCACTACCCCAGCCTGCTGCAACGAATCGCACACACGCACGATGGCGCGGCTGTAGGTCAAAGCCGAATCCAAATCGGTGGCCAAAGCCGCATAATACATCGACGAAAGTCCGTGATTGTTCTTCGTTTCGTACAACTGTTTCGACTGCATCACGCGCGGCTCGTTGTAGCCGATATGTTTCAAATCGCTGTCGAAAGTAACAAAACGCGATGTGTAGAAACAGAGGCCGCACACCACCACGATAATCGCAATCAGCCATTTTTGCCTATCGAGCGGGAACGAATTTATCTTGTCGAGCAGCGCAAACGCCCGCTCGGAACGCTGGTTCTGCCGTTTGCCAAAGAAATGCGGCAAAAAGATCAGGGCGCACAACGTCGTGCCAATCAGCCCAAACGAGGCAAAAAGCCCGAAATCTTTCAGCAATTCGCTCTGCGTGAAAAGCAGTCCGGCAAAGGCACCAATCGTGGTGATGCAACTCAGGCAGACGGGCGTGGATTGGTCGCGGAGCAGTTGAATCGGGTCGGAAACGTATTTGGAATGAATGAGCACATGCAGGCAATAACTCAACGCCACGCCAAGCACTATCGCGCCAATGCCAATAGCCAGCAACGACATGCCGCCTTTGAGCCAATACATGCACGCCAAGGCAAAAAATGCGCCGTAGGCCACGGGAGCAAGCATCATCAGCAAGTTCGACGGCCGTTTCAGGCAGATGCCCATCACCACGCAAATCAGCAGCAGCGACACGCCGAGCGTCATCGCCAAATCCTTTTTTATCTGGCGCGAATTGAACACGCTCTGCACGGGCGAACCGTGGAAAAAGACCTCATAATCGGCGTTTTCGGCGTTAAAATCGGCCATTTCGTCCTCTATCAATTCTACCAAATGCGTGCCGCTTTTCGAGTCGAACGATTTGAAATTGGGCGACAAAAATGCCAACACCACCGACGTGTCGGGCGCAAAAAAGTGCCTATCGACAAACGCAAAGCCGCCCAAACCGCCCACCAACGAGCGACCTTCGGGCAACAACGCCAAGCGCAGAGCGCAAGGGTCTTGCGACACCATATCGGCTTTCGTGCCCTCTTCGTCGTCGAGCAAAATGCGCCTGTTTTCGGCCATCTGCGCCTCGATTGCCTGTGGCGTAAGCCGTTGGTCGAAGCGCGCGTAACACGTCGTATCGACAAACGTGGGCAGTTCGCTGAGCGCATAGTCGAGCGCCATCACTGCCACATCGTCGTCGAGACGGTAAAGCACGTTGGCAATGTAGCCCGTAGCGGTGTCTTTGGCCAGCAAACCGTCGATAAATCCGTCGCAAGCGGCGGCAAGTTCGTCGGGAGTTTTGGTGCCCGCTTTTGGCGTTATCTGAATGAAAATTTTGTCTTTCACGCGCAAATTGCCAAACGCCAACCCGCTCTCGGCCGCCTTCTCGGTCTGCGGCAAAAGTTTCGAGATGTCCTCCTCGTATTCTACTTGCAAACCAAAATAGACAAACAGCACACTTGTTGCTGCTAAAATGGTGTACATCAACCACTTACGCTTTGCGAAAAGACGATATATCGCAATAAAAAATTTATCCATAGACACACGTTATGCTATTCAGGCAAAGATGGCTTCGCCTTTTAGTTCCAAATAGACAAGTTCGCCCTTGCCAAGCGTGGCGCGCAGTTTCACGCCGCCTTCAATCGGAGCGACAATCCACACGCGCACTTCCACTTCGGGGTGCTGCTGTGGCGTTACGAGCGTCGTCAGGCGGCACTGTTGTATGTAGTTCAGCAACAGCGGCTTGCCGACAACCTGTTCTGCGCATTCTTTCAACATCTGAATGTTGCACACGCCAGGCGAAACGGGAGTTCCGGGAAAATGCCCCTTGTAAACCTCGCACGCGGCGTTCAGCGCAATGTCGAAAACTGCGGCATCGCCATCAGTGCGGCGATTCAATATGGTGTAATAATCGGGAAGTAACATACGTGGTTGGCTATTTGAAGGTTTGAAAATTTGAAGATTTGAAGATTTGAAGATTTTTCGTGCTGCGCGCGTTTCTATGTTTCTAAGTTTCTCGCGCTACGCGCGTTTCTGAGTTTTTGTGGATTTGATGATTTGGTTATTTGGTTATTTGATTATTTGATGATTTGAAAATTGATTAAATAATTGGAAATTAGATAATTGAATAATTGTCTTTGTTCTCTCACCTATAACCTATAACCTCTCACCTTTTTCTTGTGTCTTGCTACTTGTGTCTTGCTACTAAAAATTGTCTTTGCTCTATAAAGGCACCCCATAGTGGCGTTTCCACGCTGCATAAAACGGCGGATTCGACGGATAAAATTCGCCAGCGCACGTGGTGAAAAGTTGCGTGGTCGAGGCCGTAACTATCTGTGCGCCATCGCTTTCGCGGCGAATGTCGTAATCGAACGTCAATTTGCCACCAATGGCCGCGCGGTAGGTGATGGTTACAAGCAACACATCGTCGATGCTGGCGGTTTGGTGGTAGCGCAACTGCATGTCGTAGAGCGGCGCGAAAAATCCGTTTTCGAACATGTGCATGTACGACAGGCCATATTTTCGGCCGAAGGCTTCGCGCGCATCTTCCAAGTATTTCACATAGTTGCCGTGCCAAACCATGCGTATGGCATCGACTTCGGAAAAGCGCACCTGCACCCTCACCGTCGCCGACAAGGTGGTCGCTTGCGCGTCGTGTGTTCTGTTCACTGTGTTAGTTTCGATTTTTATTTTCTGAATGGCGGTTTCACTACCGTGGCTTTCAACTCTTTGCCGCGCACCAATACGGCTATTTCCGTGCCGACTTTGGCAAACGGCGTTTCGACATAGCCCATGCCGATGCCGATTTTGCGTGTGGGCGACATGGTGCCCGATGTTACATGCCCGATGACGCGTTCGTGGCCGTCGGTCAGTTCGTAGTGCGCACGCGGAATGCCACGTTCCTGCAGTTCAAATCCGACCAATTTGCGCGAAACGCCTTCGGCACGTTGGCGTGCGAACAGTTCGCCGTCTATCAGGTTTTTGCCTTCGGCAGGTTTGGTTATCCAGCCGAGCCCCGCTTCGATGGGCGATGTGGTGTCGTCGATTTCGTGTCCGTAGAGCGCAAAACCCATCTCGAGGCGCAAGGTGTCGCGTGCGCCCAACCCTATCGGTTTCACGCCAAACGGTTTGCCGGCTTCGAATATGGCGTTCCAAATCTGCTCGCCAAACTGCGGATAGAAATAGAGTTCGAAACCGCCTGCGCCCGTGTAACCCGTGTTCGAGATGATGACATTGTCGATGCCGGCCAGCGTGCCGACAACAAAGGCGTAGTAGGGAATTTTGCTCAAATCGACATCGGTGAGCGTTTGCAGCAGGTCGATGGCTTTCGGGCCTTGCACGGCCAACTGCGCCATGCGGTCGGAGGCGTTTTCGATTTCGGCGGCTTCGGCGTTATTGGCATTCACCCACTCCCAATCCTTTTCGATGTTGGCGGCATTCACTACCAATAAGTATTTTTCGGGTTCGTAATGATAGACTATCAAATCGTCCACAATGCCGCCTTTGCCGTTGGGGAAACAGTTGTACTGCGCCTTACCCACAGGCAGGGCTTCGATGTTGTTGCTGCAGATTTTTTGCAGCAGATGGAGCGCATTCGGGCCTTTCACCCAAAATTCGCCCATGTGCGACACGTCGAACACGCCCACGCCATTCACCACGGTCATGTGCTCGTCGATAATGCCTGTGCCGTACTCTATCGGCATGTTGTAACCTGCAAACTCGCTCATTTTTGCGCCCAGCGCAATGTGAATGTCGGTAAAAGGTGTCGTTTTCATCATATCTGTCATTTTTTGTTTTGTTTGGTTTCAAAAAGCAAAGATAGGGCTTATTTTCGAGATGGCAAAACCGCAACGCACAAAGCAAGAGGGACAGGCGTGCGCCCGTCCCTCTGTACATTTTCGGCGGTTATCGTCAAAACATTTTGTAACGTTGGTCTTCGATGTCGGCGGCTTTTTTCAGAGCCTCGAATGCCAAATACGGAATGGCGCTGCGCAGACGTTCCGTCATGATGACGTTCTCAACTTTTTCGTCGTAGTCGGCAGTCGATTCTGTCTTGTCGAGCACAGAGAATACGAACACGCCCATGTTGCCCTGCATTGGTTGCGAGAGTTCGCCCACTTCGGC
Source organism: Leyella stercorea (assembly GCA_963658575.1). Classification (GTDB taxonomy): domain Bacteria; phylum Bacteroidota; class Bacteroidia; order Bacteroidales; family Paludibacteraceae; genus W0P28-013. The sequence goes on along the minus strand of CAVKQB010000010.1, from coordinate 16,026 downwards.
CATCGGAGCCAAGGCAAAGAGTTTCGGCTCGTTGCCAATGGTGCTGGCGTATGGCGTGTTGAATGTGATGCCACGCACGGTGTCGACGTCCAGGCCGTCGGCTTCGAGTTCGGCGAATGTCTTGCCCGCCATCTCTTTTTCGAGGATTTCGGCTTTCTTGTTGTCGCGAAGTTCGGCTACAAGACGCGGTTTCACGGTTTCAAAATCGGCGTAACCCTTTTCGTTCAGGCGGCTCACGGCGGCTACTATGTGTTGACCGTCGCACTCTTTCACGTCGGACACGGCACCCTCTTTGGCCTCGAATGCCCAACGGACAACTGCACGCGAATTTTTGATGTTTTGCAGTTTCGGAGCATTGACGTTCAGGCGATTAGCCGTAAGCACTTCGAGATTTTGCTCCGCTGCCTTGGCTTCGAACTCTTCGAGCGTGGTGCAAGCAGCCGCAAAACGTTTTGCTTCGTTGAATATCTGTGCTTGTGTGGTTTGGCTCGGCACAACTTTGCGTTCGAGCACCGCCAATTTCACTTTGGGCACGCTGGCACCGCGTTCCGCCACTTGGAACAGGCGAATGTTGCCCATGTTTTTCACTTGGAATGTGCCGTTGGCTGGCGTAGCAAAGGCTTTTTCGGCCAAATCGCGGTCGATTTGCACTTCGCGCACCCACATTTCGCCGCTACGATATTGGCGCGAAAGGCGGTCGAAGCCATTATTTTTCAAAATTTGCTCGATGCTGTCGGCAACGATTTGCGTGCGTGCCACGGTGGCTTCGGCAATATCGACAATGCGCAGTTTCACCGAGTCGGGGCGATTGATGCCCGTCTCCACAATACGCGCCATTTTGTAGGTGTCGTCGTCGAAGAGCGGCCCCGTTACATCGCCTTTTTTGCCGCCAAATGCGAAATCGCGCAAATCGGCATCCACGTCTTCTTTGGCAAGATTGATGGCTTTGTAGGGCACATCGCTGTTCGAGTTGGTAACGCCTGCAATGTCGTTGGTTGCGGCAAATTCGTCTTTCAAACCGTTAATCCACGTTTCGACGACGGCATAGTCGTCTGCGCTCGGTTTCACGGCAAACGACACATATTTCAGGTCGCAACTTGCCTCTTGCGCAAACTGTTCTTTGCGTTCTTTGTAGAGTTTTTTGGCCTCGCTATCCGACACGCTTACCAGCGAATCGGCCACGGCGAAGTAGGGTTTCATCACGCATGCCACATCGACAATCGTTTTGCTGCCATTGTGGGCATTTTCGGTTTCGAGTTTGTTGGCCACAATCGAGCGTGTGAGCAAGGCTTCGTATTTTTCTTCCAAACGGGCATTTTTCACGGCCGCTTCCCAGAATTTCCAATACTGACGATAGATGCGCAGTTGGTCGGAGGGCATTTGCGCCGCCTCGTCGGAGTCGAGCATGCCGATGAATTGCGCGAGTATTTGCGGGTCGAATGCGCCGGTTTCGGGATTGAAGAATGCGCGTCGGCTGGCGATGATCGGGTGAATGTTTTCGCCCAAAATCAGGTCGTACAGTTCTTTTTTGCACACGGTCATGCCTGCTTTTTTGGCTTCGGCGTTCAGCACGCGGTCGCGCACCATGTTTTCCCACACCGATTCGCGGATTTGGTCGTTCAACTCGTCGTCGAGGCTGGCCGAACCCATCTCTATTTTGTACACTTCGGTCAGTTGCTCCACGGCCTCCATGAAATCCATGTACTTGACCGATGTTCCGTCGATTTCGCCGAGGTTCGAGTGGCGCTCGTTCACTATCGATGCGCTCGAGTTCAGGAAATCACCGACGATAAAAGCCAGCAAGGCTACACCCACTACCACTAGCAGAAAAACGCCGTGGTGTCTCATTTTCTCTAAAGTTGCCATTGTTTTAGTTTCTTATTTCTAAAATTTCTAATTTCTATGTTGCGCACGTTGTTCGCGCGTTCTCTTTACCAATTTGCAAAGATAGTAAAAATGCGTCAAAACGCGCACCCTCATTCACATTTTATGCAACAATCTGTTTTTCAACTTGTTAAGTCATTCTCCAACGGTCAATTTCACCATATCGATGCGGTTGTTGTGCGCCTGAAGCACCTTGAAAGTCCACTTTTCGATGCGAATTGTTTCGTTCAGTTTCGGGAATGTCTCGTAGTGATGCAAGATGAATCCCGCCACCGTAACGTAGTCGTCCGATTCGGGCAGGTCGAGCCCGAACATATCGTTCAGATTGTCGATTTCGAGCCGGCCAGAAAGCACAAACTCGTTGTCCGACAGGCGTTTGGCCGTCAGTTCGCGGGTGTCGTGTTCGTCTTCTATCTCGCCAAAAATCTCCTCCATGATGTCTTCGAGCGTTACGATGCCTGCCGTGCCGCCAAACTCATCGACCACTACGGCTATGGAGCGTTTGCTGTGCAAAAACATATCCATCAGTTTGTTGGCGGCCATCGTTTCGGGCACGATGGAGATGGGGCGAATGCACTCGTGCCAATCGTGCGGGTGGCGAAATAGGTCGGACGAGTGAAAATAGCCGATGATGTTGTCGATGGATTCTTTGTAAATCGGGATTTTCGAAAAGCCCGTCTCTACCAGCGTGGCCTTCAACTCGTCGAGCGTCGATTCGTAGCCAAGCGCCACCACTTCGGTGCGTGGCACAATGCAGTCGCGCAGTTTTACCGACGAAAAATCGAGCGCATTTTGGAATATGGTAACTTCGTTTTTCACCTCTTCTTGGTTGTCGGCGTGCTCGTACACATCGTTTATCCAGTAGTCCAAATCGACGATGCCGAGCGTGGTTTGCTTCTCTTTTGGGCGAATTTTCACGCGGCATAAACGCAGAATACCTATCGACAAGAATGTGGCGAAACGCGCTATCGGGAAAAGCAACACATAGCACAACCACAACAACGGCGCAAACACCTGCAACCACAAGTTGGGATTGACACGAAAAATGGTTTTGGGAAGAAATTCGCCCGTGAACAGCACGATGATGGTGGCGGCGATAGTCTGTAACAGATTGACTAGCAGCGCACTATCGATCCACTGCTCGAAAATCGGCGACAGAATCTCGGCCATCTCGATGCCATAGATGACCAGCACCACATTGTTGCCCACAAGCAGCGTCGAGATGTACTGTTCGGGGTCGTTGTAGAAGATGCCAAGAATGCGCGACGTGAGGCTGCTGCGCTTTTTGTCCAGTTCGAAACGCAACTTGTTCGACGAGAGAAACGCTATCTCCATGCCCGAAAAGAAGGCCGAAAACAGCAGCGAGATTACTATTATCACGTAGGTTATCATCTGTTCGGGTGTTTTATTCCTCCGAATCGACGGGGAAAATGCCTCGCGTATTGCGAATGGTGTAGCGCGTCATGGTTTGGTTCGATTCGAAGCCCTCGCCCACTATCTGTTTGTCGGTTTGGTCTATCACAATGAGCGAATCGGAGTAGATGCGTTCGGCATTTTGGTCCCAAAAAAGTTGTTGCGTGGCAAAGTGGTTGCCTTCGTAGTTCATGGCGCGCACGCTGTCGTCGAGTTGCCACAGTTTGCGCTGCTGGTAATAGATGGCGTGGCGGCAACTGATTTCGGCGGCGGTGTTGAACTGCGCATCGAACGATTCGAGATGAAGCCCCTCGGGAAAATCCCAATAGGGTTCGTCCGTCTTGTCGAACACTTCCCACACAGGCGCAGTGATGCGGTAGCGCGTTACGCCCGAATCGGAGATGAGCGTGGTTATCGAGTCGGCACGCAGACGCGGCATTTCGGTACGATTCAGCACCTCTTTCGACACTTTCGGTTTGTTGCTGCACGCCACAGACAAAAACAGCAGAACAACCGCTCCAAGAGCGATTGTTGCATGCCATGTTATGCGCCTATGTTCCAAAGCGTTTTGTGCGATTACCTACAAATGGTGGTTTCGCCTATCCAGCCGCCCACCGTGAACGCTTTGCCCTCTTCCAAATCGGGTTCGAAGAACACCTCTTCGGTGCTGGGGAAATAGTGCGAATAGGTACGTATCAGCTCGTTGGCCTTGTCGGTCAGACTTGCATCGACCTGTTTGGCCTTGATAAACTTGTCGACGGCTACCCAATAGACCGTTTTGTTGAGCGACGGCGTGTCGTAGAGTCCGCGCGTGTTGGCATAGAGCAAGCCGATGAACAGGTATGGCGTTCCGTCGGCAGGATTGGCACCGATGGCTTTGCGCGCATATTCGCGTGCCTGCACCATATTGTTCAAACTCGACGAGCAGATGTGCGCGGCCTTCAGGTAACTGTTGGCGGCCTCAGCCGAGTCGTTGGCGGCCAAATTCAACTGCGCAGCCTCGTTGTAGTAGGCTATGGCGCGGCTGTATTCGCCTTTTTTGTACGACATCACAGCGCAACCAGCAGCCGATTCGGGCGTCGGTTTGATGTCGTGCGCATATTTGGCGGCCGCAAAATAGACTTCCGAATCATCGCACTTCACTTGGTCGTAGAGGTTGATGGCCATCTCGAGAAAATCGTAGTCGAGTTTGCGTTCTTCGACTTGTTGCGCGTAGATTTTATCCATCTTGTCGCAGTTGGCTACGCCGGAGCGCACAAACAGTTGGTCCATCGCCGCATCGACTTGCGCGTGCGTGGCAGCGTTTTTCAACGCTTTGTTGGCGGCGTTTGCCTCCAAAATGTCGTTGGCAAACAGATAGTCGTCGATAAACTGCTCCGCCAGCGTGTTGTCGGCGGTGTAGAGGTCGAACGAGGTGGTTACAAACTGCTGCAAAAACGCAGGTTGCGCATTGTTGTTCAGCGTATGCACGCACTCGCTGAGCCAAGCGTAGGCCGTCTTTTTCTCGGCAGGGCGATATTTCAGCAGATTGAGTGCTTTCATGCCCAAGAGATAGGCGCGCGGCTGTTTCGGGTCGTTACCGAAATAGAGTATCTGCTCGTCGTACACCGACATCAGTTTGTCGATGAGTTGTTCGCGTTTGGCGGCGTCTTTCTCTTGCGATATCTGCCAATCGACTATGCGCACGCCGTAGGTGTAGATGGCGCGGTGCGTGCCTTTGCATTCGGCGAAGGCTTTTTCCCACGGAGCAAGTGCGTCTGCATAGTTTTTTTGCTTGGCCGCCTCGCCAAACAGACTGATATTCAGTTGGCACTCTTCGGTCATCGTGGCTTTCGACGCTTGGGCAGAAGCACCCACCGAGGCCATTGCGGCCAAAACTAAACAAGCAATTTTCGTTTTCATAACCCTATTCCTTTATTTTTACAGTTGTTTTATTGTATGCGCTGTTTGAAGAACCACATCTCGTTCAGCGTCAGGTTTATTCCTATTTTGAAATAGTTTTCTTGCAATGCCGAGTGCGACGCTACGCCTATGTTTCCGTATTCAAAATTGACGTTCACCATCGTTTTGGTGGTGCGCAGCGGAAATCCGATGCCACACGTTATGGCTATGTCGCGCGTGCCGACCATGGCGTTTGCCGTCTGGTCGTAGAAGCGGAAATACGAGTTGGCATAACTTGCGCCCAAGCGCCAACGCATACGATCGACGTAACGACCGCCCGCAGGTTTGTAGATGTATTCCAAACCGAGCGCGAACTTCTGCCGATTGACCAGCGAGTCGGTTTTGCCGAAATAGCGCGCCTTGGCAAATTCCTGCAGCGTGTAGTCGAAAGCGACCGTCAGTTTGTTGTCGTAGGTGTACGACACGCCCGCGCCATAGAGCGAAGGCAGGTCGAACAGTTCGCTGCTGCTGACTTTCGTGGTGTCGGCTCCAACGGTTTGCGCCTCGTAGTCGCCATACAACTTCGAAACGTGGTCGTACACAAAACCTATGCAAAAACTGTGCCGTTTTATCGTTTCCTGATATTGGAAGCCGTAGCGCAGATTGACGTTGCGCACGTGCGTGGTGGTAACTTGCGTGGTGGTGTAGGTCGGCACGTCGGAGGCGGTGATGGCCAGCGAGCGTGCATGGTTGATGGTGCCAAACATGTAGTAGACATTCACGCCAAACGAGAAGCGTTTCCACGCCGTAGCGGCCAAGCCCAGATAGATTTGGTTGATGCCGCCGCTGCCCACAAATTTGTGTGTCTGCGTTACGGCGGTCGATGTCGAATCGACAAATCCATAGTTGTAGCCGGTGAACGAATACGGCAGCACGCCGACGCTCAAGCCCATCCAGCGTGTGAGTGGCAACTGAAACGCCAGATATTCGAGGTTGCCCGTGAAAGTCGATGCTTTCGAGCCATCGACGCCGTAGGTTGTAGCCAATGCCGATGCGCCAAATTCGAAGAGGAAACTGGTGCTGTCGATGCTGCTGCTCGAGGCAGGATTGGCAGGGTTCATGCTTGTGCGGTTGCGCAAGGCGTAGGCTGCGCCGCCCATCGATTGACTGCGCGAAAAGCCCATATCCTGCAAGCGTCCGTAGCCGTAGCGCGTGTAGGGCGAATTGACGTTGTTTTGCGCCGAAGCGAAAGCGAGCGTAACAAAAATGCCCACTGCCAAGAGCGACAAACGGCTCGCAGCGTGGAGATTAGTGGCTATTTTCGACAAGAATTTCATTCAAACCTATCAACGCCAAATTAGGCTCTGCAAAAATACTATTTTTTATTTTATTGCGCAACAATGGCACAAGACCGCCTCCCAATACCAATTTTATGTCGGCGAACGACTGCCGCAGGTACTCCAGATAGCCTTCTATTTCGAACACAAGGCCGTTGAATGCGCCAGCGCGCATTGCCTCGACGGTTTCGGCTGCCATGAAATGCGTGGGTGCTATCGGTTCGACCTGTGGCAGTTTGCCCGTGAAGTGCGCCATCGCACGGAGGCGGAGTTCGTAGCCCGGCGCAATGTTGCCGCAGGCGAAACAGTTGTCGGCCGACAAAACGTCGTAGGTTACGCATGTGCCAGCATCGACTACCAGCAAATTGCCTTGCGGCACGCACACGCGCGCCCCGACAGCCGCTGCAATGCGGTCGGCACCAAGAAGTTTCAAATCGTATTCGAACGAAATCGGGAAATGCAGACCATACGGCATCTGCAGCAGATGGGGAAAATGGCGGCTAATGGTCGCCACAATCGGCTCGTCGTGGCCAGCCACGCTGCAAAAGATGGCGTTTTCGAGCGGGAAACGCTTTCGGAGATTTACGAGAAACTCGTCGTTAGGCGCGTCGCACACGCATGTTTCCATCAGCGTGCGGTGGTCGAACACCGCCCACTTCGTGTGCGTATTGCCTCTATCGATAGCTAAATTCATGATTCTCAACGAATTACACAGCCACCACGCCAGCGATGTGCGGGTGCGGGTCGTAGCCGACGAGTTCGAAATCGTCGTATTTGAAGTCGAAAATTGATTTCACGTCGGGATTGATGTGCATCTGCGGCAGCGGTCGTGGTTCGCGCGTGAGTTGCAGGCGCACTTGGTCGAGATGGTTCAGATAGATGTGCGCGTCGCCGAGCGTATGCACGAAATCGCCTGCGCGAAGCCCCGTAACCTGCGCCATCATCTGCAAAAGCAGCGCGTACGAAGCGATATTGAACGGCACGCCGAGGAAGATGTCGGCACTGCGTTGGTAGAGTTGCAGGCTCAGCCGACCATCGGCCACATAGAATTGGAAGAGCGTGTGGCAAGGCGGCAGCGCCATTTTTTCGACCTCGGCCACGTTCCACGCGCTCACTATGAGGCGGCGCGAGTCGGGATTCTGCTTTATCGCATTCACCACGTTGGCTATTTGGTCGATGGTGCCGCCCTGATAATCAGGCCAACTGCGCCACTGATGGCCGTAGACGGGCCCTAATTCGCCGTTTTCGTCTGCCCATTCGTTCCAAATGCGCACGCCATGTTTCTGCAAATAGCGCACGTTGGTGTCGCCCTGCAAAAACCACAGCAGTTCGTAGATGATGGATTTGAGGTGCAGTTTTTTGGTGGTGAGCAGCGGGAATCCGTCGTCCATGTGGAAGCGCATCTGGTGGCCGAACACGCTGAGTGTGCCGGTGCCGGTGCGGTCGTGCTTTTCCGTGCCCTCGTCGAGCACGCGCCGGATTAAGTCGAGGTATTGTTGCATATCAGTGGGAAGGTGTGAAGGTGTGAAAGTTAGAAAGTGTGAAAGTTAGAAAGTGTGAAAGTATGAAAGTATGAAAGTGTGAAAGTGTGAAAGTTAGAAAATATGAAAGTGAGAAAGTTTATAAAGTCTGTAAAGTGAAAAGTAGGGACGCGGCGTGCCACGTCCGTTAGTGGCGTTATTTTTGTTTCTGTGAATTTGTGGATTTGCGGATTAAGGCGTTCGGCTATCGCAATTTGAAATTGATTAAATAATTGGAAATTAGATAATTGAATAATTAAAAAGTCTTTGTTCTTTGCTCTCTCACCTCTAACCTCTCACCTCTAACCTCTCACTTAATACATGTTGTAGGTTGTTTTGGTAACTTTGAATTCGGTGCGGCGGTTGATGGCGTTGATTATCTCTTGCTGCTCCGGCGTGAGCATTTTCACGAGTTTTTCTTCGAGCACCTCGCCTTTGCGGACAAAGCGCAGTTGCTTCGCCATGTCGTCGTCCACCACCACGGGCTGACTTTCGCCATAGCCGCGCGAGGTAAGGCGGTCGGCCGCCACGCCCAATTTTACGAGATAATCGACCACCGCTTTGGCGCGCGCCTCCGAAAGCCGCATATTGTCGTCGTCGGAGCCAACGCAATCGGTGTGCGCAGCTATCTCGATGGCGATGTTCGGGTTGTCGTCGAGCATTTTGACCAGCACGGTCAGCGATTTTTCCGATTCGGCGGTCAGAGTCGTTTTGCCAAATTCAAAAAAGATGTTGGGAATCGGAATGGGTTTGCCGATGGTTGGTAGCGCAAAAGTCTGCTCAAAGGTTTTGCTGTCGGTCAGGCCTTCGGTCGAGAGGCTTGCCGAACTGTTCAGGTAGCCGCGCGAGGTGGCCAGCATGATGTAGTTGGCATCTTTGGCAAGTTTGATGCGGAATGTGCCGTCTTTTTTGGCACGTATTTTCACGTTTGCGCCGTTGTCGCCCACGAGTTTGACTTTGGCATCGGGCAGCGTGCTGCCGTTTTCGTCGGTGATTTTGCCTTCGACAGCATAGACCAATTCGGGCAACTCGAAACTGTAGATTTTATCGATATTTTTCGATTGGTTTCGGTTCGACGAGAAAAAGCCGCGTTCGGCCTCGCCCTCGAATGTGATGCCAAAATCGTCGCCGTTCGAGTTGATGGGAGCGAGCATATTGCTCACCTGCCAATGGTTTGCCGAATCTTTTACAGCGCGAAAAATGTCGAGTCCGCCCAAGCCCGCGTGTCCGTCGGACGCGAAATAGATGGTTGTGTCGTTGCGCACGCAGGGAAACATTTCGTTGCCAGCCGTGTTGATGTTGCCGCCCATATTTTGCGGCGTTCCCCATGCGCCATCTGCTTTGTCGACAAACCAAATGTCTTTGCCGCCGTAGCCTCCAGGGGCATCGGACACGAAATAGAGCCTTTCGCCGTCGTGCGCCACGGTCGGATGCGCCACAGTGATGGTGCTATCGCTGAAAAGCACCACTTTTTGCGGAGCAGTCCACTGACCGCCCGAGCGCGTGGCTGTCCAGATTTCGCCTCCGATGTCGCCGGCGTTGTCGATGCGGCAACGTGTGAAATAGACGGTTTTGCCATCGGGTGTGAACGCTGCCGCGCCTTCGTCGTCGTCGGTATTGAATTCGCCTTCGAGCGGTTCGGGTTTTTCCCATTTGCCCGAAGCATTGCGGCGCGAGGTGAAGAGGTCGTTGTTGGCTACGCCTGTGATGGCATTCGCCTTGCGGCTCGTGCTATTGTCGCGGTTCGTAGTGAAAACGACCGACGAGGCCTCTTTGCCCATAAACATCGGCGCGAAATCGGAATTTTTCTTCGAATTGAGTTCCGTCGCCAACTTCACCACATAACGCGACGGCACCCTGCTCCACTCCTTGGCTTGGCGCGCGCCCTCCAAACCTGCAAGTGCCAAACGGTCGTCGGGCTGATTTTGCAAGTAGATTTCGTAATTTTTGACGGCATCGGCATAACGCCCAAGCGCGTGCAACGAACGGGCATTGTCGAGATAGACTATCGAATCGCTGTATTTGTACTTGACGGCTTGCGTGTAGGCCTTGGTGGCGCGCGCGTGATTGCCTATTTGGCGGTAGCATTCGCCCTGCTTGAAGCAGACTTCGGCTTTCAGTTTTTTCTGTTTTTGCGACGAGATGCGCGATTGCGTTTTTTTGTACACATCGACGGCCGCGAAATACTCGCCGTTGGCGTAAAGACGGTCGGCTTTTCGGAGGCGCGCCGACACGCTGCACGAGGCCAGCAGCACGGCCAGCGACAAGCAGGCAAACGATATTTTGGCGGCAGATTTCATTTTCACTATTTTTTCGCCGATAGGCCGAGCGGGATCATTGAATCATTGAATCATTGAATCATCGAATTATTGAATGTTCAATGAAGAATGGCGGATTTTTTATTTCGATTTTTTCACTTCCAATTTTTCTACAATACCGTCGAGCGTGGTGAGCAGCCAACCGTTCGGCACAGCCACCAACCGATTGATGCCCGTGTTGCCCGTCTTGTGTTGCCAAAGCAGATCGCCCGTCGCAGCATCGAGGCCGATTATCAGGCCGTTTTTGGTAGCGAAGACAATCTGTCCGTTGCATGCGGTCATGGCGCACGGATTGCAGTCGGCGGCGTAGAGAGCCTCTTTTTTCCAACGTTGTTCGCCGTCATTTATTGTAGCGTCGAAGGCAAAAAATTGTCCGTCGCGGGTGCGCGCCCAAAGCGTTTGCTCGTCGCTCGACGCGCCCAACGAGGCAATGAAACGTCCGTCGGTTTTGCGCCAAAGTTGTGCGCCATTGGTTGCGTCAATCGCCACCAAAGCGCCGTCGGCCGTTACTACAAAGAGTTTTCCCGAAGCGAAAACGGGCTGTGTCAGCGGTGCGGATTTCAAATCTGCAGTCCAGGCCACATGTCCCAACTGCGCATCGACGGCATACAAACGGCCATCGTACGCGCCAAAAATCACCTTGTCGCCAACGACCGTAGCCGCCGATTGTATGTAGGTTTGCGGCGCATCGCACGTCCAAAGCAACGCGCCCGTTTCTACATTGATAGCGTGCATTCGGCCGGCGCCGTTGCCAATGAAAACGACATCGTCCAAGCAGGCCGGCGTGGCGCACACTGCCCTACCCGTGCCATGTTTCCAGAGCAAACGCCCTGTCGCCGCATCGAGGCAATAGATGTTGCCGTCGGCACTGCCAAACAGCACTTTGCCACGGCACACAAGCGACGCAGCGGCTATGCGCGCCGGCGTTTTGTACTGCCAAACGGTTTTCCCTTTGGCGATATCGAAACAGCGCATCATGCCCGATTCGTCGCCCACGTAAAAGCGCATGCTATCGGTCGCCACCGAGCCGTAAATGCCCTGCCCCAGCGATTTCCGCCAAACGGTTTTGACGTTTTTATACTGTTTGTTGATGCCGAAATCGGGGCGCGGAAAAAGTTTCGCATCGCCATCGGCATAGATGCGCGGCTCGACGGGCAAAGCCAACCAACGGCGTTCGGGTTGCCCAATGCATTTCTCCGAAATATAGAGCGAATCGGCCATGGCCAATAGCGTGTAGCCGCCCGCCCGTTGGCCGTCGCGCAAGGTCGAACGCAACACTACGCCCTGTATGCCATCGAAATCGAGCAAGGCATTGCGGTGGTAATGACCGCAAAAAACGCTCTGCACGTTGTAGTTGCGCAGCAGGTCGGTAGCCACCTCCCAATTGTCCACATCGCCCGTTTGCAATGGGTGATGCGCCACAAAATAGACGGGCTGTTTGCGCCCCGCCTGCTTCAGATTGTAGGCCAACCAATCGGCATCTTGCGGCGCAATATGGCCGTCGTTGTGGCGCAAAAGCGGTCCCGTATTCAGTCCGAGAAACAGATAGCCGTTGAAAAACAGGCGAAAGCGCGTATCGCCAAAAATCCGTGCGAAATCGGTTGCCGCCGACTCCGAAGCGCGCGTGTCGTGGTTGCCCGGAATGGCGTAGTACGGCACCTGCAACTCGTCGAGCAGCGACTTGGCCAGTTGCAGCGATTTGGTGTCGCCGTTGTGTGTCAAATCGCCGCAAACCAGCACAAACGCCACATCGGCGCTGGCGTTCACCTCGTCGATGGCGCGCTGCAAATCCTCGATATTGCTGGGCAGCGTGTCGCTGATGTGCGTGTCGCTGAAAATGGCAAAACTGAAGGCCGGATCGACGGACGTTTTATCCTGTTTGCTCGGCGTTGGAAAATCTTTTTTGAAAAAAGTGTATCCCGTTTTATCCGTTTCGGTCGATTTGGGGAAATCTTCGGGCTTCGGAGCATCGTTTCGGCCGCGAAACGACGGCTGCGCCACCACGGAGCCAACCGCCAACAATGCCGTTACGACAGCAAAAAAGTAACGTTTCATACGCAAAAACATTCGGTTCTGAAAAACAAGTTTAATCTACAAAATTACGCATTTTGTCGCAAACGACCAAAACGCGCAAAAAAAATGGCCGACACTCGACGAGTTGTCAGCCATTTCGGTACCCAGACCCGGGATCGAACCGGGATGCCTTGCGGCACTGGTGTTTGAGACCAGCGCGTCTACCTATTCCGCCATCTGGGCTTGTTTGCGGCTGCAAAGGTACAACCTTTTTCTGAACCGACCAAACGTTACGGCACTTTTTTTATTTTAGTGTGAAAGTGTGAAAGTGTGAAAGTCTATAAAGTCTATAAAGTTATTGTGGATTTGGTTATTTGGTTAGTTGTGAATTTGGTTACCGACAATTTGAAATCTGAAATCTGAAATCTGAAATTGATTAAATAATTGGAAATTAGATAATTGAATAATTAAAAAATCTTTGTTCTTTGCTCTCTCACCTATAACCTCTCACCTTTTTCTTGCTACTTGTGTCTAATAATTGTCTTTGCTCTAAAAATTGCCATTCTTTACAAAAACGGTGTCATATATATCGGAAGGCATGCCGTTGCGCCATCTTTTTGATAGTCCTTTGTGTAGAGTAAGATGCGCTTATCAATACGTGCAGGGAATTTTTCGCAAAACACATCCAACGATTTATGTGTTTTATAGCCAGAGGATTTGACCTCGATCGGCATCAGTTTGTTCCCTTGCGAAAGCAAAAAATCTATCTCATAAGTGTGCTTGCTTGTGTATTGAAATGCATGATAATACAATTCATACCCCGAAGCACGCAACATTTGTGCTACCATATTCTCGTAGACATATCCCAAATTGGCACTCAATTTGTCCGCCCATAGTTTCTGATAAATGATATTTTCGGTAAACGCTTTGTCCCAAAATGCCAACGTAACAAACAGCCCTGTATCGGCAAGAAACATTTTGTAGCGCGTTCTATCCGCAGAGAGCGCCAAGCCGACATTCGGGTCGGACGATTGATAGGCGATATTCACCATCATACTTTCGCGCAAGGTTTCCAACATATTTTGCATTTGAAATTGCTTCACATTTTCAATCACAGTCGTAGCCTGGTAGCGCGATGCGTTTTTGCTCAATTCCGATGGAACGGATAGAAACAACGCGCGCAACTTGTTGGTAGTGTCCAATTTATGCAAGTCATCTGCGTATAAATTCAGAATACGTCGTTTGACCGCATCTACTTTCTGCAAATTGTTGGTTTCAAGATATTCATTCACGGCCTGTGGCATACCGCCCACCAACATATACAGCCTGAAATCGCGCATCAGATGACGGTGTGTGGTTTCGCCCAATGGCTGTTTCCGTTCGAATATTTGCCGTAGCAAGGGCATTGTTGCCTCGTCTCCCAATGCCCAACGGAACTCTTCATAATCCATCGGGTACATCTGTATGCGTTCTTCCTCACTGGGAATGACGATATCCCGCACATTCTGCCGAATGCTAATCAGCGAGCCGGTTTCGATATAGTCGTACCGCCCGTCCGCCACCAAATACTTGATTGCCTGCCGCGCCGAAGGTTGGAGTTGCACTTCGTCGAAAATAATGACCGACTTGCGTTCTTTCAGTACTACATTGTAGATGAGTTGCAGCCGCATAAACAAGTAGTCCAAGTTTGCCATATTGGTAGCCATCAAATCCCGTACTTCAGGCTGCAGATTAGCGAAATCTATCAGAATATGCGATTCGTATTCCTGTTCGGCGAAATGGCGTACCAATGTAGATTTTCCTACACGCCGTGCGCCTTCTACCAACAACGCACTTTTACCTGCCGCCTCAGTTTTCCATTGCAGCATTTTCTTGTAAGCCTTACGCTTAAATACTCGCTCCGACATAACAACTCTATTTTTGTGCCGCAAATATACTGATTATTATTGAATTACGCAAACAAATACCGCTCACCGCAAAATCTTTTTGCCAAAATATGCTGCTCACCGCAAAATCTTTTTGTCCAAATATACCACTCACCGCAAAATTCCCGAACAGTAGAGCCCTACCCTATTTTAGTGAGGAGTGAGAAGTGAGAAGTGAGGAGTGAGAAGTGAGAAGTGAGGAGTGAGAAGTGAGGAGTGAAAAAAGTGAGAAAGTTTATAAACTTTCACACTAATTTCGTCTTGCTACTTGTGTCTTGTGTCTAATAATTGTCTTTGCTCTAAAAACGTTATACTCTACTTGTCCTGTTGCTGCAACTTAAAGAACTCTTTTTGTTGCTCTATCTCACGCCGAAGTTCCTCCTGTGTAGGCATATACGTGAGATACTTGGCGGCATAAAGTTGGTCGTTTCCATTTAGGACAGAGTAATGTGCCACGTCCTCATCCGTATCAGCACAAAGAAGTATGCCAATAGTAGGATTGTGTCCGTCAGGGCGAACCAAGTCATCGTACATCTTGACGTACATATCCATCTGCCCTACATCCTGGTAACTAAGTTTGGTGGTTTTCAGGTCAATGAGGACGAAACTTTGCAGATGGTAGTTGTAAAACACCAAGTCGATGTAGTAATCTTCCTTCTCCGTATGAATGTGCTTTTGCCTATCCACGAAAGCGAAGCCCTTTCCCAATTCCATCAAGAATTGTATCAAGTGGTCGATGATACTTTGCTCCAAGTTATTCTCCGTATAATCCGTGTTATTCTTGAATCCCAAGAACTCTGCCACAATAGGATTCTTCAAGTACTCAAGTTTGTCCTGCAATGGTTTCGTCATTGTCTTCATCTCACTCCGCACAAGCTCCTTGCTCTGCGACTGGAGCAAACGATGGTAATACTGTGACGAGACATTGCGTTGCAAGGTACGAGTACCCCACATCTCTTTAGATGCTTCGTTCTCATACCATAATCGAGCATTAGAATCAGACTCTTGCATAATGATGCGATAATGTGTCCAAGACAACTTTATCGGCTCATCCGGGCAGATGTCGTCAATTGTATTTTCAAATTTTCCACTCACTGCGTGGAAAATGTTTGGCCATGCTTGGTAGAATCTGATAAAATGATATAGATTCGTCTTTCGGAATCCGTTTCCATACTTGTCTGTCAACGACTTAGCCAAGTTTCCTACCACTTGCTCACCATACTCGGCACGGCGTTCCTTCAATATTTCTTGCTGGATACGCATGCCGAGCAACCAGTTCCTTTTGACAAGAATTTCGTTTACAGAGCGATAAGCCGATGCCTGGCTCTGCTCGATAATGGCACATGAATCGTCATATAACCTTCCTTGTACGAGAGCCATTTTGTTGTCTTGCGAAAGCACGCTATCATCTACGTTCATCATATTTCAATAGTTTTACAAGCCACCTCCAAAGATACAAAAAAAATCATCATCCTCAAAAAAAAAATATCTTGGAGCGGTGAATCTGTCGAACAGCCAATGCCCCAACTCGTAGGGGACGCGGCGTGCCACGTCCGTTTGGGGCGTTTATTTCTGTGGATTTGGTTATTTGAAGATTTTCTGGTCGCACGGGATTTACAATCCCGTGCTCGCTGTATTATGCGGATTTGCAATCCGCAACGGGCGCAATACAATGACTTAACCCGTTGGCGGAATTATTTTAATCGAAAAAAACAAAAAAAATACACGAAAAAAG
>CAVKQB010000009.1:0-56380 GCA_963658575.1 Leyella stercorea | reverse complement strand
CTTCGCTCCTCGTCCCCCTATCCTCGCTGCGCTCGGCAGAGGGACAGTTTTGGGGTGCGTTCTCTCCCCCTGCTGCGTAGCAGATAGGGGGAGTACCCACGCCAGTGGGGGTAGGGGTTCGGAGCAATCAGTTCTTTTTAGCGCCTGTTTTCAATTGCTCCACCTCTTGGGTTATAGCATTGAGCACAAACGTTTGTTTCTCAAACAAATCACGATTCTCGAACCGCAATACTTTGATGCCTTCGCCTGCGAGAAAGGCGGTACGAACCTCGTCGTGCGCCGCGCCATCGCTTGTGAAATGGTCTTCCCCATCAAGTTCGATGCAAAGTTTCAATTCTGGGCAATAGAAGTCGAGAACATACGGCCCGACCGAAAACTGCCGTCGAAATCGGACACCCCCGATTTGTCTATTTTTGAGTATCAGCCATAGCGTTGCTTCGTGTTTGGTACCAAAAGTTCGCAAGTCGCAGCGCAATGGTTTGAGTGTATGACGGTTGTTTGTCCGCACTTGTTATTTTGTTGTCCTGTTGTTTCAACCCCCTCCGAAAAACGTTCCGTTTTTCTCGTCCCCCTATCCTCGCTGCGCTCGGCAGAGGGACAGAATTGCGCCCAATAACTCCTAACTCCTAATTCCTCACTCCTAATTTCTCATTTCTCACTACTAACTACTCACTGCTAATTATTTTGTTTCCGCCACAAAGATAATGCTTTTCATCGACAAAAACAAATTTTTTGACGATTATTTTTTGCGCTGTGCGCATATAGTGTGAAAGTATGAAAGTGAGAAAGTGAGAAAGTGTGAAAGTTTATAAAGTGGGAAGTTGATTAGTTGATTAGTTGATCGGTTGATTGGTTGATTATTGTGCAAATAAAATCGTAAATCTGTAAATTTGTAAATTTTCGTGCGGATTTTCAATCCGCAACGGGCGCAATACAATTATGAATCATTGAATGATTGAATTTTCGGGCGCATATAATGCGCCCCTACAAATTGAATTATTAAATCACTGAATCATTGACTTATTGAATGTGTAAATCTGTCAATAACAATCTCTCACCTATAACCTATAACCTATAACCTCTCACCTAATCGTCTTACGACTTGCTACTTGTGTCTTGCTACTAGAAAAATTTGAAAATTAAGGCGTTTCGCTTACCGACAATTTGAAAATTGATTAAATAATTGGAAATTAGACAATTGAATAATTAAAAAGTCTTTGTTCTATGTTCTTTGCTCTTGTTCTTTCACCTATAACCTATAACCTCTCACCTATAAACTATAATCTTGCTACTAACTTAATTAGGTTTGAATCCTATTTTGGGTCGGTTGCGTTGGTCGTCGGTCTGTTTTTGGCGGCGTGCGAGTTCGGTGAGTGCGGTGTAGATATCGTCGATGTGTTCGGCAGTGTCGCGGTCGCTGCTTTCGAGTGCCGCCACGCGTTCTTTTATTTCGGTCAGTTCTTGTGCTACGGGCGTTTGCAGTGTCAGTAGGCGGCGCATCAGCACGAATGTGCGCACGATTTCGACGCTAATTTCGATGGCTTTGCGGCTATTCAGCACTGCCGACAACATGGCTACGCCCTGTTCGGTGAAGACGTAGGGTGCGCGTCGTAATCCCATTTTCACGCTTTTGGAGATCACAATTTGTGATTTCCAATGTGCGAACTCTTCGGCGGTCATTTGAAACATAAAATCCTGCGGGAAGCGTTCGGGGTTGCGTTTTGTAGCCTGAACCAGCACACGTGTTTCTACGCCGTAGAGTGCCGCCAAATCGCGGTCGAGCATCACTTGCCCGCCACGCACTTCGTAGATGAGCGATTGTATGCGTTGCGGCGTGGGCAATATGTCGGCTGTGGTGGGCATGGAAGAGGGGTTATGTTTCTTGGTTTCTCGCGCTTCGCGCGTTTCTAGTTGTTTCTAGGTTATTTGGTTATTTGGTTATTTGGTTATTTGGAAAATTTGTCAATTAAAAAACACTCCTCACTACTCACTACTCACTCCTCACTACTAACTACTAACTGCTCACTGCTAACTATTAAGTTCGTTTTGGTATTCGTCGAGAATGTAGGCGGGGCTTTGGAAATAGAGTCCTGTTTCGGGTGTCGATAGTGCTCCGAAGGTGCGCGAGTGGTAGAATGCGTCCATGGCTTGGCGCATCGACAGGCCTTGCTCCTCCATCAGCAAGCCGATAACATCGCATGTGAGCGACTCTATCATAAACGTTTCTTTGCTCATTCTCTTTTCAATAACTTAAGTGCCTGCTCTGTGCCAAAGAGATACTGCAGGGTAACTGTATGAAATTTTATTTCGTCGAGAAACTGTGCTTTTGTGATGATGCCTTCGATATATCTGCGAATTTGAAATCCTACCGTATCGTCGGCTATTGGCCCGACCACTACATCGTAGTTGTGCGCCGAGCGCCGTTCTTTGTATTGTCGGTTCAAGAGTACAAAATCAGCCCATTCTTCTGTGTATGCGTCGAATTGCAGCAGTTGTAAGGTATGCAGTTCGTTTTCGTCGCATTTGTAGCGTTGTACTATTTCTGCGCCTTCGCCATATTGTCGCAATTTTCGTTGTGCTTGGCGCATTGCCACCTGCCTATCGGGCGTAAGGTAGAAGCCAAAACCGAAATCTTTGCCTACACGGCTTTTGTTTAGGCATATCGCCTCGAAATCCATATTTGTGCCGTGATAGAGAATCATTGCAAGTTTCCGCCCATTCGTTGGCAATATATAGTCAAGTCTTCCACTGCTTGGTCGAACGAGAGTGTGTGTTCCACGTCGTAAAATTCGTCGACAAAATCGAGCCCTTTGTTTTGTTGCAGGTACAGATATGCTTGTTGCGCCGTGATATGGTGCGCTGCGGCGAACTCCGATATCAGTGCAATCATATATTCCAACCTATCTTTGAGTGATTTCGGCATAAAGATTTTGCGCTGTGCGCATATAGTGTGAAAGTATGAAAGTGAGAAAGTGTGAAAGTTTATAAAGTCTATAAAGTGGAAAGTCTATAAAGTTGTTGTGGATTTGTGGAGTTGGTTGTTTGGTTATTTGGATAAATTTGTCAATTTGTCAATTGTCAATTAAAAAACGCTCCTCACTCCTCACTCCTAATTCCTCATTACCTATAACCTCTCAACTTGTTGCGACTACTTGAACAGGTCGGCGTGTGTGCCTGTATCGATTAAGATGAGGATTAGTTCGTTGTCGTGCTGTTCCCACACGAGCAACCAATCGGGCTGAATGTGGCACTCCCACTGTTTTGCTCTGTTTCCCGCCAATTTATGCGGTTTATACGAGGCCGGCAATGCGCCTTCGGCAGCCAATATCTCCACGGCCTTACGCAATTTTGCCATATCGTATCCACGTTTGACGAGCAGTTTGTACTGCTTTCGAAACGCATGCGTATATTTTACGGAGTAGGCCATTTTTTTAGGCCTCCAAGCTTTCGAACAGTTCATCGACGGAGGAGTACGCACGACTGACGCGCCCGTTCTTTAGGTCATCCAACGCCTCGTCCAGCCCCGTCTTCTTTTTTGCGGCGTGTTGGCGAGCGGGCTTTTGCGGTTCTACCACGGCAAAAAGTTTCGAAGCCAGCACGGTGTCGATAAGTTTTTGTGCGAAGCTATTCCGTCCGTTATACTCAAGTGTTATTGTGGCCATTTTATTTGTTTTTCGTGCTGCGCACGTTTCTCGTTGTTTCTAAGTTTCTATGTTTCTCGCGCTTCGCGCGTTTCTAGTTGTTTCTAGGTTTCTTGGTTATTTGGTTATTTGGTTATTTGGTTATTTGGAAAAATCGTAAATCTGTAAATTTGTCAATTAAAAACACTCCTCACTCCTAACTCCTCATTTCTCACTACTAACTGCTAATTACCTATAACCTCTCAACTTGCGACTAATCAATTGTTTTTATTCGATACGATCAACTGTTCCAATTGTTTGCGCAAAGGTTTTAGGTCTTTTTCTATGGTTGCCCACACTATGTCGTTGCTCACCTGATAGTAACCGTGCACCAATACGTGCCGCATCGCTACGATGCTCTCCCACGGCACATCGGGGTGTTGTTGTTTGAATTCGAGTGTCAGAAGATAGGCCGCTTCGCCCACGATTTCGAGGTTTTTGATAACTGCGAACTGCAGTATTCTGTCGTTTTTATATTTGTCGATGGTTACGTCGCTAGTAAAGTCAAGCACATTGTCGATGGCATCAATCATGTGGCGCAGCCGCATATCATCTTTAATTTTTTCTCTCATAAATCAGAATTTTGTCGCGTTCGGCACTGTCGCGTGCAAAATCTTTCAGTTGGTTGTATTCTACCAAATCCACGTCGCAGCGTGCTATCTTGCCGATGGCGTTGCACATATCGCCATATTTGAGCAGTGTGATAGGGGCGTTCGGGGTGAATTGCACCAAAATATCAAGATCGCTTGCTGCGGTAGCGTCGCCACGTGCCACAGAGCCAAACACCCACGCCTGTTCCACGGGTTGTGTTGCAAAATAACGTGCGATTTTATCTTTTATGGCTACAAGCGATGGCATAGTTGTTTGAAGATTTGTTTTTCGTGCCGCGCACATATAGTGTGAAAGTATGAAAGTGAGAAAGTGTGAAAGTGTGAAAGTTTATACTTTCAAACTAATTTCGTCGCTACAAAGATAATGCCATTCATCGACAAAAACAAATTTTTTGACGATTATTTTTTGTGCTGCGCACATATAGTGTGAAAGTGCGAAAGTGTAAAAGTGTGAAAGTTGATTGGTTGATTGGTTGATTGGTTGATTGGTTGATTATTGTGCAAATAAATTTGTAAATCTGTAAATTTGTAAATTTGTAAATTTTTGTGCGGATTTTCAATCCGCAACGGGCGCAATACAATTATGAATCATTGAATGATTGAATTTTCGGGCGCATATAATGCGCCCCTACTTTCGCACTTTTATACTTTCAAACTTTCACACTAAATTCGTCTTTGTTCTATGTTCTTTGTTCTAATTGTCTTATATCTTGCTACTTGTGTCTTGCTACTGAAATTTGGTTATTTGGGGAGTTGGTTATTTGGGGAGTACAAATGAACGCCAATCTTCCGTGCGATGCTTTTTTTACTTTGTTTTTTTGTCAGTCTTAAATAAATGAAGTACCTTTGTTCTGAAATTAGTTGTTTACTCATAGCAATACAAAATTAACTGATTTCTGGGAGAGGCACAAATCCTCTCCTATTTTTTTTGTATTGCATTTGTCTTGGGCGGCACGTTCTATCCTCCCTGTGGAGAATAGAACGTTTTTTCAGTACTAAAAAATTGCGTTTCTAAATGGAAACTATAGTTGCGCAAGCGATAAGGCCGAAAAAACGCCGTTCGTAGGCTGCTGTTACAAAACAATTTTTTACCTTTGCACACCGAAAGCAAACATCTGGAAAAATGTCGTTTTATACCAAAGAGAAACTGGAATTTCTGACTGTGGCGGTCGAAACCTGCAAATATCTCGAACATGTGCAGAGCGAGTCGAAGGCCGATTTCGTGTCGAAAATGACCAAACTGCTGCCGCTACTCTATCTGAAAGCGATGATGGTGCCGCCCACCGACCTGCCCGACGACGATGTGGAGCGTTTTGTAACCGAATGCGACTACGAGCAGATGCGCGCGCAATTGGCGGCGTTGCTCGGCGAGAGCGACGGCTACCTCGACTCGTTCGATGCCGACATGGCGTTGAGCGAAACGACGTTGTATGCCACCATTTCGGAGGATTTGTCGGACACGTACCAATCGCTCAAGGACTTGGCCTGTTGCTGTGCCGCAGGCAACGACGAACAGTCGGAGGCTGCCCTATCGGTCTGCATCGACGATTTCAGAAACCATTGGGGCTTGCGGATGCTGGGCGCGCTACGTGCCTTGCACATCGCTGCGCTCGCCACCAACGACGAAACCGAGGCATAATGCGACATTACCAAGCAAAGATAGAAAAAGAGTGTGTGGCGGCCATGGAGCAAGTGCGGCCGTCGGGCAAGATTGTGGTTGTGAAATCGACCCGCCAAGCCGATGCCGCCGTAGAGCAACTGATGCGCGAGCCGTTAATCGGTTTCGACACCGAGACGCGCCCCAACTTTGTGGCGGAAGCACCGCATCACACCGTTGCGCTGATGCAGTTGGCCAGTGCTACGACGTGTTATCTTTTTCACCTGAAATTCATCGGGGCGCACCAAGGGCTGAAAAATCTGCTCGAATCGCCCGACGTGCTGAAGGTGGGGCTGTCGCTGAAAGACGATTTTCACGCCTTGCAAAAATGGATGCCTATACAGCCGCAAAATTTCGTGGAACTACAAACATTTGTAACTCAATTTGGCATCGAGGACAAGAGTCTGCAAAAAATCTACGCCATCGTATTTGGCAAACGCATTTCGAAAACGCAACAGTTGTCGAATTGGGAACTGCCGATACTCTCGCCGCAACAAAAGGCCTACGCCGCCATCGATGCGTGGGCGTGCCGCGACCTCTATTTGGAACTCAACAAACCGTAACTTTTTATGGTAACAATCACTCTGAAACCGCACAAAGAGGAGAGCCTCTTGCGTTTCCACCCGTGGGTATTTTCGGGTGCCATAGCGCGTATTGCCGGCCATGCCACCGAAGGCGATGTGGTGCGCGTAGTGGACTGCGACGGCCGTTTTCTGGCTATCGGGCACTATCAAAACAGCAGCATTGCCGTGCGCATTTTGTCGTTTGTCGACCGGCCGATAGACGAAGCCTTCTATCGTGAGCGCATTCGTGCGGCGTATGCCGTGCGCAAAAGTTTAGGGCTGGTAGGCGCGCCCGACACCAACACCTACCGACTCGTGCATGGCGAAGGCGACAATCTGTCGGGATTGGTGGTCGACATTTATGGCGATACGGCGGTAGTTCAGGCGCATTCCGTGGGTATGCACAATGTGCGCGAATGGCTGGCGCGGCGGCTCGTCGAAGAGGTCGAGGGGCTGCACAACGTCTATTACAAATCGGAGGGAACGTTGCCCTACAAAGCCCCCGTCGTGGCCGAGGACGGCTATTTGATAGGCGCAGCCAACGACTGCATCGCCCAAGAAAACGGCCTGAAATTTCAAGTCGATTGGTTGCGTGGCCAGAAGACCGGCTTTTTTGTCGATCAGCGCGAAAACAGGGCGTTGCTCGAACGCTATGCGGCGGGGCGTAGCGTGCTGAATATGTTTTGCTACACAGGCGGATTTTCGTTCTACGCCCTGCGCGGCGGTGCCAAACTGGTGCATTCGGTCGATAGTTCGGCCAAAGCCATCGAACTGACACAGCGCAATGTGGCGTTGAACTTCGGCGACGACGCACGGCACGAAGCCTTCGCCGACGATGCATTCAAGTTTTTGGAAACCGCCGACGGCAAATACGACCTAATAATTCTCGATCCGCCAGCCTTTGCCAAGCACCTGAAAACGGTACGCAATGCACTGCATGGCTACCAAAAACTAAATGCCAAGGCGTTCGAGGCGATTCGCACGGGCGGCATTCTGTTCACGTTCTCCTGCTCGCAAGCGGTGAACAAAGAGCAGTTTCGTTTGGCGGTGTTTAGTGCGGCGGCACAAAGCGGGCGCAACGTGCGCATTCTGCACCAACTGACGCAGCCCGCCGACCACCCCGTGAACATCTATCACCCCGAAGGCGAATACCTGAAAGGGCTGGTACTGTATGTGGAGTGAGCAGTGAGTAGTTAGTAGTGAGTAGTTAGTAGTGAGTAGTTAGTAGTTAGTAGTTAGTAGTTAGTAGTTAGTAGTTAGTAGTTAGTAGTTAGTAATGAGTAATGAGGAGTGAGGAGTGTTTTTAATTGACAATGAAAAATTGACAAATTGACAAATTTACAGATTGACAAATAACCAAATCCACAAATCCACAATAACTTTATAGACTTTTCACTTTCATACTTTCACACTTTCATACTTTCACACTATATGCGCGTAGCGCGAAAAACAATTTTCAAATTTTCAAACGTGAAACAGACCATTTTAGTTCTATTTGTTGCGTTGTTTGCTTCGCAAGTTTGGGCGCAGTCCGAATTTTTGGGCGAATGGCGCACCGTGAGCGACAAGACGGGCGAACAGGAGGCCGTCGTGCGCATATTCAAAGCCACAAACGGCATGTATTACGGCAAAATGGAGCGATTTCTGAACCCAAAATATGCCGGCAAAGGCCTCTGTTGCGACAAATGCAAGGGTGCCGACAAAGACAAACCCATCGAAGGGCTGATAATCGTGCGCGACCTGAAATACGACGACGGCAAGATGGTGGGCGGCCACGTAATTGACCCCGAAACAGGCAACACCTACTACGGTTCCATCACATTCGACCCCGAAACGGGCAACATCAAACTGCGCGGCTCCATCGACAAACGCGGCATACTCGGCCGCAGCCAGACGTGGATTCGCTGACGACAAAACAAACAAGAACGTGCTGCACCACTTTTTGACACAGAAAATACGCGAGCAACTGCCATTTGCACCTACAGCCGAACAGGCGGTGTGCATCGAACGGTTGGCCGAATTTTGCGCATCAACCGAAACGCACAGCGTTTTTCTGCTCACAGGCTATGCCGGCACAGGCAAGACATCGGTTGTGGGAGCGTTGGTGGCGGCCATGCACGCGCTGAAACAAAAAACGGTGCTACTCGCCCCTACTGGCCGCGCCGCCAAAGTGTTCAGCAACTACGCCGGACAGCCCGCCTACTCCATACACAAACGCATCTATCGGCAAAAATCGGCATCGGTCGAATTTGTGCTCAACTACAACAACGCACGCGACACGCTTTTTCTGGTCGACGAAGCCTCGATGGTTTCGAACACGCCCACCGACGGCACCAATTTCGGCTCGGGGCGGCTGCTCGACGACCTCATCGAATTTGTCTATTCGGGCGACAACTGCAAACTCATTCTCATAGGCGATGTGGCGCAACTGCCGCCCGTGATGCAGCCCTTTTCGCCTGCACTCGAACAGCGCAAACTGGAGAGTTACGGTCTGTCGGTTGTGGCGTGCGAACTGACCGAAGTTGTGCGGCAATCGGCCGAAAGCGGCATTCTGTGCAACGCCACGCTCATTCGCCACGCATTGGCAGAAACGGCGGCAGCACTCACCTTGCGCAACGATTTTCCCGACGTGCATCGCGTCGACGGCACCGACCTAATCGACACAATACAGACAGCCTACGGACGTTCGGGCGTAGAAAATTGCATCATCGTAACACGCTCGAACCGGCGCGCAGTGCTCTACAACCGCGGCATACGCAATCAGGTGATGTGCAAAGAGGACGAACTCTCGTCGGGCGACCTGCTCATGGTTACACGCAACAACTACTTCTGGAGCAAAAATTATCCCGAAATGGAGTTCATCGCCAACGGCGACACCGCCGAACTGATGCGCATACGCAACCACCGCGAAATGTACGGCATGCGTTTTGCCGATGTAACGTTGCGCTTTCTCGACTACGACTGCGAGATGGACGTGCGGCTGCTCATCGAGTCGCTCTACACCGAAACGCCGGCCGCCGCCACGCAACTGTCGAAAAAACTTTTCGCTGCCGTCGAAGAGGATTATCTCGACATCGGCAACCGCCGCACACGCTACAAAGCCATGATGCAAAACGAATATCTGAACGCCCTGCAGGTGAAATTCGGCTATGCCGTAACCTGCCACAAGGCGCAAGGCGGCCAATGGCGCGAAGTGTTTGTCGACCAAGGCGCAATCACTGCCGAACAAATCGACAGCGACTATCTGCGTTGGCTCTACACCGCCTGCACACGCGCCGAAGAGCAGTTGTATTTCGTCAATTTCGCCAACCAATTCTTCGAATAACATTTGCCTTTGAGCGCAAAAAAGTGTAACTTTGCCCGAAAATAGCACCAATCCATTTTTATGAACCATTTGAACCTGATAACTTTCGCTTCGGAACTGAACAAGCAAGGCACCATACGCCATGCACACCGCCAACTATTCGACGTGCTCGATGCGCACTACGACGTGCATATCGTATCGCCCGATGCCATCGAAGCCATCGAAAAAAACGAGATGCAAGTAGTTTTTGTGTCGAGCGGCGGCGTCGAATACGCGTTCCGCAGTTACTACGAACAACTCCAAAAACCAATCGTTTTGCTCACCGACGGACTGCAAAATTCGCTGGCCGCGTCGCTCGAAATAAGCACTTGGGTGCGGCAACAGGGCACCGAATGCCACATCATTCACGGCGACGAACCGATTTTGCTCTCCGAACTAAACGCCTACGAGAAACTGTTTGAACGCAAAAATCTCTTGGCTGGAAAACGCATCGGCGTGATTGGCGAACCATCGAAATGGCTGATAGCCAGCGGTGTAGATTACGAAGCCGCCCGCAAACGTTGGGGCGTGGAATTTGTCGATATTGCGTTGGACGAAGTGATAGACAACTTCGGAAAGATCGACGATGACGATGTGCGCTCCGATGCCGAAGCATTCGTGAAAAACGCTGCTTCGGTGCGCGAACCCAACACCGCCGACGTGCTGAAAGCCTACCGCCTCTACCGCGCCGTGAAAGTCGTTTGCGCGCGCCACGACCTCGACGCATTCACCATACAATGTTTCGGACTGATTCCACGCATCGCCACCACAGGCTGTCTGGCGCTGTCGCTGCTCAACGACGAAGGCATCATCGCTGGCTGCGAGGGCGACATGCAAACCGTATTCACCATGCTGGCTGCCAAAGCCATCACGGGCGTTACGGGATTCATGTGCAATCCGTCGCAAATAAACGTGCACGACAACACCGTGCTTTTGGCGCACTGCACCATCGGCCTGAAACAGACCAAATCGTACATCGTGCGCAACCACTTCGAAAGTCTGAGCGGCGTGGCAGTGCAAGGCATTTTGCCCGACGGCGACTACACACTGCTGAAATGTGGCGGCGGCGCGCTCGACGAATTTTACGTTACCACGGCGCGTCTGCTCACAAACACCGACTCCGACGACGTGTGCCGCACGCAAGTGCGCCTGCATCTCGGCTCGCCATGCAGTTACTTCTTCAACAACCCGATAGGCAACCACCATGTGCTGCTCAAAGGCAATCTGGTAAGCCAATTGGCCGAATTCTTCGAAATGAACCACACGAGGAGAATTCATTGATAATGTAGGAACGCGGCGTGCTTCCGTTTTTAAGTTTCAAAGTTTCTCGCGCTTCGCGCTGTTTCTAAGTTTTTGGGGGATTTGCGGATTTGGTTATTTGGGAATTAATTGAATAATTGGAAATTGAGTAATTAAATAATTTTCTTGCGACTTGCTACTTGTGTCTTGCTACTATTTATCAATCTGAAATTCGTCAATTACTTTTCACTTTATAGACTTTATAAACTTTCTTACTTTCGCACTTTCACACTTTCACACTAAAAAGATGCGTATCGACATCATCACAGTACTGCCCGAACTGCTCGACAGCCCGCTAAACAACTCCATCGTGCGCCGCGCGTGCGACAAAGGTTTGGCCGAAATCCACGTGCACAACCTGCGCGACTACAGCACCGACACACGCCATCGCCGTGTCGACGACTACGCATTCGGGTTTGGCGCAGGCATGGTGATGCAAATCGAACCGATATTCCGCATCATCGAACATCTGAAAAGCGAGCGCACCTACGACGAAGTCATATTCATGACACCCG
Organism: Leyella stercorea; assembly: GCA_963658575.1. Taxonomy (GTDB): domain Bacteria; phylum Bacteroidota; class Bacteroidia; order Bacteroidales; family Paludibacteraceae; genus W0P28-013. The sequence continues at coordinate 44,712 of CAVKQB010000009.1, read as the reverse complement.
ACGGAGAACAATTTTCGCAACCGATGGCCAACCGCTTGTCGCTGCTGCAAAACATCATCATACTGTGCGGCCACTACAAAGGCATCGATCACCGCGTGCGCGAACATCTGATAACGCGCGAAATCACCATTGGCGACTATGTACTTACGGGCGGTGAACTGCCGGCCGCCATCGTGGCCGATGCCATCGTGCGGCTGCTCCCTGGTGCGCTCGGCGACGAACAATCGGCTTTGTCCGATTCGTTTCAGGACGGACTTCTTGCGCCGCCCGTCTATACGCGCCCTGCCGACTTCAACGGCTGGAAAGTGCCCGAAATACTGCTGTCGGGCAACGAGCGCAAAATCGCCGAATGGGAACACGAACAGGCCATCGAACGCACCAAACGGCTACGCCCAAACCTACTCAGCGACTAAAACCGAACCATTTTTTCGGAGAAAAATCTGGGAATTGCTGTGCAAATTGCATCATGCGGCGGATGTTCCGAGGCTCAAATCCTTGGTGTCCGAATTCCTCTTGCAATTGTGTCGACACTGTTGACACAATTTGTTTGCCATACTCAGCGCGTTGATTATCAAGCACATCGCGATTGGTGCGCTCGCCGATGTGCCAATACATCAGTGTCAGTTCGGAGTTCACTTGTGCGGCAACGCGTCCGCGTGCGTCTTGTATGATTTGCCGCAGGTCTTGCACGAGGTGCAATGCCGGAGTTTGAAGAGGTGCCGTACTCATAGTAAGAGGATATTTATCGCATATCACCTACAAAGTTACCGATTTTTTGATTTATGCAATCGTTACAATGCTGTCTTGTGCCTTTTCACACGATACTACTTGCCGGCCTCTTCGTCGAGCAGCGTGCGAAGCCGTCGGCGCAGCGCGACCTCGTCGGCGATGAGTGCGCGCAAATCCGCCAAACCGCGCTCGTTTTTGGGACTGTGCAACCACAGGCGCATGTAGCCGCCGTCGGCATATTTTTCGTGCAGATGCGCCACCGCACGTTCTATATGCCATGCGGCGGGAGCATCGGGCTGTTGGCGCAACGAAAAACGCAGCGTGCGCCGCAAAATAATTTCTGGAACAATGTCGCGGTCGGCCTCGGCCACAATGCAACCGTAGATGCTGCGTGGCGGACGATCGCCCGATGCGCGGTGATCTTCGATGGCTTCTGCCATCAGGCGCAAATCGGCATCGGAAAACCAGCGGCGCAACGTTTCGTCGCCCCAAAGTGCTTCGGCAGAATAAATATGGTGTAGTTCGCGGCCGCGCGGCAAGCCCACATCGTGATAAGCCGCCACCGCATACACTTTGTTCAAATCGACATCGTAATTTTGAGCCAGCGCAAGACTTTCGGCTATCACACGCTCCACATGCGTGCGGTCGTGCCCACGGTCGAACGTCTCGTAGAGCGGCAAGACGGCCGTTTCGACATATTTTTTCAGATGTTCGTCTATCGGCATGGCATCAGAGGTTGGTGAGCAGCCAAGCCAAATATGCGCCATAACAAAGCAGCAACGCCGCGCCCTGCCAACGCTTGATTTCGTGCCGGCGATTGGTGCCGACAAAAATCCAAACAAGCGCGCAACACCCAGCCGCCAACGCCGCATCGATGGGCAAATTGGGATAGGCAGGCAATGGTCTGATGACCGCGCTCACACCCAACACAAAGAACACGTTGAATATGTTGCTGCCGATGACGTTGCCGAGAGCCAAATCGGAATTGTGTTTGAACGCCGCCACGGCCGATGTTGCCAATTCGGGCAACGATGTGCCAATGGCCACGATGGTTACGCCGACCACCGATTCGGGAACGCCCCACGCCGCAGCCATCGCCACGGCTGCACGCACTATCAGTTCGCCACCAGCAACCAAAAAGCCGATGCCAACCACGATGAGCAGCACGGCCTTCCAAACGGCCAGCGGCTTGAACGATTCGGCCGAATGATTTTCGCCGCGTTTCGCCTCGCGCACCGAATGGTACATGAACAATCCGAAGATGAGCAGCAACACCACGCCGTCGAGGCGCGAAATCTGCCAATCGTCGCCCAGCGTACCGAAACATTCCGTTCCCATGACAAGTATGGCCACACCCGCCGCAATGCTCATCGGTATGTCGAAACGCCGCGAACTGCGCTGCGAAGCGATCGGGTAAATGGAGGCCGACACGCCCAAAATGACCAGCACATTGACGATGTTGCTGCCGAGAATGTTGGTCAGGGCAATCTCGCTCGACCCTTCGACGGCAGCCATCAGATTGACGACCAGCTCGGGAGCCGACGTACCAAACGCCACGATGGTCAGGCCAATCACCAAATCGGGCACATTCAGCCGTTTGGCCAACCCCGACGCGCCATCGACCAACCAATCGGCACCAAGCACAAGCACCACAAAACCAACTACCAAAAGCAAACTATGAATTAACATCGAAATTCGATTAAGAATGAAAAATTAAAAGTGAATGAAAAGCGGTCGCATGTGGTTTCGGTGCGTTGGCCAATCCAAGCAATCTGAAAATTGTCATCATTTGGCGAATTGTTCGACGGCACGTTGCACGGTTTTGTCGTACGAATTGATGTACGGGAAAAATCCGTCGTCGCCCAGCACGTTGCGAATGATGTACGAATTGATTTGGCGCGAAATCAGTTGTTGCGACGTGCGTTTGTCGCGGTCGCTGCCCGTAACGCCCTTGGATGCCGCATAATCCACCAGTTGAGCGAACAGATGTTGTCCATCGAGATAGGCCGCCAGCGACTGCCAATCGTTGTATTTTTCCAGCGTACTGCGGTGTTCTTCGGAGTAGCGCAACGCAAACTGATAGATGTGCGCGCCGTTCACCAAGCGGTCGAAATAGGCCGAATAGCCGGTCGTGTCGCGCGGCACAAACAGGTCGGGCATGATGCCACCGCCACCATGCACTTCGCGGCCGCCCTTGGTGCGATAAACCACCGTGTCGGTCTGATGAATGCTGTCTTGCGAGAAAAATTCGCCGTGCAAATAGCGATTGAGCAGATCGATTTCGTAATCGTCCTGCCGCCCGCGTTCGTAGGGTTTCTGTATGCACCGCCCCGACGGCGTGTAGTAGCGCGCCACCGTGAGCCGCACGGCCGAGCCGTCGGCAAATTCCAACTGATTCTGTACCAGCCCTTTGCCAAACGAACGCCGCCCGACGATGGTGCCTCGGTCGTTGTCCTGAATGGCGCCAGCAAAAATCTCGGAGGCCGACCCCGAAAACTCGTCGATCAGCACGGCCAAGCCCATGTTGCGACAACTGCCGTAGCCGTTGGCATACGAGTCGGTGCGCGGATAGGCCTTGCCTTCGACATAGACGATGAGGTCGCCACGGTCGAGAAACTCGTTCAGCATATTCACTGCCGCATCGAGGTAGCCGCCGACATTGCCACGCAAATCGACCACCACATTTTCGGCGTGCGATTTTTTCAGTTTTGCCAACGCCGTGAGAAACTCGTTGTAGGTGGTTGCACCAAATTTATTGACCGAAATGTAGCCCGTCGTCGGCGTAATCATGTAGGCCACATCGACGCTATGCACGGGAATATCGCCGCGCGTAATGTCGAAGTGCAGCATTTCGGGCGTGCTACGGCGCACCACGCCAAGTCGCACTTGTGTGCCCTTGGGACCGCGCAGTTTTTTCATCACCCTTTCGTTGTTGATGCCGCTGCCCACAAAAGCCGTATCGTTCACCTCCACGATGCGGTCGCCGTCCAGCAGTCCGGCGCGCTCCGACGGTCCGCCCGATATGACATCGACCACATAAATGGTATCGTTTTGTAGCGAAAATTGCACGCCGATGCCGCTGAAACTGCCTTCGAGTTGTTCGTTCACCGCCGCCAAATCGGACGCAGGAATATAGGCCGAATGCGGGTCGAGCTGGCGCACGATGAGCGGCAAGATGGCTTCGGCGATGCTGTCGGTGCGCACCGAATCGACATAAGCCTCGTCGATAAGGCGCAACATATCCGAAATTTTGTTGCCCGAAGCCGAAAAATTCGTTGTCGGCGAACCCAAACCGCGGCTGCGCACCGCAAAAAGGTTGCCCACCACGATGCCCACGGCCAAAGCCACCGCCACAACTATCGGCACAATCGTTTTTTTCATATTCGCATTGTCCTCCTATCTATTTTTCGTTTTGCTGATTTTCGGGAGCGAAAACCACCTCGATGCCGGCACGCTGAAGCAGTTCGAGCCCATCGACCAAACGGTATTGTTCGCCATAAACCACCCGTTTGATGCCCGCCTGAATAATCAGTTTGGCGCACTCGATGCAGGGCGAAGCGGTAACGTAGAGCGTAGCTCCGTCGCTGCTGTTGCTCGACCGCGCCACCTTGCTGATGGCGTTGGCCTCGGCGTGAAGCACATACGGTTTCGACACGTTGTTGGCATCTTCGCAATTGTTTTCGAAGCCCGAAGGCGTGCCGTTGTAGCCGTCGGAAATTATCATCTTCTCTTTGACCAGAAGCGCGCCCACCTGACGGCGTTTGCAATACGAGTTTTCTGCCCAAATGCGTGCCATACGCATATACCTATCGTCCAAATTTGCCTGTTTTTCGCTTATCATAATCGTCTGATTAAAAACGTGTTACACACTTTTTGCGCTCTTGCGCGAGCGCGTTTCAGCATTCTCACAAAGGTACGTTTTTTTTGCCGTTTGCCAAACTCTCCAGCGGTGGCGATTGTTAATAACTTTTGATACAAATTTCTTGCCAAACTAATTTTGTTGCGTAATTTTGTCGTGGTCGTTCGACGGCACAAATCGATTGATTTTCCGCAACAGCCCCCATTTTTTGTTCCGCATATCGGCGATAATTGCGAAAAACGCAGTTTGCGCAGGCGTGCGGCAGCCGAAAGCGACAAAGTTATGTTTTACCAACGCTTTTGATGAAAAGGCGAGGCAAACAGAGCAAGCAATCCGACAGAGCGCAACAAATATCTGGCAATCAGATATTTAACAAAAGAAATCTGCGATTAAACTTGACTTTTTGCCCGAACATTTTCCGCTCGAAAGCACAATAAAAGAATCCAAAATTATGGAAAACTACATCGTCAAACGCGACGGGAAGCACGAGGTCTTCTCCATCGACAAAATCAAAAACGCCATCGCACGCTCGTTCCTTGCAGCAGGCAGTTTTGCCACGCAAGAGATTATGACGGGCATTTTGGGGCATCTGCGCATCACCGACGGCATCAGCGTGGAGGAGATACAAAACCAAGTAGAAGTGGCATTGATGGCCGAAGGCTACTACCAAGTGGCAAAAACCTACATGCTCTACCGCCACCAGCACGCCGAAGACCGCGAAACACGCGACAAACTGGAGTTTTTGACGAACTACTGCAACGCCGCCAACGCCGCCACAGGCAGCAAATTCGACGCTAACGCCAACGTTACGAACAAAAACATAGCCACACTCATAGGCGAACTGCCCAAACAGAGTTTCATACGCCTCAACCGCCGCCTGCTCACCGACCGCATCAAAGCGATGTTCGGCAAAGAGCTGTCCGACAGATACTTGCAACTGCTCAACACGCACTTCATCTACAAAAACGACGAAACGAGCCTCGCCAACTACTGCGCCAGCATCACCATGTATCCGTGGCTCATCGGCGGCACCATCTCGATAGGCGGCAACAGCACACCGCCCACCAACCTGAAATCGTTTTGCGGCGGCTTTGTAAATATGGTGTTCATCGTGTCGAGCATGCTGAGCGGAGCCTGCGCCACGCCCGAATTTCTGATGTACATGAACTACTTCATCGGCTTGGAATACGGCGAAGACTACTACCTGAACCCCGACAAAGTGGTGGATTTGAGCAAAAAACAGCGCACCATCGACAAAGTGATTTGCGACTGCTTCGAACAAATCGTCTATAGCATCAACCAACCCACGGGCGCACGCAATTTCCAATCGGTGTTCTGGAACGTGGCCTACTACGACCGCTACTATTTCGAGAGCCTGTTTGGCAACTTCTATTTCCCCAACGGCGAAAAACCGCACTGGGAATCGCTCAGTTGGCTGCAAAAACGCTTCATGAAATGGTTCAACAAGGAGCGCACCAAAACCGTGCTGACCTTCCCCGTCGAAACGATGGCACTCTTGACCGAGAACGGCGATGCAAAAGACAAGGAATATGCCGACTTCACCGCCGAGATGTACGCCGAAGGGCACTCGTTCTTCACCTACCTGAGCGACAACGCCGACTCGCTGTCGAGTTGCTGCCGCCTACGCAACGAAATCACCGACAACGGATTCAGCTACACGCTGGGTGCTGGCGGCGTTTCGACCGGCTCGAAAAGCGTGCTCACCATCAATCTGAACCGCTGCATACAATACGCCGTAACGCACGGCATTCCGTACCAAACCTATTTGGCCGACATCGTCGATTTGATGCACAAAGTGCAATTGGCCTACAACGAAAACCTCAAAAACCTGCAAGCCAAAGGCATGTTGCCGCTGTTCGACGCTGGCTACATCAACATCGGGCGCCAATACCTGACCATCGGTGTGAACGGTTTGGTGGAAGCCGCCGAATTTTTGGGCATCGAAATCAACGACAACCCGAAATACACCGAATTTGTGCAAGGCGTGCTGGGCATCGTCGAGAAAGCCAACAAGCAATACCGCTCAAAAGACGTGATGTTCAACTGCGAAATGATTCCCGCCGAAAACGTAGGCGTGAAGCACGCCAAGTGGGACCGTGAAGACGGCTACCAAGTGCCACGCGACTGCTACAACAGTTATTTCTACGTGGTAGAAGACGAAAATCTGAACGTGCTCGACCGCTTCCGCCTGCACGGCAAAAAATACATCGAACACCTGACGGGCGGCTCGGCGTTGCACTGCAACCTGTCGGAACACTTGAGCAAAGAGCAATACCGCCAACTGCTGCGCGTAGCCGCACAAGAAGGCTGCAACTACTTCACGTTCAACATTCCGAACACCATCTGCAACAAGTGCGGACACATCGACAAACGCTATCTGCACGAATGCCCCAACTGCCACAGCACCGACGTGGACTACCTGACGCGCGTCATCGGCTACATGAAACGCGTGAGCAATTTCTCGGTAGCACGGCAAAAAGAGGCCGCCAAACGCTACTATGCGAATGCCACAAAGTTGCAATGACCGAAGACGAAGACATACACGAACGGCTGAAACAGTATTCGCATTTCCTGTCGGACTATGCGGTATGCCTGCAAGCATCGGGCGTACACACCACACGCGTGTTGCGCAACACGTGCCGCATCGCGACGGCTTGGGGGCTGAACGCAGAGATGACCATTCTGCACAAGACGCTTAATCTGACCCTCTCCACCCACGATGGGCAGCATGTGTACGACAAGGTAAACACCATTCACCCGCGCCCTGTCAGTTTTCGGCTCAACACCCGACTCAGCGCACTGAGTTGGCAGGCTTACGACGAACATTTGGGACTCGACGAAATGTGGACGCGCTACCACGCCATTCTCGATGCGCCGCGCATAAACGATTGGCTTGTGCTTGCCCTTGTGGGCATCGCCAACGCCGCGTTCTGCGGATTGTTCGACGGCGATATATGGGCGTGTGGCATGGTGGCCATAGCCACATGGGTGGGCTACACCATCAAAATTCTGATGTTGCGCCGCCACCTCAACACGTTTGGCGTGTGGTTTTCGTGTGCGCTGGTGTCGTCGCTCATCGCATCGCTATGCGGTTTTCTGCAACTCGGGCAAACGCCCGACACGGCCATCGCCGCCAGCGCGCTGTATCTGATCCCCGGCGTGCCGCTAATCAACAGCGTGATCGACACCATCGAAGGTCACGTGTTGGCAGGTTTCGCCCGTCTGATAGATGCCATACTACTGATTGGCTGTATGGCGGTGGGATTATTGTGTACACTATTGTTGTTGGGACAAATTGCTTGGTAGAATATGTCGGTTGTAGGCACACTGTTTATCGACGGCGCATTGGCGGCCGTGGCGGCCATCGGTTTTGCGGCCATTTCCGACCCGTCGAAGCGCACCCTTCCGCTCTGCGCGCTGTTGGCGGCGATGGGACACATGACGCGTTATAGCCTGATGCATTTTGCAGGTTGGGACATCATGTCCGCCTCTTTCGTCGGTGCGCTGGTCATCGGCACGGTCTGCATCGCCTTTGCCTACTGGATTCACACGCCCACCACCACGCTCTACATTCCAGCATTGCTGCCGATGATTCCTGGCATGTATGCCTACCGCACCATTTTTGCATTGATGCAATTCATGCGGTTCTCGCGCGACAACGACCTTGCAATGCGCTACATGCTCGATGTCTTCGTCAATGGCGTTACCACGTTTGCCGTAGTTTTCGTGTTGGCAGTAGGCGCGTCCATGCCGACGTCTTGGCTGCGCAAATGGTGCTTTTCCATGACCCGCCAAACGAAGAAACACCGTTCAATCGCCCAAAAGCGCCAAACGCCGCCAACCAAATGCTGAAATACGTCAGTTACGATATTGTTTTTCAGGAGATTCCCGACGAAGTTACGCTGGCCATCAACCTGAGCCGCTGCCCGAACCGTTGCCCTGGCTGCCACAGTCCGCACTTACGCGACGACATCGGCGACGAACTTTCGGCTATGCGGCTCGCCGTGCTGATAGACGAATACCGAACGGCGGTCACATGCGTCTGTTTCATGGGCGGCGATGGTGCCCCCGACGAAGTGGCGCAATTGGCACGGATTGTAAAGCAGACCTACGGACTGAAAAGCGGTTGGTATTCGGGCTGCAACCGCCTGCCCGCCAACTTCGACAGCAGCGCATTCGACTATGTGAAAATCGGCGGTTACGATGCGCACTGCGGCGACCTGAAATCGCCCACCACCAACCAACGCCTTTTCCGCCTCGTCGACGGCCACCTGCTCGACATCACCAGCCGTTTCTGGAAGAAATAGCCGCTGTAAAAACTAACATTTGCAGCACCACACAAAAAATCAATCGGGCTACGCCTCAAGCGCAGCCCGATTGGTCGGTTATGGTAACAAGTCCTACTTGGCAGTGTCGTGGTCTGCGTTTTTGGCTTGTTGGTACTCTTCCATCGAAGCGACAACGAGTTTGTCGTACTCGCGCAAGCCGGTGCCAGCAGGAATGCGCAAACCCATAATCACATTCTCTTTCATGCCTTCGAGGTTATCGACTTTGGCATTGATGGCGGCTTCGTTCAGCACTTTGGTCGTCTCTTGGAACGATGCGGCCGACATGAAACTCTTCGTTCCCAAGGCGGCACGCGTGATGCCTTGCAGAATCTGACCCGAAGTGGCCGGCATAGCGTCGCGCACTTCGACCAGACGCATGTCGCGGCGTTTCAGCGCGCTGTTCTCGTCGCGGAGTTTGCGCGCCGTAACGATTTGACCGGCTTGCAGTGTCTCGCTGTCGCCAGCATCGACCACCACTTTTTTGCCCCAAATGCGGTCGTTCTCTTCGTTGAAGTCGATTTTGTCCACGATTTGACCTTCGAGGAAACGTGTGTCGCCTGCTTCGGCAATTTCGACCTTGCGCATCATCTGACGCACAATCACTTCGAAATGCTTGTCGTTGATTTTCACACCTTGCAGACGGTAAACGTCCTGCACTTCGTTCACGATGTACTCCTGCACAGCCGTAGGACCTTTCACAGCCAAGATATCGGCTGGAGCGATGGCACCGTCCGACAGCGGCGTACCGGCGCGAACATAGTCGTTTTCTTGAACAAGTATCTGTTTCGACAGCGGAACGAGGTATTTTTTCTCGTCGCCCGATTTCGACACAACGCTGATTTCGCGATTACCACGTTTGATTTTGCCAAAGACGATTTCGCCGTCGATTTCGGCCACAATGGCTGGATTCGATGGGTTGCGTGCCTCGAACAGCTCGGTTACGCGCGGCAGACCGCCCGTGATATCGCCCGCACTACCTACGGCACGCGGAATTTTAACCAGCAGATCGCCCGTCTTGATGTTTTGCTTGTCTTCGACTACCAAGTGTGCTCCCACAGGCAAGTTGTACGTTTTCAGCACGTTGCCTTTCTTGTCTTTGATTTGAGCGGCGGGCACTTTGGTCTTCTCTTTCGATTCGATGATGATGCGTTCGCGCAAGCCGGTCGCTTCGTCCGATTCGACTTTGTACGTTACGTTTTCTATCATGTTCTCGAATTCGAGTTTACCTTCGACTTCCGAGATAATCACAGCATTGAACGGATCCCATTCGCAAATTTTGTCGCCTTTTTTCAGTGTCGCGCCGTTCTCGAAGAACAGTTTCGAACCGTAGGCAATCGGTTGCGTGGTGAGAATGATGTGCGTGTTGGCATCGATGATGCGCGCTTCGGCCTGACGGCTCACAACCACGTCGTAGTCGTTGCCAGTGGCATCGTGCGCCTTGACGGTACGCAGTTCGTCGATTTCGAGAATGCCGTCGTAGTGCGAAACCATGCTCGATTCGGCAGCAATGTTCGAAGCCACACCGCCGACGTGGAACGTACGCAGAGTCAGCTGCGTACCAGGCTCGCCGATGGACTGTGCGGCAATTACACCGACAGCCTCGCCTTTGTTCACCAAACGTCCCGTGGCTAGATTGCGGCCATAGCACTTGGCGCAAACGCCGTGGCGCGATTCGCACGTCAGCACCGAACGGATTTCGATGCGTTCGAGCGGCGATTCTTGAATGATTTTGGCCTCTTTTTCGGTGATTTCTTCGCCCGAAGCCACAATCAGTTCGCCCGTTTGCGGGTGGAACACATCGTGTACCGACACACGTCCCAAGATGCGGTCGTACAGCGACGAGACAACCTGCTCTTTGTTGCGCAATTCCGTAGCGATGAGGCCGCGCAGCGTGCCGCAATCCTCTTCGGTAATGATAACGTCGTGCGACACATCGACCAGACGACGCGTCAGATAACCGGCATCGGCCGTCTTCAACGCCGTATCGGCCAAACCTTTACGAGCACCGTGCGTCGAGATGAAGTACTCTTGCACCGACAAGCCCTCTTTGAAGTTTGCCAAAATCGGGTTTTCGATGATTTGACCGCCTTCGGCACCTGCTTTTTGCGGTTTGGCCATCAGACCACGCATACCCGAGAGCTGACGAATCTGCTCTTTCGAACCACGCGCGCCAGAGTCGAGCATCATGTACACAGAGTTGAAGCCCTGCTGGTCGGCCGCCAAACGGTCGATAACGACCTTGGCCAGCTTGCTGTTGACCTCAGTCCACGTATCGATAATTTTGTTGTAGCGTTCGTTGTTGGTGATGAAACCCATGTTGTAGTCGGCCAGAATGCTTTCCACGTCGTCGTAGCCTTTCTGTACCAACGCCTCTTTCTCTTCGGGAATGATAACGTCGGAAAGGTTGAACGACAGACCGCCCACAAATGCCATCTTGTAGCCAAGGTTTTTGATGTCGTCCAAGAATTGGGCGGCACGGGCAACGCCAGCCTTTTCGATGACAAACGAGATGATGTCGCGCAACGATTTTTTGGAAATCAGTTGGTTGATATAGCCGCACTCTTTCGGCACAAATTTATTGACGATGACGCGACCGACGGTTGTTTCGTCTACCAAACGTTCCACCAAGTTGCCGTTCTCGTCCAAATCTTGCACGCGCACCGATATGATAGCGTGTACATCGACTTGCTGCTCGTTGTAGGCAATTTCGACCTCTTCGGGCGAATAGAATTTCATGCCTTCGCCTTTCACGCCTTTGCGCGGTTTGGTGATGTAGTACAGACCAAGCACCATGTCCTGCGACGGCACCGTGATTGGCGCGCCATTCGCCGGATTCAGGATATTGTGCGACTGCAACATGAGCAGTTGCGCCTCCAAAACGGCTTCGTTGCTCAGTGGCAAGTGAACGGCCATCTGGTCGCCGTCGAAGTCGGCATTGAACGCCGTACAAGCCAACGGGTGCAGTTGAATGGCCTTGCCTTCGATCATCTTCGGCTGGAACGCCTGAATACCCAAGCGGTGCAGCGTTGGAGCACGGTTGAGCAGCACGGGGTGTCCCTTCATCACATATTCGAGAATGTCCCAAACGACGGGATCTTTGCGGTCGATGATTTTCTTGGCCGATTTCACGGTCTTGACAATGCCGCGTTCTATCAACTTGCGGATAATGAACGGTTTGTAGAGCTCGGCCGCCATATCTTTTGGCAATCCGCACTCGCCCATTTTCAGTTCCGGACCCACGACGATAACCGAACGCGCCGAGTAATCGACACGCTTACCGAGCAGGTTCTGACGGAAGCGTCCCTGTTTGCCTTTCAGACTGTCCGAAAGCGATTTCAGCGGGCGGTTCGAGTCGCTCTTCATGGCCGTAGTTTTGCGCGAATTGTCTATCAGGCTATCGACGGCCTCTTGCAACATGCGTTTTTCGTTGCGCAAGATGACTTCCGGAGCCTTGATTTCTATCAGGCGTTTCAGACGGTTGTTGCGTATGATGACGCGGCGATAGAGGTCGTTCAAGTCCGACGTGGCAAAGCGGCCGCCATCTAACGGAATCAGCGGGCGCAATTCGGGCGGAATCACGGGGATAACCTTCAGAATCATCCATTCGGGACGGTTTTTCGGGCGTGCCGCGCGGAACGATTCCACCACTTGCAGGCGTTTGAGTGCCTCGGCTTTGCGTTGTTGCGATGTGTCGGTGTTGGCTTTGTTGCGCAGTTCGTACGAGAGTTTGTCCAAATCCAAGCGGCAGAGCAGGTCGTAGATGGCTTCTGCGCCCATCTTGGCGATGAATTTGTTCGGGTCGCTATCGTCCAACAGTTGGTTGTCGTGCGGCAGTTTGTCCATCAGGCTCAGGTAGCGTTCCTCGTCGAGCAACATGCCATCGGTTACTGGCTCGTCGTCCTCGGCCGTGATTTCGGCCAAAACGCCGGCTTGAATCACCACATATTTTTCGTAGTAGATGACTGCATCGAGCGATTTGGTGGGCATTCCGAGCAGGTAGCCAATTTTGTTCGGCAACGAGCGGAAATACCAAATGTGCGCCACTGGAACGACCAACTGAATGTGGCCGGAGCGTTCGCGGCGTACCTTTTTCTCGGTAACTTCCACGCCGCAACGGTCGCACACGATGCCTTTGTAGCGAATGCGTTTGTATTTGCCGCAATGGCACTCGTAGTCCTTGCACGGACCGAATATGCGTTCGCAGAACAAGCCATCGCGTTCGGGCTTGTAGGTGCGGTAATTGATGGTTTCGGGTTTCAGAACCTCGCCATACGACGCTTCGAGAATCTCCTCGGGCGAAGCAAGCCCGATGGAAATTTTGGTGAAGTTCGTTTTTGTCTTATTTTCTCTTTTAAATGCCATAGTCTTTGTTTGAAATTTGTAGGGTGTACTTTTCTGTTCGATGTTTGCGCCGGTTCATCACTCGAGCGTAACATTCAAACCCAAACCTCTCAATTCGTGTAACAATACGTTCAACGATTCTGGAATGCTGGGCGTTGGCATCGGTTCGCCTTTGACGATGGCTTCGTAAGCGCGAGCGCGGCCGTTCACATCATCCGACTTCACGGTCAGAATCTCTTGCAGAATGTACGATGCGCCGAAGGCTTCGAGCGCCCAAACCTCCATTTCGCCGAAACGCTGACCACCGAACTGCGCTTTACCGCCGAGCGGCTGCTGCGTGATGAGCGAGTATGGGCCTATCGAACGAGCGTGCATCTTGTCTTCGACCATGTGGCCGAGTTTCAAGAAGTAGGTTACACCCACTGTGGCTGGCTGGTCGAAGCGTTCGCCTGTGCCGCCGTCGTACAAGTAGGTTTTGCCGTAGCGCGGCACACCAGCCTTGTCGCACCATGCGTTCAGGTCGTCGAGCGTGGCACCGTCGAAAATTGGCGTAGCAAATTTCACGCCTAGTTCTTTGCCTGCCCAACCGAGCACGGCTTCGAAAATCTGGCCGAGGTTCATACGCGAAGGCACGCCCAGCGGGTTCAGTACGATGTCGACGGGCGTTCCGTCCTCGAGGAACGGCATGTCCTCTTCGCTCACAATCTTCGACACGATACCTTTGTTACCGTGGCGACCTGCCATCTTATCGCCCACGCGGATTTTGCGTTTTTTGGCGATATAGACTTTGGCAAGTTGTATGATGCCCGAAGGCAGTTCGTCGCCAATCGTGATGTTGAATTTCTGGCGTTTCAGGCGCGCGTCGGCTTCCTTGTATTTGCGCAGATAGTTCATCACTATGTCGCGAATGAGTTCGTTTTTGTGCGCATCGGTCGTCCACTTGGTGAGTTGAACGGTGTTGTAGTCGATGGCATTGAGCATTTTTTGCGTAAACTTGACACCTTTCGGTATGACATCGCCTCCGCAGAAATCTTTCACGCCTTGCGAGGTTTTGCCTCCCGTTACGGCAATCAGTTTTTCGACGAGTTGCAGTTTCAACGCCGCCATCTCTTTTTCGAATTCGGCATCGAGTTTGGCAATTATCTCTTTGTCGCTGGTGCGCGATTTGCGTGTGTGCTGTGCTTTGGCATAGAGTTCGCGACCGATGACCACGCCGCGCAACGATGGCGATGCTTTCAGCGAAGCGTCTTTCACGTCGCCTGCTTTGTCGCCAAAGATGGCGCGCAGCAATTTCTCTTCGGGCGTCGGGTCGGTTTCGCCTTTTGGCGTGATTTTACCTATCAGTATGTCGCCCGGAATGACGTGTGCGCCGATGCGAATGATACCGTTTTCGTCCAAATTCTTCGTGGCGTCCTCGCCCACGTTCGGAATGTCGGATGTCAATTCTTCCAAACCACGTTTTGTTTCGCGCACTTCGAGCGTATATTCGCTTACGTGAACCGATGTGTAAATATCCTCACGAACCACACGTTCACTTATCACGATAGCGTCTTCGTAGTTGTAACCTTTCCACGGCATGTAGGCCACTTTCAGGTTGCGTCCCAAGGCCAGTTCGCCGTTTTGGCTCGAATAGCCTTCGGTCATGATTTGGTCGAGTTTCACACGGTCGCCTTTTCTCACAATCGGGCGCAAATCGATGGTTGTATCTTGGTTGGTGCGCTCAAATTTCGGGAGTTTGTACTCCTTCACTGGCGAGTCGAAGCTGACAAATTCTTCCTCTTCGGTGCGGTCGTAGCGCACGCGAATGACGCTAGCATCGACAAATTCGACCACGCCATCGCCTTCGGCCATGATTTGCGTACGCGAGTCGCGCACGAGTTGGCGTTCGATGCCTGTTCCCACAATCGGGGCTTCGGGGCGCAACAGCGGCACGGCTTGGCGCATCATGTTCGAACCCATCAGAGCGCGGTTGGCATCGTCGTGTTCCAAGAACGGAATGAGCGCAGCCGCTATCGAAGCGATTTGCTGCGGCGCAACGTCCATCAGGTTGATGGTGTCGGGCGCAACCAGCGGGAAATCGGCCTCTTGGCGCGATTTGATTTTCTTGCGAATGAAGCGGCCTTCGTCGTCGAGCAGCGCATTGCCTTGCGCAATGATTTGCTTCTCTTCGTCTTCGGCGGTCAGGTACACGATGCCGTTGTCCGACAAATCGACTTGACCGTTGTTCACTTTGCGGTAAGGCGTTTCGATGAAGCCAAGGTCGTTGATTTTGGCATATACGCACAACGACGAAATCAGACCAATGTTCGGGCCTTCAGGCGTTTCGATCGGGCAAAGACGGCCGTAGTGCGTGTAGTGTACGTCGCGCACCTCGAATCCGGCACGGTCGCGGCTCAAACCGCCGGGGCCAAGTGCCGACAGACGGCGTTTGTGCGTGATTTCGGCCAGCGGGTTCGTCTGGTCCATGAACTGCGACAGGGCGTTGGTGCCAAAGTACGAGTTGATGACCGACGAAATGGTCTTGGCGTTTATCAGGTCGATGGGCGTGAACACCTCGTTGTCGCGCACGTTCATGCGTTCGCGAATGGTGCGGCTCATGCGTGCCAAACCGATGTTGAACTGCTGATACAACTGTTCGCCAACCGTGCGCACACGGCGGTTGCTCAAGTGGTCGATGTCGTCGACCTCCACTTTCGAGTTGATAAGTTGAATCAGGTATTTGATGATGGCAATGATGTCCTCTTTTTCCAACACATGCACGTCGATGTTGTCCGTCTTGCCGTTGAACAGTTTGCGGTTGATACGGAAACGTCCCACTTCGCCGAGGTCGTAGCGTTTCTCCGAGAAGAACAAGCCATTGACCAGCTCGCGTGCCGATGCGTCGTCGGCTGGTTCGGCATTGCGCAATTGGCGGTAGATGTGCAGCACGGCTTCGCGCTCGGTGTTGCTCGGGTCTTTTTGCAGTGTGTTGTAGATGATGGCGAAATCGTCCATGCCCTGCTCCTCTTTGTGCAGCAGTATGGTTTGGTTGCCCGATTCGATGATGTCGTCGATGTGGCAAGCCTCGAGCACCGTTTCGCGGTCGACAAGCACTTTCGAGCGTTCTACGCTGGCAACTTCGCCAGTATCTTCGTCGACGAAGTCTTCCGTCCATGTTTTCAGCACACGCACGGCCAACTTACGTCCCAAGTATTTTTTCAGATTTGTTTTGTTCACTTTCACCTCTTCGGCCAGCCCGAACGTTTCCAATATGGCTTGGTCGCTCTCGTAGCCGATGGCGCGCAACAACGTGGTTACCGGCAATTTCTTCTTGCGGTCGATGTAGGCATACATCACATTGTTGATGTCTGTCGCAAATTCTATCCACGAGCCGCGGAACGGAATGATGCGCGCCGAGTAAAGTTTCGTGCCGTTAGCATGAATGCTCGAACCGAAGAACACGCCCGGCGAACGGTGCAACTGCGAAACGATGACGCGTTCCGCACCGTTGATGACGAATGTTCCTTTCGAGGTCATGTAGGGAATAGGCCCCAAATACACGTCTTGGATCACGGTATCGAAATCTTCGTGATCGGGATCGGTGCAATAGAGTTTCAGTTTGGCCTTCAACGGCACGCTGTAGGTCAAACCGCGGCGGATACACTCTTCGATGGTGTAGCGCGGTGGGTCGATATAGTAATCGAGAAATTCGAGTACGAAGTTGTTGCGCGTGTCGGTTATCGGGAAATTCTCGGCGAACACGCGATACAGGCCTTCGTTCTTTCTCCGCTCGGGCGGTGTGTCGAGTTGGAAAAAGTCTTGAAACGATTTAAGCTGCACTTCCAAAAAGTCGGGATAAGCCAACTGATTCTTGATGGTAGCGAAGCTAATTCTTTGATTTTCAGTATTTGAGGACATTTATTTAAGTGTATTTGTTGAACTTACTTTTTTTTATACATGAAAAGGTTTAGAGTCCCGTTCAAACGGGATTCTAAACCGTGTTTGCCTGAAAATCAGGTTTTTAGTGTTACTTAAGTTCAACTTCAGCACCTGCTTCGGCCAATTTCTTCTGCAAGTCTTCGGCTTCTTCTTTCGAAACGCCTTCTTTCACTGCAGTAGGAGCAGCCTCTACAAGGTCTTTGGCCTCTTTCAAACCAAGACCGAGTTCTTCTTTCACGCGTTTGATGACGTTGATTTTGGCGGCGGCATCAAACGATTTCAGAATAACGTCGAACGAGGTCTTCTCTTCTGCGGCGGCAGCACCACCTGCAGCAGGACCGGCAGCAACTGCAACGGCTGCAGCGGCGGGTTCAATGCCATATTCGTTTTTCAAAATTTCGGCCAACTCATTTACTTCTTTTACGGTAAGGTTAACCAATTGTTCTGCAAAAGCTTTCAAATCTGCCATTGTAATAAAGTTTTATTTGTTTGTAATTTTTTGTTTGATTGTTTTTAACGTTCAGAGAGTGTTTTAAGCACACCATGAATCGTATTTCCTCCAGATTGGAGTGCGGACACAACGTTCTTCGCTGGCGATTGCAACAGGGCAATGATGTCGCCAATGAGTTCGTTCTTGCTCTTGATGGCCACGAGTGTTTCGAGCTGGTCGGCTCCTACATAGAAACTCTCTTCCACGAAAGCGGCTTTCAGCACAGGTTTGGCGGCGTTTTGGCTAAACTCTTTGATGAGTTTGGCAGGCGCGTTGCCCGTGTTCGAAAAGAGCACTGCCGTGTTCTCTTTGAACGCATCGGCTATCGGAGCGGTATCGATACCGTTGGCCTCCAAAGCCTTTCTGAATAGTGTGTTTTTCACAACCACCATCTTCACCTCTTGCTTGTTGCAGAGGCGACGGAGGTTGCTCACCTGTTCGGCGTTCAAACCTTGGGCTTCAGTCATGTAGAAATGGCTGTAAGCCTTCAGTGTTTCTTGTATCTGACCGATAATCAATGCTTTATCTTCCTTTTTCATGCTTTAATCTCCTCAAATTTTACTTTTCGTCGATAGTTTTCGTATCGATTTTGATACCATAACTCATGGTACTCGAAAGATAAACGCTCTTCACATATGTGCCTTTGGCGGTCGAGGGTTTCAGTTTGATAATCGTGCTCATGAAAGCGCGGGCATTTTCCGCAATCTTTTCGGGAGTGAACGATACCTTGCCTATCGATGTGTGAACGATACCGGCTTTATCTACTTTGAAGTCGATTTTACCTTGTTTCACTTCGGCGACGGCTTTGCCGATTTCCATCGTAACCGTGCCGCTCTTCGGGTTCGGCATCAGGCCGCGCGGACCGAGTACACGGCCGAGTGCGCCTATTTTGCCCATCACCGAAGGCATCGTGATGATGACGTCCACGTCAGTCCAACCACCTTTAATCTTGTCGATGTATTCATCGAGACCGACATAGTCTGCGCCAGCGGCTTTCGCCTCGGCTTCTTTGTCGGGAGTGCACAACGCAAGAACCCGTACTTGCTTGCCTGTGCCGTTTGGCAGCGACACCACGCCACGAACCATCTGATTCGCTTTGCGCGGATCTACACCCAAACGCACGTCAATATCCACAGAGGCATCGAATTTGGTGGTAGTGATTTCTTTCACCAATTTCGCGGCTTCATCGAGAGTATAAGCTTTCCCTGCTTCAATTTTTTCTGCAGCCAACTTTTGTTTTTTTGTAAGTTTACCCATTTCTGAATTGAAGTTTAATGTTAAACATTGGGAAATTCGCCTTTGACGGCAATACCCATACTACGAGCCGTTCCGGCCACCATGCGCATGGCCGATGCAACCGTGAAGCAGTTCAAGTCTGGCATTTTGTCTTCGGCAATGGTCTTCACCTGATCCCAAGTGATTTCCGCTACCTTTTTGCGGTTTGGCTCGGCCGAGCCGCCTTTTACCTTCGATGCTTCCAAAAGTTGGATAGCAACTGGAGGTGTTTTTACGACAAAAGTGAACGACTTGTCTGTGTAATACGTGATAACAACAGGCAGGATTTTACCCGCTTTGTCTTGGGTTCTGGCATTGAATTGCTTGCAAAAGTCCATGATGTTGATGCCTTTCGAGCCCAACGCCGGACCAACCGGAGGCGACGGATTAGCCGCACCACCTTTGATTTGCAATTTGATAAGTCCAGCAACTTCTTTAGCCATAATTTTAAGATTTTGTTGTTAATGAATTTCGAGCAACTTACGCGCGTAACCTCGCTCGTTACTCTTTCTCCACCTGCATGAAACCGAGTTCGAGCGGTGTCTTGCGCCCGAAAATTTTCACCATTACTTTGAGTTTTTTCTTCTCGTTGTTCACCTCTTCGATAACGCCCGAGAAGCCGCCAAACGGGCCTGCAATCACTTTCACGTTTTCGCCTACGCTAAACGGCACTGCGATTGTCTCTTCGCCATTAGCCTGCTGGTCGTCGATGGAGCCGAGAATCCTCGTTACCTCCGACGGACGCAATGGCATCGGCGAGCCGCCCGGTGTTTCGCCAAGGAAACCGAGCACGTTCGGAATGTTACGCAAGCGTCCCATCGTTTCGCGTGTCATGTTGGCCTCGACCAAAACGTAGCCAGGCAGATAACTGCGTTCTTTGACTACTCTTTTCCCGTTACGCACCTGATACACCTTTTCCATCGGTATCAAGATCTGAGAGACTGTCTGTCCCAAGTCGGACGTGCGGAGTTCCGCCTCGGCGTACTCTTTCACTTTGTTCTCCTTGCCGCTGACAGCCTTCAGGACATACCATTTGAAATTCTCAGACATCTGCTACCTCCCGAATTAGAGTACCGTGGTGTAAATGAACGTCATGAGATGCTCAAAACAAAAGTCCATCGCCCAAACTACGAGCGCAATAACAAGGGAAGCAATTAGAACAACTACTGCGCTGTTGGTCAGTTCTTGCCGCGTAGGCCACGAGGTCTTGTGGACAAGTTCCTGATAGGACTCTTTGAAATAATTGATGAGTTTCATGTTTCAGCAAATAGATTTTTGCACGGAAGGAGAGGCTCGAACTCCCGACACCTGGTTTTGGAGACCAGTGCTCTACCAACTGAGCTACTTCCGTAGGTTGCAGGGCAGACCAGACAAGCCGCTCCGCCCTGCGTTTTACAACCGATTATTAGTCGAGCAGTTTCGTGATTTGACCCGAACCTACCGTGCGGCCGCCTTCGCGGATAGCGAAGCGAAGACCTTCGGAGCAAGCTACTGGATAAATCAGTTTAACCGAAATTTCCAAGTTGTCGCCCGGCATAACCATTTCCGTTCCTTCTGGCAGAGTGATTTCGCCAGTTACGTCCAACGTGCGGATGTAGAATTGCGGACGGTAGTGGTTGTGGAATGGTGTGTGACGGCCACCCTCTTCTTTCTTCAGGATATAAACCGAAGCCTTGAATTCGGAGTGAGGTTTAACCGTGCCCGGGTGTGCGATGATCATACCACGTTTGATTTCGTCTTTATCGATACCACGGAGCAGCAGACCTACGTTATCGCCAGCCTCGCCTTCGTCCAGCAGTTTGCGGAACATTTCGACACCAGTAACAACCGATTTTTTGCCTTCGGCACCGAGACCGATGATTTGGATTTCGTCGCCAACTTTAACGACACCAGTTTCGATACGGCCAGTAGCAACGGTGCCACGACCTGTGATCGAGAATACGTCTTCGACAGGCATCAAGAACGGTTTGTCGATGTCGCGAACAGGAAGTTGAATCCAGCTGTCGACAGCGTCCATCAGTTCCATAACTTTGTCTTCCCACTCTTTCACGCCGTTCAATGCGCCGAGAGCAGAGCCGCGAATGATAGGAGTGTTGTCGCCGTCGAAATCGTATTTCGAGAGCAGTTCGCGTACTTCCATTTCGACGAGTTCGAGCATTTCGGGGTCGTCGACCATATCGCATTTGTTCAAGAAAACGACGATACGCGGAACGTTCACCTGACGAGCCAACAGCACGTGTTCGTTGGTTTGAGGCATCGGACCGTCGGTAGCGGCTACAACCAAGATGGCACCGTCCATTTGGGCAGCACCAGTAACCATGTTTTTAACATAGTCGGCGTGGCCTGGGCAGTCAACGTGTGCGTAGTGGCGGTTGGCCGTTTCGTACTCGATGTGAGCGGTGTTGATGGTGATACCGCGCTCTTTTTCTTCTGGTGCATTGTCGATTTGGTCGAACGATTTCACCTCTTCGCTGCCGAAGCCGCGCTCGTGGAGCACTTTCGAAATAGCGGCAGTCAGGGTCGTTTTGCCATGGTCGACGTGACCAATTGTACCAATGTTTACATGCGGTTTGGTACGTTCAAATTTTTCTTTTGCCATAACTCAAAATGTTAAAGTGTTAATTAATGTCATCATTAAAAAATGAGAGCTGTTGACGAGGATTGAACTCGTGACCTCTTCCTTACCAAGGAAGTGCTCTACCACTGAGCTACAACAGCAAGAGTTTTTCGAGCGGAAAACGGGACTCAAACCCGCGACCCCCAGCTTGGAAGGCTAGTGCTCTATCGACTGAGCTATTTCCGCAAAAAAGTGTGGGTAGTGATGGATTCGAACCACCGAAGCGAGACGCAGCAGATTTACAGTCTGCCCCATTTGGCCACTCTGGAAACTACCCAAACCATCTGTTCAAAGAACTTTTTGAGCCTCTTGTCGGATTCGAACCAACGACCCCGAGATTACAAATCACGTGCTCTGGCCAGCTGAGCTAAAGAGGCGAGTCGCGCAAGCCACAGTATTGCACACGGTGGCTAAAAACGGCTTGCAAAGATAGACATTTATTTTTGTCCAGCAAAATTTTTTACGTTTTTTTGGTAAAAAAAATTGCGCAGCCACGCCAATTCGACCGCCAGCAGGGAGTTTTCGGCTCTACTTGCTGCGGTCGGATTGTGGCACAAACGCCGTTTAGCGTCTTTTTTCTTTGGCTTTTAGTATCTGTTTTTCGACGGCTTCGGCACATTCGTCGATGGCTTGTTCGAACGAATCGGCGATTTTCGAGGCAAAAAATTCGCCATTGTCGGTTTTGAGACGTATTTGCGCGTCTTTGTTGTTGTCGGTTTCGGGCTTCACCACTTTCAGGGCGATGTCGGCCACGGGTACGCCGTCGCACAAGCGTTCGAGTTTGGCGATGCGTTTTTCGATGTGTGCGCGCAGGCGTTCGGCTGCGTCGAAGTTGATGGATTGAATTCTGATTTCCATAGTAATGTGTGTTTATTGGGTTTCTAAGTTTCTGTGGATTTGGTGATTTGGGAATTTGAAAATTTTGGTTGATCAGTTGATTGGTTGATCAGTTGATTATTGTGCAAATAAATTTGTCAATTTGTCAATAAATAAATCATTTGTCAATAAATAAATCTTTGCTCTTTGTTCTATATTCTTTGTTCTCTCACCTTTTCTTGCGACTTGCTACTTGTGTCTTGCTACTAGAAAAATTTGAAGATTTGAAAATTTGAAAATTTGAAGATTAAGGCGTTTCAATTACCGACAATCCGAAATCTGAAATTAATTAAATAATTGGAAATTAAATAATTAGATAATTAAAAAATCTTTGCTCTTTGTTCTATGTTCTTTGTTCTAATTGTCTTGCTACTTGTGTCTTGCTACTTGTGTCTTGCTACTAATTATCTTTGTTCTAAAATTGCCGCTTCGCCGCCTCACTTAAGATGCGCTCGTGGGTGCGCTTGGGCGTAGATTTTTTGCAATTGTTCGAATGTGGTGTGCGTGTAGATTTGCGTGGCTGCCAAATTGGCGTGACCGAGCAACTCTTTCACGGCGTTTATGTCGGCACCGTTGTTGAGCATGGTCGTGGCGAACGTGTGCCGAAGCACGTGCGGGCTGCGTTTTTCCTGCGTGCTGACTTGCGCCATGGCTGCGGTTACGATGCGGTAGACGGCTTTGGCGTACATCTGTTTGCCCGATTGCAATACATATAAATAGGGTGTAGTGCGTTCTATTTCGTTGTTGCGCAGTGCCATGTAGCGACAAATTTTTTGTTTCAAATCGTTGCCGAACGGGATTATCCGTTCTTTGCGCCGTTTGCCGAAAATGCGTATCGTATTGCGGTCGAAATCGATGTCGGAGTCCTTGATATTGAGCAGTTCGGAGAGCCGGATGCCCGTTTGGTAGAATGTTTCGACGATGGTTTCGTTGCGGCACGCCTCAAAGTTAGACAAATTTTCCGAGATATCCAAGAGTTCGTTCAACTCTTTTTCGCGAAAAAAAACGGGGATTTTCTTGGGCGTTTTGGCGGCGACGATGCGCACGGTAGGGTCGGCAGCGATGGTGCCCTGCCGCAGCAAAAATTTGTAGAACGAGCGCAATGCCGAGAGTCGGCGGTTGATGGTGGTTGCCGACCGGCGTGCGTCGCGCTGATGCATGAGCCACAGCCGCACGGTGTCGGTATCGGCGTGTGCGATGTCTGGTGCGAGGCGGCGTTCGGCGACGAACTGCGCGAAAGTTTCCAAATCTTTGCGGTACGACAAAACAGTACAAGAAGAATAATTCTTCTCATACTGAATGTATTGCAGAAACTGTTCTATCATGCCGATTTTGCTCCTGACTTCTGCAGCAGGGCGGCGCGGTAGATTACTCTTCCGCCTGATGCAAGTGTTGCACGTAGATGGCGTGCATCTTCTCTTCGCGCTTTACAACCGAAGGTTTTTCGAATTGTTGGCGGCGGCGGAGTTCTTTGACAACGCCTGTTTTTTCAAATTTGCGTTTGAATTTTTTCAAGGCGCGTTCGATGTTGTCGCCTTCTTTTACTGGTACAATAATCATTGTAAATTGTTGTTGTTTTTGTTTTCTGTTTTGGACTGCAAAGGTAACTATTTTTTTGCAGCGGACAAATTTTTTCAGAAAAATTTACGGTTATTTTTCGCAGGTTTGTGCAACGACGGGTATTTTGGCGATGCGGCGTTCGTGGCGTCCGCCTTCGAAATCGGTTGTGAAGAAGATTTCGACGAGTTTGAGCGCCAATTCTTCGGAGATGAAGCGCGCCGGAAGTGCCAAGATGTTGGCGTTGTTGTGCTGGCGTGCGAGTGCGGCCAGTTCTTCGTTCCAGCAGAGTGCGGAGCGTATGCCTTGGTGTTTGTTGACGGTCATGTTGATGCCGTTGCCGCTGCCGCAGATGGCTACGCCGTAGTCGCATGCGCCGTTTTCGACGGCGTTGGCCAATGGGTGAGCAAAGTCGGCATAGTCGCAACTTTCGGTGCTGTGTGTGCCGAAATCGTAAACGCTGGCATTTTTCGATTCGAGCCATGCTTTCACTTTGAGTTTCAGTTCGTAGCCTGCGTGGTCGGAAGCGATGCCGATGGAGAGTTGGTGTAGAGGTTTCATAGTTGTATTTCAGATTTCAGATTTCAAATTTCAGATTGGATTGAGCGGTTTAATGCATTAAAAGTCTGTGAAGCGAAAACAAATTTCAAGTAATTAAATAACTGAAAATTAGATAATTAAGAGATTATTTTTCATTGTTTTGTGCAAACGCTGTCCAGCCGCGGGCTTGCAAAGCGATTTCTTGTTTGTCGCGCGTTACGAGTGCGCAGCCGTCGGCTTTGTCGCACACATGGCCGATGACATGCACGTTGTCGAGCGTTTTTATGCGGTCGTAGAGTGCGAGCGGCACGGTGAAAAGCAGTTCGTAGTCTTCGCCGCCGTTGATGGCGACGGTGGTGAGGTTCAGGTTCATCTCCGCAGCCATAGTTGCGGTAACGTAGTCGATGGGCAGTTTGTCTTCGAACACACGGCAGCCCACGCCGCTCTGCGTGCAGATATGGAGCAGTTCGGACGAGAGGCCGTCCGACACGTCCATCATGGCGGTTGGCACGATGTTTTCTTTCGCCAGCAGTTCGATGATATCTTTGCGTGCTTCGGGTTTGAGTTGCCGCTCGAGAATGTACTCTTTGCCGGCGAAATCGGGTTGGAAATCGTCGAGATTTTGCCCTTCGAACACACGTTTTTCGCGCTCCAAGAGTTGCAGTCCCATGTAGGCTGCGCCGAGGTCGCCCGTAACGCAAATCAGGTCATTGGGTTTAGCACCGTTGCGATAGACGATTTTGTCGGCATCGGCTTCGCCCAGGCAGGTGATGGCGATGGTGAGCCCCGTGAGCGACGACGAGGTGTCGCCGCCGACCACATCGACGCCATACTGCTCGCACGCAAGGTAGATGCCAGCGTAGAGTTCTTCGATGTGTTCGAGCGCGAATCGGTTCGACACGCCAAGTGCGACCAACAGTTGCGTTGGGCGGCCGTTCATGGCACAGATGTCGGAGAAATTGGCCATGGCGGCTTTGTAGCCAAGGTGTTTGAGCGGCGTATAGGTGAGGTCGAAATGAATGCCTTCGAGCAAGATGTCGGTGGTGGCAAGTGCGCGTTTTGTGCCGAAATCGAGTACGGCGGCATCGTCGCCAACGCCCTTCACGCTCGATTTGTTGGTCAGCGTTATCGCTTTTGTCAGGTGTTTTATCAGGCCAAATTCGCCCAAAGTTTCGAGCGTTGCTTCGGTAGTTTCGCTGTTCATCGCAGAATGGTGGTTTATATCAATTGTGGCACAAAATTAGTGATTTTTTTTGCGAAACGGCTATATTTTGGGTGAAAAATGGAGGAAAATGAGTAATTTTGACCTCCGATTTTGAAAATTTTGAGATTATGAGAAAAATTTTTGCCGTTCTGACTGGAGTATGGCTGGTGGCGACGACCGTTGCGGCCTACGATGCGACACCATTGATGCAACTCAAAAAACTGAACCAAGCACTCTATTTCATCAACGATTTGTATGTGGACACGGTGCAATCGGACGTGTTGGTGGAGCAGGCTATCGAGGCGATGCTCAAAGAACTCGACCCGCACTCGGCCTACGTTCCCGCCAAAGAGGTGGAAAAGATGAACGCGCAAATCGATGGCAGTTTCGACGGCATCGGCATACAATTTCAGATGTTGAACGACACGCTGCTGGTGATACAAACCATAGCGGGTTGCCCCGCCGACAAAGTGGGCATGCTGCCTGGCGACCGCATTTTGAGTGTCGATGGGCGCAACATCGCCGGCAACAAAACCGCCCAATCGGATATTCTGTCGATGATTCGCGGCAAGGCCGGCACAACCGTGCAATTGGTGGTGAAACGTGCCAGCGTGGCCAAGCCGATCGATTTTACCGTGAGACGCGGCAAGATACCGATTCACTCGCTCGATGCCGCCTACATGATTGCGCCGCACGTCGGCTATGTGAAACTGAACAGTTTTTCGGCCACCACGCTTCAAGAGTTTAGCAAAGCGATGCAACAACTGCACCAGCAAGGCATGACACAACTGCTGCTCGACCTGCAGGGCAATGGCGGCGGACTGCTACGCGCAGCCATTGAACTAGCCGACGAATTTTTGGCCAACGGACGAATGATTGTTTACACGCAAGGGCGCAACTATCCGCGCACCATTGCACGTGCCACGAGCCGCGGCGCATACGAAGAGATGAACGTGGTAGTGCTGGTTGACGAGTATTCGGCTTCGGCCAGCGAAATTGTGGCTGGTGCGTTGCAGGATTGGGACCGCGCCATCGTCGTGGGGCGGCGCACATTCGGCAAAGGGTTGGTGCAATCGCCCGTAAACCTCATCGACGGCTCGCTGATAAGGCTGACCGTGGCGCGCTACTACACTCCGAGCGGGCGCAACATACAGAAACCCTACGGCGACGGCGTGGAAGCGTATCAGCACGAATTGGAGAAACGCTATCAACACGGCGAATTTCAATCGGCCGACAGCATCGATTTTCCCGATTCGCTGCAATACAAAACGCTGCAACTCGGGCGCACGGTGTATGGCGGCGGCGGCATCATGCCCGACATCTTCGTGCCGCTCGACACCACACGCACCACCGACTACTACCGCAACATCGTGGCCAAAGGCGCGCTGAACAAAACCGTGTTGGAATATGTGGAGCAAAACCGCCAAACACTGCTGAAACGCTACGCCGATTTCGACACGTTCGACCAAAAATTTGAGATAGACGACGCACTTTTGCACCAACTCACCGAAAACGGCGCGCGCGCCAACGTGCCGCTGAATCAGGCGGAATTTGAGCAATCGAAACATTGGATTTGCCTGATAATGAAAGCCTTGATAGCGCGCGACCTGTACGCCGACGGCGATTACTACAAAATAACCAACAGCGAAAACGACATCGTGGTGCGTGGGCTCGAAGTGCTGCGCCACTACGACCAATATCTGCAATGACACGCCACAGCACACTGCGCACCATAGCCGTCGTCGGACCTGAATCGACGGGCAAAACCGAACTCTGCCAAGCACTCTCGGCCGCTTTTGGCTGTCCGTGGATTGCAGAATACGCGCGCACCTACGTCGAAAATCTCGACCGCCCCTACACCTACGCCGACGTGGAACAGATTGCACGCACGCAAATCGTGGAGTTGCGGCAAAAGCAAAACCAGTCGCCACAAGGCGGCCTGCTATTGGTCGATACCGACCTGATAATCACAAAAGTGTGGTTTGCGCACGTTTTCGGACAGATGCCAACTTGGCTCGACCGAGCCATCGCCGATGAGCAGATCGATCTGTATCTGCTCTGCCAGCCCGACATCGCTTGGGAATACGACCCTGTGCGCGAAAACGGCCATCTGCGCCAATTTCTGTACGATTGGTATAAACGCGAAATTGAGCAGACCGGCACGCCTTACGCCGAAATTGGCGGTGTGGGACACGCACGCACGCAAAACGCCATCGATGCCATCGAAAAACAGTTCAGCCTGCACCCCGAAAACGCCACAGAATAACCATTGGCGCGCCCAAAAGCGTGTGCCGATGCAACAAAAAAGAGCCGCACCCGAAAGTGCGACTCTTCTCTTTTTTTTGCGATACGAGCGATTACATCATGCCGCCCATGCCTTGATTCATCGGCATTTGCGGAGCGGGATTCTCCTCTTTCTTATCGACGATGACACACTCGGTAGTGAGGAACATGCCTGCAATGCTGGCGGCATTTTCCAAGGCTACGCGTGCCACTTTGGCAGGGTCGACCACGCCAGCGGCAAACATATTTTCGTATTTGTCGGCACGAGCGTTGTAGCCGAAATCGTCTTTGCCTTCGCGCACTTTTTGCACTACCACTGCGCCCTCTTTGCCTGCGTTGGCCACAATCTGGCGCAACGGCTCTTCGATAGCGCGTTTCACAATCTCGATGCCCGTGCGTTCGTCGTCGTTTTCGGCTTTCAGGCCTTCCAACGAATCGATAGCGCGAATGTAGGCCACGCCGCCGCCTGGGACGATGCCCTCTTCGATGGCCGCGCGCGTTGCACTCAAAGCGTCATCGACGCGGTCTTTCTTCTCTTTCATCTCCACTTCCGAAGCGGCACCGACGTAGAGCACAGCCACGCCGCCCGACAGTTTGGCCAAGCGTTCCTGCAATTTTTCGCGGTCGTAGTCGCTGGTAGTGTTGGCAATTTGTGCCTTGATTTGCGCCACGCGAGCAGCGATATTCTCTTTTTTGCCAGCACCGTTCACGATGGTGGTATTGTCTTTGTTCACCGTGATTTTTTCGGCTGTGCCAAGCAGGTCGAGCGTTGCGCTTTCGAGTTTGATGCCCTTCTCTTCGCTGATGACAACACCGCCCGTCAGAACGGCAATGTCTTCGAGCATCTCTTTGCGGCGGTCGCCGAAGCCAGGTGCTTTCACAGCGCAAATTTTCAGTTGAGCGCGCAAGCGGTTCACAACCAACGTGGTAAGTGCTTCGGAATCAACATCTTCGGCAATTATCAGCAAGGGGCGACCACTTTGAACGGCCGGTTCGAGAATCGGCAGCAACTCTTTGAGGTTGGAGATTTTCTTGTCGTAAATCAAGATGTACGGTTTTTCCATCTCCACTTCCATCGTTTCGGCGTTGGTTACGAAATAGGGCGAGATGTAGCCGCGGTCGAACTGCATGCCTTCGACCACATCGATGGTGGTGTCGGTGCCTTTGGCCTCTTCGATGGTGATAACGCCATCTTTCGACACGCGCCGCATGGCATCGGCCACGAGTTTACCGATTTCGGCATCGTTGTTGGCCGAGATGGTGGCTACTTGCTCGATTTTGTCGTAGTTGTCGCCCACTTCGCGAGCGTGCGCCTTGATGTCGTCGACAACTTTCGCCACGGCTTTGTCGATGCCGCGTTTCAAATCCATCGGGTTGGCACCGGCGGTAACGTTTTTCAGACCAACGCCCACGATGGCTTGTGCCAAAACGGTAGCGGTAGTGGTGCCGTCGCCTGCTTGGTCGCCAGTTTTCGAGGCCACCTCTTTGACGAGTTGTGCGCCGAGATTTTCCATCGCATTGTCGAGTTCAATCTCTTTGGCCACAGTTACGCCATCTTTGGTGATGTGCGGTGCGCCATATTTCTTTTCGATAATCACATTGCGACCTTTTGGGCCGAGGGTAACTTTCACAGCGTTAGCCAACTCGTCGACGCCCTTTTTCAGTTGGTCGCGGGCGTCCGTATTAAATGAAATTTCTTTTGCCATAGTTTTCCAAATTAGTAGTGAGTAGTGAGAAATTAGTAGTGTTCGCGCCACTCACCGATTAAACTTAATTTTAGGCGATATCGCTAACATCATCGCCATTTTTTTCTAATTGTTTTCTTGTTGTTTGTGTAATTTTGCTCAAAATACGCATCAATTCTACGCAATCGTTATTGATGCTTTCGTATTCATTTTGCGTCAGATAGTCCGTTTCGTGAAGAAGATCGAGCCAGTATTGAGTTTCTGCGCATTCTTTGAAAGCGATATACATTTTAGCAAGAAACTCTTTTTTCGAAATTGAGCATTCCGCTTCAGCGATGTTTGCTTCAATGCTTGTGCCAGAGCGTAAAAGTTGCTTCGACATCACGAACTCGCCTTTCTCATTGCGCAAATAACTATAGACGCGTACTATGCGAATTGCGAAATTCTTACTTTTTGTCTCCACAAGAGTATTCATACCACTCCGCTTTCACTACTCACTTCTCATTGCTCACTTCTCATTGCTCACTTCTCATTGCTCACTATAATGTAGCAAGTACGTCGCTTTGGCGCATGATGATGAATTTTTCGCCGTCGAGTTCGAGTTCGGTGCCGGCGTATTTGCCGTAGAGTACTTCGTCGCCGGCTTTCAGCACCATCTGTTCGTCTTTGGTGCCGTTGCCCACGGCGATAACTTTACCTTTCAGCGGTTTCTCCTTGGCGGTGTCGGGAATGATGATGCCGCCGACCGTTTTTTCTTCTGCAGCCGCAGGCTGAATCAGCACGCGGTCTGCCAATGGTTTGATGTTCATAAGCGTAAATTTTATTTGTTAGATTTTTGTTTCTACGCCAATCACTCCGCATATTCCGTGCCAAGAAGAGGAGACTGACAATTTGTCAGTTGTGCAAACCCGACAGAAAATCGGCTTCAACGCTCCAACAGGAAATGGCATTTGAGGCGCACGAGCGCGTAAGCGACTATCGCCTTGGTGTAGAGCGGCTGCTTTGCGTCATTCGTTGCGCAGGGCGGCAAATGACACTGATTGCGGGCATATTCACGGGATTAGCGACAAAAACAAACGTTCGAACTGCTGCGCCTGCGTTTGACGCGAAAACTGCGCCTTTTCCTGCTGATTTACAGGCTGATGCGTGTAGCCATTCGCCTGCCACTCATGATACTTCGCCAAAACAAACGCCTTGATTTCCTGCACATTAGAAGAGGCAATACCTGCATGGGTGTCTCGAATAGTCTGTGCCAAACACCCCTCGTCCGACGGCACACACAGAATGGGCTTCTCACACCCGAGTGCCTCAAAGAACTTGGTGGTCATTACGCCGTGCGGTGAGTTAGAAGATGGAGCCGCAACAAATAGTAGACTGATGGCGGAACGTTGTAACAATGACAATGCGTCTTTACGCCGTATATAATCGCTAATATGAAAATAGTCTTGCAAACCGAGTTGATTAACTCGGTTTTGCAAAGCAACGACCATATTGGGTTCTATATGAAACTCGATATGTAGCAATGAGAAATTAATTTGTTCCTCTTGGTACAATTCATTAATCGCTTCCAAAAATAATTGCGGATTACGAGTATGAAAATCGTATAAACGACCGATATAACTAATGATAAATTGTGAGGTAGGAATTGATGATGGGGTATATATTTCAGGGTCAAATCCGTTATATATAAGGTGTGTAGATGGGTTGATCGCGTGCAGAAATTGTTGATGCCAAGGAGATATTGTGGTAATGGCATCGACAGAGCGTAAAATAGCATTGCGTTGACGGATGCATTTGTTCTCGTAGGTGCGTACAATCCAACTTTTTAGTTTATGGGGTAATTTGATGTTTGAAGCCAAATAACTATCTGTATCCCATTGTTCCGTGATGTCCCGTAGGTCAGCAACAAGAGGAATATGGGCTTCTTGGGCTAATTTGTATGCGGTTAGGAGCGGAAATAAATTGAATGTGCTGCATAAAATCAGTGTAAAATCTTCTATCCGAATATGTTGTTTGGCAAAGCGATATAAACAATGCTCTTTCCAACTAAGTAATTTATCTAAAAGCCACTGAATTTTATGTAAAAAAGGCGATTGAGAATAGTAAGGCATTGCCAAGAAACGGCAATGAGGTACGATATAGTTATCCCCTGCAATTTGCTCTGTAACAAGTGTAATATCCCAACCATATTGATTAAGATACTTACAAAGTTGAGTTATTCGTACTCCGTACAGCGGGGGAGTAAAGCAATCCGATATGATTAGCAAGCGTTTTGGCATAACACATCTACGATTTCTTCGGCGGCGTGTCCGGTTCCGTATTCGACAATTTTTTGTTTTTTGAACGGTGTTCGAAAAGCCTCCAAGATGCGCTGTGTGTCGGTGCCAGCCAACACATTCCAGCCAGCCTCCACAGTTTCCACCCATTCGGTTTCGTGGCGCAACGTGATGCACGGCACGCCATGAAAATAGGCCTCCTTCTGCACGCCTCCCGAATCGGTAAGAATGAGATGAGCGTGGCGTTCGAGCATCACCATATTGATGTAACTAACGGGCTCTATCACACGAATGTTCCGCGCGTGGCTCACAAATTGCGACAAATCGCCATTGGCCTCGACTACGCCGCGCGTGCGTGGGTGCAACGGCAGAACAACGGGCAGCGGCAACTGCTCCAACGCCGCAAAAATGTGCATCAAAATATCGGGCGAAGCCGTGTTTTCGGCGCGATGAATGGTCGTCAACAGATATTTGCCAGATTCCAGCCCGAGTTCCGACAAGATGCTGGAACGCTCGTCGGCAATGCGGCCAAAAGCCAATGCGGCATCGTACATCACATCGCCCGATTTGAATATCTTACCCCGCACGCCTTCGTTTTTCAGATTTTGCACCGCCGTATTGGTTGGGCAAAAGAGAAGCGTCGAGCGTTTGTCGGTTTCGATACGGTTGTACTCCTCGGCCATTTGTAGATTGTGGCTCCGCAAGCCCGCCTCGATGTGAATGAGCGGAATGCCACACTCCTCGGCCGCCAACGCTCCTGCAAGCGTGGAATTGGTATCGCCATACACCAAAATATAATCTGCATGCGCACGAATGGTCGGCACAATGGCGCGTTTCATCTCCTGCACATCGCCGCGACAGCCAAGATGCCACGCGGGCGCAGGAATCTGCATCTCGTCGAAAAAGATGCGGCTCATGTTGTAGTCGTAGTGCTGCCCCGTGTGCAAAATCCGCTCTACAATGGGAACTCCTTGCAACGCCTTTTGCTGCACAGCATTGCTAAACATTGCCGCCTTAATAAACTGCGGTCGTGCGCCTATGATAGTGATTATATTCATAAAATTGATATTTGATTTTTAGCGTAAATCGTTGAATTGTAAGTAGTTACGAAAAAAGCAAAAAAAATGAAAATTTCAACGCTTCGTGCGTAACACATCTATTATTTTGGGATAGAGCGCATAGTGGTACGTTTCTGCGCCAAAACTCGTGTTGTGCCAAAGCAAAACCACTTCGCCGCCATGCTTTTTGGCTGCGCCGATGAGTGCCAAAACATAGTCGTACGCCTCGTTTTCGGACAAACCCATGTAATTGGCGTTGCTCAGCGTGCCGTCCATCGCCGTGAGCGGGTGGAGCGTCAGATGTGTAACTTCGCGCGTCGTCGGGTCGATCCAGCGCACCGCCCGCGACGTGCCAAGCCTGAAACCGGCCACATCGGCATAGCCCATGGTGAAATCGTCGGTGATGCCGCAGTCGGCAAGCGACCGAAAATCCGACGGTTGCAGCGTTCGCAAATAGTGCCAACGGTTTTCCGTTACCGAAAATCCGAGCGCGGCCTCCAATTTGGATTTTTCCGCCCGAACAAATGCGGCGTTTTCGCCCGAAAAATAACTTGTGTGCAGACCGATTTCAGCCCCGTTTTCGTGCAAAAGCGCGAGCAAGCACCGAAAATCCTTGCCCCGCAAATTGTAGTTCGGATAGTCCAACGCCGCCTGCTTCACGGCCGATTTCACGAAATAGAGTTTGTGCGCGCCTTTTACTTGCGCATCTTGTGCTACTATCCACGGAAAAGTGAACGCAGGGTCGTTGCGCAAGGCACAAAGCGACTCGAAAATGCGCCGCCAACCCGACGGCGAAAACAGATTGCGTGCCACGCCGCCCAAAAATCCGCGTACATGGCGGTAACGGTCGACGGCATCGATATCGTGCGTGAGGTAGATTTCGGCAATCTTGGGCGATTGGCGCACGGTACGACAGCCCGCCGCATCGAGCCAATCGAGCAGCAAATCGGCATACTCGTCGACCAGAGGGCGATGGAGCAAAGCCGCACGCCCCAGCAGCGACTCGCGCCCACAAAAACGACCATGCAAATCGCGTTTTTCAGTGGGAAAAAGCGTCTCTTCGTAGCGCGAAAGCAGAAAAAATGCGCTCGCCACCACATCGGCATAGACAACCAACGTGCGGCCAACCCGTTCTACGCGCGGCTCGCCGAACAACAGCGGCACGCCATCAATTTCGGGCAGCGGCAGTTGCGGTTCGGAACGCAACGTGCCAAAAACGTCGTCGTCCCAAAAACTAGACGGCACAATCGCCACCGAATAGTGCGAAAACTGCGCTGCATCGGCCGTGTAGCCCACTTGCGCCGCCAAGGCATCGTTACCTTTGAGCAGAAACCGAATGATATAATCGACCATGTCGTGCATCAACGCAAAGGTACGCATTTTTGTCGGTTACACCAAGTCTTTCAATTTTTCCACCGATTTTTCGATGGTCGATTCTGGCACATCGTAGTTGTTCAGTTCGCCCGACAGGTAGCGGTCGTACGAGGCCATATCGATGAGTCCGTGCCCCGAAAGATTGAACAGAATCACCTTTTCTCGGCCTTCCGCTTTGGCTTTCAACGCCTCGTCGATGGCCACCGCGATGGCGTGTGTCGATTCGGGCGCAGGAATGATGCCTTCGGCCTGCGAGAAAAGCACGCCCGCCTTGAACGAATCGAGTTGTTCCACATCTTGCGCCTCTATCAGGCCGTCTTTCATCAGTTGGCTGACTATCGCGCCCGCCCCGTGATAGCGCAATCCGCCAGCGTGAATCGATGCCGGTTCGAAATCGTGCCCCAGCGTGAACATCGGAATGAGCGGTGTGTAACCTTCGGTATCGCCGAAATCGTAGGCAAAACGGCCGCGCGTAAGTTTCGGACACGAGGCTGGCTCGGCCGCCACGAAACGTGTGGTTTTGCCAGCAACAAGATTGTCGCGCAAAAATGGGAACGAGATGCCGCAGAAGTTGGAGCCGCCGCCAAAACAGCCAATCACCACATCGGGATAATCGCCCGCAATCTCCATCTGACGTTTGGCCTCCTCGCCGATGATCGTTTGGTGCAAAATGACGTGATTCAGCACGCTGCCAAGTCCGTAGCGCGTGTCAGGTTGCGTGGTGGCCACCTCTACCGCTTCGCTGATGGCCATGCCCAAACTGCCGGCCGTGTTCGGGAACTGCTGGCGCAACAGGCGGCCAACTGCGGTCGTGTCGCTCGGCGACGGCACCACCGATGCACCGTAGGTACGCATCACCGACTTGCGGTAAGGTTTCTGCTCGTAACTCACCTTTACCATGAAAACCTTCAAATCCAAACCGAAATGGCGGCACGCAATGCTCAACGCCGAGCCCCACTGCCCTGCTCCCGTCTCGGTGGTCATGTGTTTGATGCCCTGAATCTTGTTGTAATAGGCTTGCGGAATGGCCGAATTGAGTTTGTGCGAGCCCACGGGACTCACGCTTTCGTTTTTGAAATAGATTTTGGCTGGCGTGTCGAGCGCTTTTTCCAAACCCGACGCACGCACCAGCGGCGTGGGGCGATAGATACGGTACAGGTCGCGCACTTCGTCGGGGATGTCGATGTAGCGTTCCTGCGAAAACTCCTGTTCGACCAAGCCTTTGGCAAAGAGCCGCTCCATTTCGGCCGCCGTAACGGGCTTTTTTGTCTGCGGATTGAGCATCGGCAGAGGTTTCGTCGCCATATCCGCCACAATGTTGTACCATTGCGTTGGCATGTCGTGTTCTTCGAGAACAATTTTTTTCGTAACTTTCATAAATTCAATTATTTAATTAGTCAATTATTTAATTTCCAATTATTCAATTTTATGTGCATCGAGCGAAAATTCTTAATTCTTAATTCTAAATTAAAAAAGAAAAAGGCCGCAGGAGGGTATCCCACGGCTCAACTCTATGCTAACGGCAAAAGCGGCGCGCCCCTCCCCTTACAAGGACGGTTGCCACCACCAAAAGTTTGTCGTCTGCTTCACGTTATCTGTTTTTCGATGCTGCAAAGGTACGCATTTATTTTTGATTATCGTCGTTGCGGGGCGATTTTCGGCGGTCGTTTGTCGGCATTTCTTCCACTTTCAGCGGATTTGCCGAGATTTCGTCGTCGAGTGTGCGGTTTTTTACGATGTCCACCGCCGTGTAGATGGCTTGCCGCATCGATTGGGCATCGGCGTGGTTTTTGCCGACAATTTCGTAGGCGGTACCATGGTCGGGCGAGGTGCGCACAAAGGGCAAACCGGCCGTGTAGTTCACGCCATCGCCCATGCAGAGAGCCTTGAAAGGTGCCAATCCTTGGTCGTGATACATGGCCAAGATGGCATCAAATTTGTCCAGCATGTCGGCACCCCAAAATCCGTCGGCGGCATACGGCCCGAAACACAAAATGCCGTTGTCGTTGGCTTGCTTCACGGCCGGCGCAATGATTTCGGACTCTTCGCTGCCAAACAGACCGCCGTCGCCAGCGTGCGGATTGAGTGCAAGCACGGCTATGCGCGGCTTGCGTATGCCAAAATCGCGGCGGAGTGTCTTGTCGAGTATGCTCAGTTTGTTCACGATGCGCTCTTCGGTGATGTTTTCGGACACATCTTTCAGTGCCAAATGGTTGGTAACCAGCGCAACACGCAGCGAACCGCGCAACAAGAGCATCAGCCCTTTTTGGTTGGCTTTCGCTTCGAGATATTCGGTGTGGCCGGCGTACGGGAAGCGGTCGTGCGGCATCACGCTTTTGTTTATCGGAGCGGTAACCAAGGCATCGATCTGGCCGTTTTGCAGGTCGGCCGTGGCCTGTTCGAGCGCGGCGAAAGCGTATTCTCCGCCTTCGGGCGTGGCTTGTCCCATCTCGATTTTCAACTCTTCGGAACTGCAATTCACCACGTTGATGCGGTGAGGCGCGGCTTCTGCACCCGATTTCACAATGTTCACACTCAAGCGGTCGAGGTCTAACACCTTTTTATAATAGCCCATCGCCTTCGACGAGCCGTAAACGACGGGCGTGCAGATTTCGAGCATGTGCGCATCGGCCAGCGATTTCAGTATCACCTCGTAGCCGATACCGTTGATATCGCCCTGCGTAATGCCAATTTTCAGTACTTTATCCATGATTATTTCTGATTTCTGATTCACTTTTCATTGTTTTTGGGCGTAACCACAATGGCCTCCACGTCCTGCGGCATACGCACGGAATAGACCATCGCCTCGACTTGGCGCATGACGTTGCGTTTTTCCTTGCCTGGCGCAAACACAAATCCTTCGATGGTTATCAGGCGGTTGTGCAGTTCGTCGAGGCGCGTATGGCTCACAAACGGGCCGCCCATAGTTTCGCCATTTTTCATCTCCCAAAGTCCACGCAGTTCGGCGCAATAGGCATCGTCCACCCAAATCTCGCTGAAAATGGGCGGTTCGTAAGCCGTAGCCGTCCCCATGCACGAGCCGGCAAACGACCCAGGAATGTGTGCGCACAACACCGAATCGCGTTTGGCAATGAGCGCGGCGCGCGTCAGTTGCGACTTGCTCGTGTAGGGATAACTGTAGATGACCACGTCTTGCCGCGCGGTGCCGCTGCCATTCGAAATCCACAGAAAATCGTCGCTTTCGTTGTATTTGTTGAGACTTGTCGGCACAGCGATTTTTATGCCGAATTTGTCGTACACTTTTTGCAGAGCGGTCTGGTTTATGTTTTGTTTCAGATAGTCGATTTGGCGTTCACGCTCGGCACGCACAAAGAAATCGAGCAATGCCGCGCCACGGCTTTCGACGATGTCGGCAAGATGTTCGGCATTGTCAGCCGTAATCACAGCCACTGCCTGCGAACGTGCCCAGCGGTTGCGCTCCAACTTGATGGTCGCGTGCGTGTAGCGTGTCGAGTCGATTTCGACCAAAACAATGTTGCGCGCAGGGCGCAGCAGACGGTCGAAACTGCTATGCTCGACGCGCGAAACGGAGAACATCGGCTCGGCTTGCGGCAGACACGGCACATCGGACGTGAGCAGGTCGAACAGGGCTTTGCCGCCATCTGTGCGCCAATCGCGCTCGTCGGCCACTATCAGCAATTCGCCCGCAGCACCGCTTGGATTGGGCAACATACCTCCACCGCGACAAGCGCACAACAGCAGCGCAAGCGGCAATAACAACAGATTCCTTTTCATAATCAACAACGACAAATTCTTCGTACAAAGGTAGCAAAAATTACGCAAAACGCAGCCATCGACCACAAAAACACGCCAAAAATTTGTTTTTTGCCCCGAAAAAGACTATTTTTGCAAACAATCTACATTTTTCAACCACAAACAACTATGAAAACGAAAATCGCATTTCTATCGTTGCTTTTGGCGATGATGCTTGGGCTGACATCGTGCGAAAAGCCAGAGCGTGTCATCACATTCGAGCAACTGCCAAAGACGTCGCAACAATTTGTAAATCAGCACTTTCCGAACTGCGAGATTGCATATATCGTCGAAAATCCGTCGACGCTTCACCACTCGTACACGGTTCAATTTCTCAACAATTACGAGATTGAATTCGATGGCGACGGCGCATGGACAGAGGTCGATTGCGGGTTCGACAGCGTGCCGACGGCCATCGTGCCAGCGGCCATCACGGCGTATGTGGCGCAACACTATGCGAAGCAGTTCATCGTGAAAATCGGCTATGAGCACCGCAAATACGAGGTAGAACTCAACACGTCGCTCGACCTGATATTCGACCGCGAGGGCAACTTCAAGCGCATCGACGATTGAGCGTCAGCGTAGCGCGCCAAGCAGATCGGCCAAGGCTTGATTGGCAGTGCGTTCTTGGTGCTGTGCGCGCGTCGTGGCAAAAACGTATCGGCGCGCCACCACGTTTTCGGACGTTGCCACAGCAATCCACACCGTGCCAAGCGGCTTCTCGTCGGAGCCGCCCGTAGGACCAGCGATGCCTGTGGTAGCCACGGCATAGTCGGCGTGCAGTCGGTTGCGACAGCCTTGCGCCATAGCACAAGCCGTCTGCTCGCTCACCGCGCCAAACTGCGAGAGCGTTGCGCACGGAACGCCCAACAAGTTCATTTTCAGTTCGTTGGAATAACTGACCACGCCTCCGACATAGTATTGCGATGCGCCCGCCACCTCGGTGATGCGGTGCGCCAGCGTGCCGCCCGTGCAACTTTCGGCCGTGGCCAACGTTGCGCCACGTTGCAGTAGCGCACGCCCAACTGCCGAGGCGAGCGTTTCGTCGTCGTAGCCGTAGATGTATTCGGGAATGAGCGCGACAAGTTTTTCGATTTCGCTATCCATTTGCGCCTGCAGGTCGGCGTGGTTTGTGCCGTGTGCAGACAAGCGCAGACGCACTTTGCCAGCATCGGGCAAGTAGGCCAAGCGGAAATTCTGCGGCAGAGTATCTTCCCACGCAGCGATTTTTTCGGCCAAAAACGACTCGCCAATGCCGACCGTCAGAATGGTTTTGTGCAAGATGGCCTCGCGCCCCATGCGCTGCGACAGGCGCGGCAAAACGTAAGTCGTCATCAGCCAGCGCATTTCGTGTGGTACGCCGGGCAACGACACCAGCACGCGACCGTCGTGTTCGAACCACATGCCGGGCGCAGTGCCAACACAGTTGAGCAACGCTTCGCAACAATCGGGTACGAAACCCTGCATCTTGTTGATGTCGGAAAAAGGCAGTCCGCGCGTGGCAAAATAGTTGCGCACGTTGTCGTACGACGGCTGGTCGACGACCAATTTCGCGCCGAAATGGCGGCACAAGGCCTCTTTCGTGATGTCGTCTTTCGTGGGACCGAGTCCGCCCGTAATCAGCACCACATCGGCAGTTTCTGTTTCGGAAATGGTGCGTTCGATAGCGTTCAAATCGTCGGCTATGGTAACGACACGCTCCACATGCACGTCGTGTTGTTCGAGTGCAGCGGCCATCCACGCGGCGTTTGTGTTCACCACCTGCCCTATCAGCAGTTCGTCGCCGATATTTATCAAAATTGCGTTCATCTATTCAATTCAAATGCATTGATTTTCGGAACAATTGCAAAACAATCCAGCAAAAGCCGTGGCTTCAGTCGCTGGATTGTTGCAGCATACACAATTGCAGACTTTTTGTAGGATAATAAATTCTGATAATTGCCGTGAGAAGGTACGAATCCATTATTATCCATCGTCTGCAATAATATATTTCGGCGACACCCTTTATTCCTTTTCTTCCACTTTCAGTTTTAGTTCGTCGAGTTGGATTTGGTCGATGATGCCGGGGGCGCCGAGCATCACGTCGCGGCCTTGGTTGTTCTTGGGGAAGGCGATGCAGTCGCGGATGCTGTCCAAGCCCGCGAAGAGCGACACGAAACGGTCGAGACCGTAGGCCAAACCGCCGTGGGGAGGCGCGCCGAACTTGAAGGCGTTCATCAGGAAGCCGAATTTGGTTTGCGCCTGTTCGGGCGTGAAGCCGAGAATTTCAAACACCTTTTCCTGCAGTTTCGCATCGTGTATACGGATGCTGCCGCCGCCCACTTCGACGCCGTTTATCACCATGTCGTAGGCATTGGCGCGCACGCTGGCGGGGTCGGTGTCGAGCAGCGGAATGTCTTCGGGCTTCGGCGCGGTGAATGGGTGGTGCATCGCCATCAGGCGGTTCTCTTCGTCGCTCCACTCGTACATCGGGAAGTCGATGACCCAAAGGCAACTGTATTTGTTCGGGTCGCGCAGGCCGAGTTGTCGTCCCATCTCGAGGCGCAGTTCGCAGAGTTGCTTGCGCGTCTTCATGGCATCGTCGCCGCTGAGCATCAGTATCAGGTCGCCAGCCTCGGCGTTCATGGCGGCTTTGAGTTGCTGCAAAACCTCTTGCGTGTAGAACTTATCGACACTCGATTTGACCGTGCCATCGGCTTCGATGCGGGCATAAACCAAGCCTTTCGCGCCAATTTGCGGACGGCGCACATAGTCGGTCAGTTGGTCGATTTGCTTGCGTGTGTACGAAGCCGCGCCTTTGGCACAGATGCCGCCGATGTAGGCCGCTCCGTCGAACACGCTGAATCCGTGGCCTTTCAGCACGTCCATCAGTTCCACGAAACGCATATCGAAGCGCGTGTCGGGTTTGTCGCTGCCGTAGAATTTCATGGCATCAGCCCACGTCATGCGTGGCAATTTAGGCAGGTCGATGCCTTTGATGGCTTTGAACAGATGGCGGCTCATGCCTTCGAACATGTTCAGCACGTCTTCCTGCTCGACAAACGACATTTCGCAGTCGATTTGCGTGAATTCGGGTTGGCGGTCGGCGCGCAGGTCTTCGTCGCGGAAGCATTTCACGATTTGGAAATAGCGGTCGAATCCACTCACCATGAGCAGTTGTTTGAGCGTTTGCGGGCTTTGCGGCAGAGCGTAGAATTGTCCTGGGTTCATGCGGCTCGGCACCACGAAATCGCGCGCGCCTTCGGGCGTAGAATTGACCAAAACGGGCGTTTCCACCTCCAAAAATCCCTGTTCGTCGAGGTAGCGGCGCACTTCGAAGGCCATTTTGTGGCGCAGTTCGAGGTTTTGGCGCACGCACGTGCGGCGCAGGTCGAGGTAGCGGTATTTCATGCGCAGGTCGTCGCCGCCGTCGGTTTCGTCTTCGATGGTGAACGGCGGTGTCAGCGATTCGTTCAGCACATTCAGTGCCGAAACGATGATTTCGATGTCGCCCGTCGGCATGTTGGCGTTTTTGCTGTAGCGTTCGGCCACTTTGCCCGTCGCCTGAATCACATATTCGCGTCCGAGATGGTTGGCACGGTCGCACAAATCGGCATCAACCTCCTGATTGAAAGCGAGTTGCGTTATTCCGTAGCGGTCGCGCAAGTCAATGAAAGTCAT
Source organism: Leyella stercorea (assembly GCA_963658575.1). Classification (GTDB taxonomy): domain Bacteria; phylum Bacteroidota; class Bacteroidia; order Bacteroidales; family Paludibacteraceae; genus W0P28-013. The sequence continues at coordinate 2,847 of CAVKQB010000009.1, read as the reverse complement.
GCCGCCCATTTTGCGGATGCGTTGCACCCAGCCGGCAAGGGTTACCGTTTGTCCCACGTGGGCGATGCGAAGTTCGCCGCAAGTTGCTGTTCTGTACATATTTTGTCTGTTTTTATTGTTTGTCGTAGAGCGGTCGCATTGTGCGTTTCTCAAACTTACAAAGGTAGTGCTTTTTTCCGACAAAACGATTTTTGTAGCCATTTTTTTTGTCCGACGAGCGTTTGTTGCCCAATCGGCACAAAAATCCTACCTTTGTACCGACAAAAACTGCAACCCAATGGCGCGAATTTTAGCGATAGATTTTGGCGAAAAACGGACCGGCATTGCCGTTTCGGATCCGCTGCAACTCATTGCCAACGGTCTGACGACGGTCGCAACCGACGATTTGGAGCGTTTCATTGCCGACTATGTTGCGCACGAGGAGGTGGAGCGTTTTGTGGTCGGTTTTCCGAAGACATTGCGCAACGAACCCGCTTTGGTTACTGCCAAAATCACGCCGTTCGTCGAGCGGCTACGGCAGCGTTTCCCGTCGATTCCGGTCGAACTTGTCGACGAGCGTTTCACATCGAAGATGGCATTCCAAGCCATGATCGACGGCGGTTTGACGAAGAAGGCGCGGCGCAACAAGGCGTTGATCGACCAAGTGAGTGCCACCATCATTTTGGAAGAATATCTGGAAAGCAAACGCCGATGAGAGCCTCGAAACGCCTGTTCGCCATTCTCTTCTGCGCCCATGCAATGCTGATTGCAGCGCAAGAACGGGTCTATAACGGTTTTTCGGGCGGCATGATGCTCCACGCGGGCTATCTTTTCGGCAAAAATGCGCAAGCGCCGTGCAATCCGCGGGGAGCCACGTTTGGCATCGGCGGCGCCATTCGCGTGCATTTGTGGGAACATCTGCGCATCGGCAGCGAGGGTTACATGTCGCAGATGCCGTCGCAGACGACCGACGCGCACGACCTTTTGCAAAACGGCAGTTACATCCGCTACGGCTGGGGCGGCGTGCTGGTCGATGCCTATTGGCGCACCGCAAAAGTGTGGCCGTATGTTGGTGCGACGGTGGGCGGCGGCGCGGTCAAAAGCCTCTACATAGTCGAAGGCAACCAGCACGATTGGGCGACCGAGCCGCAGGCCGTCTTCAACAAGCGCGGATTTGTGTGCGCAACGCCTTTCGTGGGCTGCGACTATCTGCTCACGCCGCGCGTACACCTCACGTTCAAAGTCGATTGGTTGCTGGCTTTCGGCGACCGCCAACTGCTGATGCCAACAGGCTTGCGGGCTTACGTCGGGTTCATGTTCTGCCATTGACCCAACCAAACCCCACCGCGATTTCTGTGAAAGGGAGGCCGACGTAACCAAGTTGCGGATTTTCACCCCATTTGCACCGACAAAATAAAAGTCGTACATTTGCGGTCGGAATGATTGCGAAAAAATTCGCAACGAAAAAAATCGCAGTATGAAAAATCCTTTCAAATTCGGTACTATTGTCGAGAACGAGTACTTCACCGACCGCGTCGAAGAACTGGCTGCCATCTGCCAAACGATGGAAAGCGAGAACCACTTGATACTCATCAGCCCGCGCCGTTCCGGCAAGTCGAGTCTGGTGCATAAAGCAGTCAAACAAATCGGTCGTCCGTATATTTTCCTCAACCTGCAGAAGGTGGTAAGCGTTACGGACTTTGCTGCCACTATTCTTAAGGAGATATTCAAACTGCACCCGTGGGAGCGGCTAAAACATCAAATGCAGCATTTCCGCGTCGTCCCCACCATCTCCGCCAACCCCATGACGCAGGGCATCGATGTGTCTTTTCAGCCCATGCAGGACGAGACGGTGGCTCTGGAGGACGCTCTGGCGCTGTTGGAATCCGTCAGCACCGAAAAGCAAAAACTTATCGTTATCTTCGACGAGTTCCAAGAAATCATCGGGCTTGCCAAAGGGATAGACAAGCGTCTGCGAGCCATTCTGCAAGAACAACAACATATCAATTACATTTTCTTGGGCAGTCAGGAATCGATGATGACCGAGATTTTCGAGCGCAAGAAGTCGCCGTTCTATCACTTCGGCAAACTGATGGTCTTGCAGAAAATCCCGTACGCCGATTTCTATGCCTATCTGCAAGAACGCCTGCATTCGGTAGCCGCCGATACGGCGGATGCCTTGGCGACGCAAATCCTTTCCACCACGCAATGCCACCCGTACTATACGCAACAGTTGGCATCGCAGGTGTGGGATATACTTGCCTACGGCGAAGAGAAATCCGATGCGGTCGAAACCGCTATCGAACAGTTAGTCACGACCCACGACTTGGATTATGAACGCCTGTGGCTCACTTTCAACCGCACCGATAAGCGTGTCTTCCAAAGCCTCTGCCGCAATCTCAGTCCGATAGAAAGCCGCCAACTCCCCACCAGTACTTTGTATAGTTCGGTCAAAAAACTGATGCGGGAGGGTTATCTGATACGCGCCGCTCAATACGAGATAGAAGACCCGTTCTTCAAACGCTGGATACAACTGCGTCAATTGTAGCCAATCCCCTCCTCCCGCGCCTCGCAGCAAGCGGATAGCCCGACAGCACACACCAAAAATACCATGTAAGCATGAAAGCAAAAACATTCTTAACGACCATCGCACTGGCGGTATCGAGCCTTGTGACGGTCTACGCCCAAACTTCCTCCGGCTTCGAGAAACTCGACCAATGGGCGGCGGACTGCATCAATCGCAACAAGATGTCGCTCGGCTACCCCGGCAACAACGATATCCGCCTGCAGGCGTTCTACCAATGGTACACTGCTAACCACCTCGACGGGATGATAATCAACAATGCGGGCGACCCCTTTTCCACGGGC